>CANLGD010000026.1 GCA_947490145.1 Flavobacteriia bacterium
CCTGTTTTCTTTGCTCCTTCAAGGTCTTTGTCTCCAATGTCCTTTGCTTCAATAAAACCTACTGGAATTTCTTTTTTAGTCAGAATGTAGTCAGGTGCTCCGCAAGATTGTCTTTTGGGTTCATTGGTCGCCCTGATGTCAGGCACTAAACTTTCTAACAGTTGTTGCAGGTCGCCACGAAAAGTATGCTCGGTCGCATTACCAAGTTTATATCGTTTATTTATGTTGTCTATGTACTGTTCTAAAGTCATTAATTTTGTTGTCAATTTTTACAGTCCAAAGTTAGTTTTTTCTGTCGGTTTGTTGATGGTTGTAAGGGTCGTTCTAGCATTGGGCATAACATTTGGCTATGCGCATTGCGCTTATATCGTTTATATTTATTTTTTTACCTTTTTGTAAATCAAAATATTAAATATTTTTAAGTGTTTAATTAAACTTTCAAGTTACCTTATTTTGAGTTTTTCCTTAACAAATATAATTAAATAAATTTAGAATTGAATAAAATTAAGTTCATAAAATAATTGTTTTAATTCTTATCACATCAAACTACTATCAAACCATAATCTCTTAATTGAGCTAAGGTAAATCCTTTCCAGAAAATTTCAAAATCACCCAAATTATTTTCTTTAAATTCCTGTTGAACTTGTTCAAAAGTAATTTTTGATTTTTGTGAGGCTGCACATTTTTCTAATAATTCAAAAAGCCATTTTCCCAAATCTTCTTTTACATTTAGTTCAACATCTTCTTTCTTAGTGCAAAAAGACAAAGCAGCCATATTTGACGTTTTTCCTTTTTTCGATTTAGTATAAAATCGAATTGTCGGCATTGTTCCGAGCCAAATAATTTTTGAACTCGGTTTTATTTCTTTGTCTTCTGAAACATCAATTGCTTTTTCAATGTAATTTTTCGGAATTAATGTTCTTGGAATTTTAAAGTCAAACCATTTCTGTAAAGGGATTTCCAAACCAATTCCATGCATGAAATTGAACAATGATTTTTTCAAACCCTCACTGAAATTTTCGTGTTTGCAACCGGTTGGATCTTCGTGAAATAAATCGTTGTTTGCAAAAGTTCCAGTTTCAAGATTTGCGCGAATCACATGATATTTCTCTGGATTTAAGCCAACTGGACTGTGAGCAGTCATAGCAAATTGATGCCAAAATCCAGACTGTATTGCGCCAATTTCAATTAATTGTCTCACCGTTTCAAGTGAATCAATTGTTTCTTGCTCGGTTTGCGTTGGAAATCCATACATCAAATAAGCATGAACCATAATTCCAGCTTGGGTAAAATTATCCGCAACTTTTGCTACTTGTGCAACTGTTACACCTTTGTCAATAAGTCTTAAAAGTCTGTCCGAAGCAACTTCCAAACCTCCAGAAATTGCGATGCAGCCAGACATGGAAAGCAATTTACACAAATCAAAGGTGAAACTTTTTTCAAAGCGAATGTTTGTCCACCAAACAACAGTTAAATCTCTGTGGATAATTTCCAAAGCCAAATCGCGCATCAAAGCTGGTGGCGCTGCTTCATCCACGAAGTGAAAACCATTATTTCCAGTTTGTAAAATCAATTCTTCAATTCTATCGACTAAAATAGTTGCCGTTGTTGCTTGATAAGTTTGAATGTAATCCAAAGAAATATCGCAAAAAGTACATTTTCCCCAATAACAACCGTGAGCCAAAGTCAATTTATTCCATCTTCCATCATTCCACAGTCGGTGCATTGGATTGGCGATTTCAATTACTGAAAGGTATTTATCTAAAGGTAAATCAGAATAATCTGGCGTTCCAACATCTTTTTGTTTGACGTCCGCAGTGATCGAAGCGTTGGAATAAGCGACAATTTCATCTTTTAAATAAAAAGTACGTTTTAAATCTTCAATAGTTCTTTCTCCACGTAAATGTTCCAATAAATTTAAAATAGGCGTTTCACCATCGTCTAAAGTGATGAAATCGAAGAACTTAAAAACACGATTATCAGAAATTGAGCGTAATTCTGTATTTGCATAACCTCCGCCAAGTGTAACTTTTATTTCGGGATAATTAATTTTCAGCCATTGCCCACATTTAAAAGCACTGTATAAATTCCCAGGAAAAGGAACTGAAATTGCTACTAAACTTGGATTTTCTTGCTTGATTTTTTCTTCCAATAAACTTAAAAGTAAGTTATCGATGTAGGTGTTTTCTTGATTTAAAGCAGTATTTAATTCACTGAAAGATGAGGCTGATCTTCCCAAACGTTCAGCGTAGCGACTAAAACCAAAATGTGGATCGATTGCTTCGATGATTAAATCAGAAATATCTTCTAGATAAAGTGTGGCTAAATGACGAGCTTTATCTCGAATTCCCATTGTTCCAAAAGCCCACTCTAAATCCTCTAATTGTTGAAAGCGAGAAGCTTCGGGTAAATAATTTCGTTCGCTAATTAAATGTGCAAGTGTCGGATTTTTGTCGTGTAAAAAAGAAATCACTGAGTCAATTGACTTGAGGTATTCTTTTTTTAAGTTGACAATTCGTTTGCAATTATCAGATAATTCAAGTTTTTTTGATTCAATCGTTTCAAAAATATCTTTTAATCCCTGAGAAGAAAATAGTTTTAAAATCACTTCGATTCCCAAATCTGTTTGAAAAGATTCAATGTTTTGGGTATTCAAAAACCCTTTTAAATATGCCGTTGCTGGATATGGCGTATTTAATTGCGTAAAAGGTGGAGTGATAAAGAAAACTTTTTGTTTCAAGATAGATTTAATTTTCATCAAATATCGAAATAATTATTCGAAAGGACAGAATATTGATAGAAAATTTGATTTTTGCTAAGTATTAAATATCAATATTTTTTCTAATTCACTTAAAAGTATAACTTTTGGTGAAAATGATATTAAAAACATTGTTGTCAAATTAATTCATTTTCAATAAACCCCAAGATTTAAAGGTTGATTTTTTTTCAAAAATGTATTTGGACTTATTTAGTATAGTAAAAAACAGAGCGAACTGTATTGCGGGAACCGTGAGGAAGCTCTGTAGGAGATCGATGAAACGGTCGCAAATAGAGGAGTGGCGTGAATTTACTAACAATAAGTGCCGTCCCGATAACTATCGGGATTCTTTTGTTTTATAATCAAAAGCATTGCTTTTTCTTCTTTTGCGGAACTTAACGCAGTGATCTCACCAGCTTTGCTGATAAAAAGAAAAGTAAAAATCTTAATTCTCACAAAAATTATTTCGGACAAAAGTGATTTTAAAAGTATAACTTTAGGTGAAAATTATTTCAATTTTACTCCAACAGGACAATGATCTGAACCTAATATTTCGTTCAAAATATATGATTTTTCAATGTTTGGAAGAAATGATTTTGAACTTAAGAAATAATCTATTCTCCAGCCAACATTTTTTTGTCTTGCTCCAGCGCGGTAACTCCACCAAGTATATTTAATTTCTTCTGGAGCAAAATGACGAAATGTATCTACCAAGTCTTCTGCGTGAAAATTATCCATTCCATCAATTTCTTCTTGCATGTAACCAGCTGATTTATTGTAGTTTGGTTTTGGATTTTTCAAGTCAATTGCTTTGTGAGCAACATTAAAATCACCACAAACTAAAACTGGCTTTTTTTCTTCTAATTTTTTCAAGTAAACCAAAAAGTCTGAATCCCAAGTTGTTCTGTATGGCAAACGCAATAATTCGCTTCCAGAATTTGGAACATAAACGGTGATTAAATAAAAATCTAAATATTCAGCACAAATGATGCGACCTTGCGTATCGTGATCCTCGATTCCCATATCGTAAGTGACAGAAATTGGTTCGATTTTAGATAAAATTGCCGTTCCAGAATAGCCTTTCTTTTCAGCTTCATTCGCAAAAACATGGTAGTCAGTCAATTCAGAAACCGCTTCTTTAACTTGTTCAACAGATGCTTTTGTTTCTTGCAGACAAATAATATCGGGATTTAAGTCGCGCATATCTTGAATAAAGGTTTTTTGCGTGATAGCCCTAATTCCGTTGACATTGAAGGAAATAATATGCATTTTTAATTGTTTACTTGATTTGTTTAAAACTATAGTTAGAACAAAAATATTAATAATTTTCAACTAATTACGTGACAAAAAATTAAAAGTAGTAAGTTTGATTGATTTTGAAGGTTTGAGAGAATGTTAGCGGCAAAGTTTTATACTATTGTTGATTGCATTAATTTACCCATTTTCAGATTTTTGATGTATAATTTTGCATTTGTTGACGCGTGCAGTCGTAAAATAATACCTCAGGGAAGATATATAAACCTGAGTTCGACTATTAATTTTGTTCTCCATGCTTAAAAATAATCAGTTATGAATAAGGAAAGTGAATAGCAAGAAGTCTCAGGGAGGCTAAAACTGCTACAAATAATTTTTTAAACTTTTATTTTTTCAAAAAAATCTTTTAATAAAGGTTCATTTTCTTCCTTATTAGTAAATATTTCCATCAATTTTGGTTTTCCTTTTTCTTCGTATGTATAAAATTCTTCCATCAAATTATCTATTTCTTCTAAATTTTCAGCTCTAAAATAACCAATATTAAATGCTTTACAAATAAATTCAGCTGAAAAATTATCGTTGTTAAATACAAAAAAATCATTCAATTCTTCTGTAGAATCTGGACCAGGGATAATTTTAAAAATACTTCCTCCACCATTATTGATTAAAAATATTCTGAAATTTGGCGTCAAATTGTGATTCCAAAGTGCGTTGCTGTCGTAGAAAAATGACATATCACCTGTAATCAAAGTGTTCCAATCTGATTTTTTTAAAAAGGAAGACCCTGCAGCTGTGCTTGTGCTTCCATCAATTCCACTTGTACCGCGATTACACCAATATGAAATACTCAAAATTGGATCAAAAAGTAAAGAATAACGAATCACTGAACTGTTAGAAAGATGTAAGAAAGAATTTTCTGGAACGCAATCTAAAACTTGGTTAAAAACTGTTAAATCTGAATAATGTGGATTGTTTTCAAAATATTCTTGCGCTTTTTCTTGTATCAGGTAATCTTTTTGCTTCCAACGTTGCCCAAAATTTTCTCCAAAAGAATTGATTTCTATATTTTTATTTAATTCTCTGAAAAAAGATTGTTCTGGCAATGTAAAAGAATGTGTTAAAGATTGGAAAGTGTCCATTAAAGGAAAATCTAAACCAACTTTCCACGTTTCTTTCAAATTAGATTTTCTTAAAAAAGCCTTTATTTTTTTTGAGACAATTGCTCCACCAACTATTATTAATAAATCTGGTGAAAAAAGTTCAATTTCTTCTTCACTGATTGAATTTAAAGTTCTGTCAATGCAATGAATGAAACTTGGACTGATCAAATTAGACGTATTTTCAACCAAAACAATTAAAGATGGATCTGAACTTAAATTTTTCAGTTCTTCTTTTAGCGCAGTGTTTGGACTCATTTGTCCGCATAATATCATTTTTTTTGGAAAATTTTTCCACGATTCTTTTAAATGTTGTATTTGATTGTAGGATAAATTATGACTTGGAATTTCAACTTTTATAGGAATTTTTTTATCCGTTTTTGGAATAAATTCAATTTCTTCCTTTCCATACAACGGTTCATTGAAACCAAAATTAAAGTGAATTGGTCCTTTTGACTCTGAATTAGCCTTTGAAAAACCAGTTGCAATTTCTCGTTTTAAAAACCACGAATAATCTTCTGAAACCAAGGTATCGTCGAACGTTGCGCTGTAATTAATGTGATTTTTAAATAATTGGTCTTGAACAATTGTCTGTCCATCACCTTGATTTATCCAAATTTGTGGTCTATCAGCCGTAATCACAAGCAAAGGAATACGTTGGTAATAGGCTTCAGCTATGGCAGGATAATAATTTAACGGTGCAGATCCAGAAGTACATAAAATCGCCACTAAATCTGTGGTTTGCTGCGCTATTCCTAAAGCAAAAAATGCAGCTGAACGTTCATCCGGAACAACAACACATTCAATTTCAGGATGTTGATTGAATGCTATTATTAATGGAGCATTTCTAGATCCAGGGGAAACCACAACATGTTTTAAACCGTAATTTACACATAAATTAACAAATAACTGAACATTTTTTTTGGAGCTAGAAATCATAATTTACGGATTCATAATTTTTTTGACAAAATTAAGCAAAGTTTTGCTCTTATTTTCTGTTTCGAGCCATTCTAAATCAGGTATTGATTGTTTTGTATAACCTCCTCCAAGATATAAATAAATGGAATTCTCAAATATTTGAGCACAACGTAAATTGACATATAATTTTGCTGAATTATCATTCACAAAACCAATCAAACCAGTATAAATTCCTCGATTATGTGGTTCAACAGTGTGAATTAAACTGATTGCTTTTTCTTTCGGAAATCCACCAATCGCTGGCGAAGGATGAAGGCTTTGAGCAACATTCCATGGAGAATTTTTATTTAATTCAGCAGAAATATCTGTCCGAATGTGCGTAACCGGTCCAGCTTCATAATCGTAAGGTCCTTGAGTTTCAATCGATTTTAAATTTAATTTCTGGCAGATATCTAAAATATAATCGGTGACAATTTCCTGTTCAAAAATTTCTTTTTCACCCCAATCTAAGTCTTTTTCTTCTATTTTTTTTGTTCCCGCCAAGGCAGTTGTATACATGAAGTTTTTATGAGCCTCAATTAATATTTCTGGCGTTGCACCGATCCAAGTTCCGAATTTTTCACTTGAAACCAAATAAATAAATGCTTGTGGATAATTCTCTTCCAAATCTTTGAACAACCTTTTAGAAAAATCAGCTTTAAATGAATGTTTTTTGATTCGAGAAAAAACCGCTTTATCCATTTGATATAAATTCAAACCATTCAATAATTCATGTGCTTGCAGATAATATTCTCGAGCAGACATGCAATAAGGTTCTTCACTGGAAAAATTAATCTTTTCAAGGCTTTGAGATTCATTTTCAGCAAACAAAAAGCATTTGGAGAAATCAATATTAGTGACAATAAAACCTTCCTTAATATCACTCTTACTTACTTCAGAAAAAGTTCCAAATTTTGATTCAATTTCTTTTCCAGGAAAACGATATTTTACAAAATCACTCAAACGATTATTTTTTTTATTAAAACGGTTAACCTTCCGGTGCAAACAAGTTTGGATGTTGATTCATCAAAAATATCCACTTGCCAAACGTGGGTTGACTTTCCGACATGAAGTGCTTTTCCCACTCCAATCACACTTCCAGATCGAATGCTTCCCAGGTGATTTGCGTTAATTTCCAGACCAACTGGAGCCTCAACTTTTAAATTACATAATAAAGCAGAGCCCATAGAAGCGATCGACTCTATTAATGCCGCACTTGCCCCACCATGCAACAAACCCATTGGCTGCTGAGTAGTTGTTTTTACAGGCATTGTTGCGGACAAAGAAGTTTCATTAATCGTAACAAAATTAATCCCCAAATGTTGCGTCAAGGTATTTTCACAATGTGAATTAATTTTATCTAAATCTGTTGTATTCCAATTCATGCCTTAAAATTAGTTAAAAAATAGAAAAAGTAAAACATTTGTAGAATTAATAACAAATGAAGTATATTTACGCTTTTATATGAGTATAGCAAAAATATCCATTTCTCAGTTTAAAACTTCTTTTGGAGAATTAAATTCGGATTCTTATGAAGACAAACTCTGTTTGTGCGATTCCAGATTTCGTAAAATGAGAGAAAGTGTTGATAATCGTTTTAGAAAAGGCTTAAATTCGTCTTTCATACAGAATAAAACAAAAATTATAAAGGAAGCAGAGAAACAACTTTCAGAATGTTTTGCTAGAAAAAGACAAATTTTTGAACTTCAGATTTTACTTGTAGGAACTGATTTTCAAAAACAAGTTGGGAAGAATTACTCCGCATTCAATTCGGAAAAACGAATTCTTATTCAGCTTTATCACAAAATTTAAACAATAAAAAAGCACTACTTGCAATTACATCTGAAAATAGTGCAAACCGGACTTTCTATTATTGTTCCCTGTCTTAGAATTGTAGGGAAAAGGCGAGAATTTATCGGTTACGCAAGTTGAAAACCCGCAAAAAAGAAATTATTAGAACTCGGAAATCCAAGTTTTGATAATCAATTTAATTTATTTTATTAAAATTTAAATACATGAAAAGAGATATTTTCCAAATAGCATTAGTTGTTAAAAATTATGATGAGGCAATCAATTTTTACATTGATAAACTAAATTTTCATTTAATTGAAGATACAAAATTAAGTGAAACAAAACGCTGGGTAAGAATTGCTCCAAGTAAAGAAAGTACTTTCACCCTACTTTTGGCGCAAGCAGGAAATGAAGAACAAGAAAAATCTATTGGAAATCAAACAGGAGGACGTGTTTTTTTATTTATGTACACAAACGATTTAAATCGCGAATATGAATTATTTAAACAAAATGATGTTAAAATAATCCGCGAACCATCTGAAGAAGAATTTGGAAAAGTATTTGTTTTTGCAGATTTATATGGTAATTTGTGGGATTTGATTGAACCAAAAAGGTGACTATTTGATACGAATTTTACTATCGTAAGCTTGTAATGCACAAGTCATGTCTTGCTTTAAATCTGCCTTCTAAGTCTATTTAATTTAAGGAATAGGGTCGAAACAACTTTTTTAATAATTTTACCACACACAATAAGAAAAAAGAAAATCATTGTTAGCTGGAATTCCTATTCCATTCGAACTTTAAATTTCATATACAATCAATCCACCTTCGTCGTATAAATTATCACTTAACCTTACTTTCCCTTGCGATAACTCTTAGTAGTAGCTTTGTTGCTGTGTTCGAAGCTCAAAAGGAATCACTTTTTATTTCCCTTTTTCATTTTCTTTTTTCCCTTTTCTGGTAATTTATCATCTTCACTTTTCTTGTTAGCAGAGCCACCAAAAGTTTTGGTTTCGTTTCCAAATTCATCAAAAATGTGTTCTTCAATCAATACGTCATTTTTATAAACCGCTGCTCTTTTCATTTTTTGATTCGGAAAATATTCTTCAAAAACCCCTTCTTTTACCTCTTTTTTTGCAACAACTTGACGGTCTATACCTAAAACTACATAAAATTTATCTTTGTATTCGTAAATTTCGTTTGCCCCTCGGTTTAATTTTCTTCCTTTTAAATAAGGTCTTTCATTTTGAACAATTAATCTTTCTTCAAGTAAATTGATATTTAAAGTTGAGCCTAATTCTTCAATTATTTTTTTTGAAGGAACTTTATTACTTAATTTTTCACTTACTTTTTTGGCAGCATCCATGTTTGAACATTCGTATATGTCAAAAGAAAAATATTCTTCCTCTTTACCTGAACCTGTTTTCCAAGTTTCTAGATTTTGCAGGGTTCCTTGGAGGTAAAATGATTTAAACTCACCATTTTTATTGTCCATCAACCAATTTTCAGTTTGTAGTAATTTTCCGTTTGAATAAAAATAAGTGCATTCGCCGTTCTTTTTTCCTTCCGTGTAATTTAATTTTTCAATTACAGCACCATCATAGTTGTAGTTAAGAAATTCTCCATCCATTAGCCCATTTTTATAATTAACTTGTGTTTTAATTTTTGAATAAGGATAATATTTTTTCTTAATACCATGTAAAACTCCAGCTTTGTAATTTTCCATCAAAGTTGTATCACCTTTTGGGGTGAAAAAAATTTGAAGCCCCTCTTTTTGGCCTGCAAAATAGTTTTGCTCCCAAGCGACAATTTCAACGATTGTATCGTGGTAAAAAGTCCATTTTCCATTTTCAACTCCTTGAATATGATTTCTAATAACCATTTTACATCCAGTTTCATAGAAAGTCGTATCGCTTCCATTCTGTTTTCCATTCACAAAATTTACTTTCCGTTCTAAAATCCCATTGTTATGACAAGTTTCACAAGTCCCAGTAAATGGTTCACCTGTCCCTTTAGAAAAAATTGTACTAGAACCCTCTTCCATATCCAGTTTTTCATTGCAATCAACAATATCTGATGATTTCCCACATTCGAAATCTGCAAATCGTTGACCTTTTCTTGCAACTTGTTTTTCGTTGCATTTTTTTTGCTCAGGTTTTACTTTTATTTGCGAATTAGAATAAAAAGAACACAATATTATAAATATTAAAAGTCCGATTTTATTCAAAGCTTTATTTTTCATGAGATTTTTTTATTTTATTTCTAA
This sequence comes from Flavobacteriia bacterium, assembly GCA_947490145.1. GTDB lineage: Bacteria > Bacteroidota > Bacteroidia > Flavobacteriales_D > Crocinitomicaceae > M2408. The sequence continues at coordinate 10,184 of CANLGD010000026.1, forward strand.
TCTTTGTAAAGCCAATCTAAATTTTCCGTCCAATTCTTTGGTCTTATTTTCTGAAAAATCGAAAGAAACCAATACTGATTTACCGGTAGTTTTTATTTCACCATTCACTGTCAATTCGTATATCAAAGTAAAGCTTTTAGTTCCGATATACTCCAAATAAACTTTTAGAAAAGGCTTTTCGCCCAAGAAAACAGGTTTGAAATATTCAATTTCATTTGTTTTAAGGATAATTCCATTTTTTCTCCAATCCCAATCCATCCCTAAAAGAGAAACTAAATAATGCATTCTTCCAGACTCAAAATAATTTAAATAAATTGAATTATTAACATGGCCCATCAAATCGATGTCTGAAAATCGAATTTGGATTTCTAAAGGTTTTATCATCGCAAATTTGCTAGTCTAAGATTGAAAATTCTGAATTATTACTAATATATTCAGGAACAATTTCCTTCATTTTGGAAACTATTTTGTGATTATCTTGGGTTCTAAATAAAGAAATTAAGTCATTTATTTTCTCTGAAATATCTGAGGCAGATTCACGCATTTTGGCAATCAAAATTTGAGGATGATGAGTTGGAATCGTATTTTCTTCATCAGATAAAAGTTCCTCGTATAATTTTTCACCCGGTCTTAAACCTGTAATTTTGATTTCAATATCTTTTCCAAGTTCAAGTCCACTGAGCAGAATCATTTTTTTAGCCAAATCTATTATTTTGACTGATTCACCCATGTCGAATACGAAAATTTCGCCTCCATTCCCCATGTTCGCAGCCTCCAAAACCAATTGACAAGCTTCAGGAATTGTCATAAAAAAGCGGGTAATTTTTTCGTCAGTTAAAGTTATTGGTCCTCCTTGTTCGATTTGTTTTTTGAAAAGTGGAATCACAGAACCATTTGATCCTAAAACGTTTCCAAAACGAGTTGTTATGATTTTTGTGTTTGAACTGTTTAAATTGGAGCAACTTATTTTTTGAGCATACATTTCAGCAATTCGTTTGGATGCACCCATTACATTTGTTGGATTTACGGCTTTATCAGTTGAAATCATAACAAATTTTGATACTTTAAATTTCACTGATAAATCTATTAAATTCATCGTTCCTCGAACATTTGTATTTATCGCTTCAGAGGGATTATCTTCCATTAAGGGAACATGTTTATATGCTGCTGCATGAAACACATAACTTGGATTGTATACTTCAAAAAGCCTTTCCATTCGCTCTTTTACACGAATGTCACCGATAACAATTTCGTATTTTAATTCTGAGAAATTTGTTTTTAATTCTTGTTCCAAATCATATAATGGTGATTCGGCTTGATCCAATAAAATCAATAATTTTGGATTATATGTTGCAATTTCTCTTATTAAACCGGATCCAATCGAGCCTGCAGCTCCAGTCAATAAAACAATTTTATCTTCTAATTCTTGCTTGATTTTTTCTGTATTTAAACGAATTGGATTTCTTCCTAACAAGTCTTCAATTTTAATTTTACTGATTTGTTTAGTTGAAAATTCCCCATTTATCCAACTTTTAGTATTTGGAATTTGCTGCACATCAATGTTGTTTTCAAAACAAATTTCAACTATTTTTTTTCGGTTTTCTTCGTTTGGTTTTTGAATCGCGACAATCAGTTTTGTGATGAGGTAAGTGTCAGATTTAAAATCATTTATCAGTTTTTGAAGTTGTGAAGAATGATAAATTGTAACACCCTCCAAACGACTTCCTTTCAAGCGCATATTATCGTCAATAAAACCAATTACATTATAGGAAATCCTTGGATCTTTCTCAATAGTTCTTTTAGTAATTAATCCAGAAACACCAGAGCCATAAATCAAAATATTTTCCTTTTCAATATTTTTTTCTTTATTTTTTTCTGTGTAAATAAACTTAATGGAAAAACGAAAACTAAGTAAAATAAAGAAAGATACAAAAAATTCCATTATTAACACAGAAATTGGAAAAAGATAAAAACCATCAAAATAGGAATTTCTGATAAAACCAAAAATCAAGAATAAAGCGGAGGAAACAAGATTCGCGAAAAATATGCGTCGAATATCTTCGGTGGAAGTGTGTCGAATTAAGCCTCGATGAATTTTGAAAAGGAAAAAAATTAGTAATTTGACACCAAAATAAATGAAAATAGATTTTGAAAGGATATTCCATTCTTCCTTAATTAATGATTTATCTGCTTTTAAATCAAATCGAATTAAGTATGCTAAACCCAATGAAAATAAGCTAATAAAAAAATCACTTAAAATGATAATCCATCTTGGGAAATTATTTTTATCAAACTGGTTTAAAAAAATCATAAGCAAATATAGGAATAAAATGGAATTATTTTTTGAAAAGCTTTGATAATTTTCTAAGTGCTTTAAACCAAAAAGGAGAAAAATCCCATGAAATTGCAAAATAATTAACATCGATTCCTCCTAAACTCAAATAAAATCTTCGGATATTTTCGATGTCAGAACCACCAAAATCTATGATTTTATTCTCAGAAATTGAATGTTCAATAAGTGAATTCATACACAAATACATGCCGCCATTTGTTCTTGCTGATTCTTCTGCAACACCTGTTAGATAAAGAATTTCTGTTTTGGTTTCACAAAAATACAATCCTCCAACTAAAATTCCATTTTCAAATATACCTTTTGAAATAAGCAGTTTTTTTTCGCTTAAAACGTGTAATAATTTTTCTAATTTTTCGTAAACGCCATTCTCAATATTTTTCAATTTAAAAATTAATTCAGCATTTATAATCGGTAGAATTTCTTCAAAAGGTGTTTCTAAAATTTCAATTCCATTTGTTTCAGCTTTTTTAACCATTCTTTTAGAAAGTGTATTTATTTTTCCAGAAGAATCTCTGATTTGAAACTTTTTTTCTTGTAATTTGAATTTCTTAAAATCAGCTTCAATATTTTCAACAGTGTGAAAAGTTGCAATTTTAAATCTTGATTGTATTCTTGAAAGCAATTCTGAAATTTCTGTTGAATTTACTCCGAAAAACTGAAAATATTTTCCAAAAATTGGAGGATAAATAATTTCCACTCCAAAAATTTTATTGTAAGCTATGGCAATCCCTTTTGTGTAATCTTCATTCACAAAAGCCCCCCAATTTTTTGAATTTGAATCAAAATAATAGGAATAGGAGAAACTTTTTCCTTTATTTTCCGAAACTAGGTCGTCCCATTTTTGCTTATTTAAATCCTTACTCGAAATAAATTTCATACTTTAGCTTTGAAAAAATCAAGTTATTTTTGTCGACGAAATTAATTCAATAATTTGGATTTTTGTAATTTAAAAAAATGAAAAAAGAAAATGAAAGAAATAGAACGTAAATTTTTAGTCAACAAAGAAATTTGGGCAGCAGTTGAAAAGCCAAAACCAATTTATATCAAACAAGGATATATTTCAAAGTCTGAAAAAGGTGTTGTAAGAATTAGGATTAAAGATGAAAAAGGTTTTTTAACATTAAAAAGTGCCAATTTTGGAATCGAACGTAGTGAATTTGAATTTGAAATTCCAAAACAAGAGGCAGCAGAAATGTTTTCAATTTTTTGTGAAAAATTCATCGAAAAGCAACGTTATGAAATTGTTATTAATGGCAAGATATGGGAAGTAGATGAATTCATTAAACCCAAAAAAAACTTTATCTTAGCTGAGATTGAGTTAGCCTCTGTAAATGAATATTTTACAAAGCCAAATTGGGTTGATAAAGAAGTCAGTGATGATGAAAATTATTTTAATTCTAATTTTCTTTAGGGGTTTTTCTTTTTTTTCTTGTCTATCTATTTCGGGGCTTTATCTATGTAGATTTTGCAGTAGTAATTTAAAATACTAACTTTACACCTTAATTTTGATTCAAATTTTAATATGATGCCTTTTTTTAAAACAAATTTTAGAATAATTTTAACTGCAGTTATGTTTTTTCTGTTCATGAACGTTACTGCACAAAGTATAAATGATATCAAAAACATTAAAGTTAATGATTTAAGTAATTCAGATATCGTAAAAATTAAAAATGAAATGGATAAGCAGAATATGAGTTTGTCCACGCTTGAGAATTTGGCAATAACTAATGGAATGACAGCAATGGATTTTTCAGTGTTAAAAGGTCGAATTGAAACTTTGACTCCCAATGTAAATGCTACAAATGTTGAAATAGGTTCGAATATTATAGATAAACCAATCGAATTAGATGAAAGAGATTCTAAATATTCTAAAGGAGTAGAGAGTATTATTTATGGGTCAGAGATTTTTAATAATCCTTCTTTAAGTTTTGAACCAAATTCAAACATTGCAACACCTTCTAATTATGTTTTGGGGCCACAAGATGAGTTACAAATTGTAATTTATGGTATGCAAGAATTAAATGCTACAGCTACAGTTTCTAGAGAGGGAAAGATTTCCATACCTAATATTGGACAAATATATGTTTCTGGACTTACCTTTGAAGCTGCCAAAAGTTTAATTAAAAAGTCATGTTCAAGAACCTATGGTTCTTTAAATTCAGGAGAATCAACTTTGTCAATGACATTGACAAAAATAAGAACAATAAAGATAACAATAATAGGAGCAAAAAAACCTGGTAATTATACTGTATCATCTCTTTCATCTGTTTTTAATGCGCTGCATATCGCTGGTGGTCCGGATGGAAATGGCAGTTACAGAAATATTGAGTTGATAAGAAACAATAAAATAATAAAAAAGATTGATGTTTATAAATTTTTAACAACAGGTGATCAATCTGATAATTTAAATCTATTTGAGAATGATGTAATTAGAATTCCAATTTATGAAGCAAGAGTAAGAATAGGTGGTAAAGTAAAACAACCTGGGATTTTTGAACTTTTACCAACTGAAACTTTCTTAGATTTATTAAAATATTGTTCTGGTTTTGATGAGGCTGCTTATAAAGCTAATATTAAATTAGTCCAAAATACAGAAAAAGAATTAAAAATAGTGGATCTAAGCGAAGAAGAATATAAAAAGTATATTCCAAAATCAGGAGATGTATTCAAAATCTCTTCTATATTAAATCGATTTGAAAATAAAGTTTCGATTAAAGGTTCCGTTTTTAGACCCGATGACTACGCATTGAATGAAGGAATGACCTTGAAGGATTTAATCATAATAGCTGACGGCTTAACTGAAGATGCGTTTAAAAATAGAGCAGTTTTAATTCGTGAAATGGAGGATTTAACTAAAGAAATTGAAAATGTTGATTTGAATTTGGTGCTAAATGGTTCTTCAAATATTAAACTGCGAAAAAATGATGAGTTAATTATCGCTTCCGTTTTTGATTTAAAAGTACAAAAAGTCGTTACTATTTCTGGTCAAGTCAAAAAAGAAGGTGAATATCCATTTTTAGAAAAATTAACTTTGTATGATTTGATTCTTCAATCAGGTGGTCTGAAAAATGGTGCCTCAAAATTAGTTGAAATTTCAAGTATGATTTCCAGTGATGAAAAAAAAATAGATCAAAAGGAACAGTCAATTATCAGAACTATTGAAATTGATACCTCGTTTTTAGATCAATCAAAAAATTTACTTTTAAAACCTTTTGATATAGTACAAATTAGAAAAAAACCAATTTATGAACTTCAAAAGTCAATAACTGTTTCTGGAGAAGTACTTTTCCCAGGTAGTTATGTGATTTCGAATACTGAAGAGCGGTTTTTAGACTTTATTAATAGATCAGGTGGTTTAAAAACCTCTTCTAATATAGATGCTATATACATAATAAGAAAGGTTGATAGAATTACAACAAGCGGATTTGATAGTATTGAAAAAAAAATACCCATTGATTATAAACGAATTCAAAAAAAACCATCTTCTTCAGGTAATATTATCATGAAACCAGGAGATGAAATTTTCGTTAAAAAACGTGATGAAACAGTTAAGATATTTGGTAATGTTTATTTGAGTTCAGAAATTACTTTTATCAAAGGTAAAAGAATTAAATATTATATAAATGCAGTGGGTGGGTTTAACAAAAACACAAATCGTAGAAAAATTTATGTTATAAATGCAAATGGTTTGGCTAAAACTTCTAAGAATTTTTTGTTTTTTAAAAAATATCCAAAAATAGAAGCAGGAAGTGAAATAATTGTCCCTGCAAATGATGCGGTGGTAAGAAATCCAAATAAGATGTCTTCAGCAGAAATAGTTGCTATTTCTTCATCATTTGCAAGTATAGGTGGAATGGCTGTTGCTATAATTAATTTACTCTCAAAATAATGGAAAATACAACTCAAAAAGATAAATTATCTTTAGGACAAAAAATTGAACAATTTAAAGAAATTTGGAATTTTTTATTAAAAAAATGGATAATAATCTGTTTTTTTGGCTTTGGCTTTGGAGCAATTGGTTTGCTTGTTTCAGTAACGTCTAAAACGAAATATTTATCAAAACTTTCATTTGTATTAGATTCTTCAGGAATACCCTCGATTGGCGGCTTATCAGGATTAGCCAGTAGCATGGGCTTTGGTAGTGCATTGGGTGAAAGTGTTTTTGAAGGTGACAATTTAAATGAATTATTGATCTCAAAAAGAATGTTAGAATCTACATTACTTCAGACAATCCCAAAAACTAAGGTTACTTTTGCTGAAGAAATTTTAACTTCTTATGAGATTAGGGAATCGTTTGCTGAAGAATTATTAAAAGAAAATATTCATTTCCCAATTAATGCGGAAAGAGATAAGTTTACTTTTTATCAAGATAGTATACTGAGTGAAATCTACAATTTATTGACACATGAAATTTTGACTATAAAAAATGTAAGTACTAAGGTGGCGATAACTAATATAAATTGCAAATCAAAAAGTAAAAAATTTTCAAGGTATTTTCCTGAAAAGTTAATAGAGGTTGTCTCTAAGTTTTATACTGAAACTAAAACCAAAAAAGCAAAACTAAATTATGATATTTTGAAAGTTCAAACTGACTCCATTCGAGTTGAACTCTACAATTCAATTGCTGGTTTAGCAGTGGCAAATGACAATATCGTTGGATTAAACCCAGCATTTAATATTAAACGGGTGCCTTCAGCTAAAAAGCAGGTTGATATTCAGGCAAATACAGCTATTTTGACTGAATTAGTTAAAAATTTAGAATTAGCTAGGGTGAACTTGTTAAATACTACACCTTTAATTCAAGTTATAGATAATCCCAGGTATCCACTTGAAGAAATAAGAATAAGAAAAATTCTTGGAATTGGAATAGGTGGAATATTAGGAGGACTTTTTATTATTGGATTACTTCTGTTTAAAAGGAAATTTAATTTAATTGATACAAAAAAATAAAAATAAAAAATCATTTTAATAAATACTTCAAACTGATATGAATGCGCAAAAAATAGCTTTATTAATTCCAATGAAAGGAAACTCTGAAAGGGTTAAAAAAAAGAATTTAAGAATTTTTGATGGTCATCCTTTGTATCATGCAATAATTAAAGAATTAAAAGAGTCTAAATTAATAACTCATTTTGTAGTAAATACTGATTGTGAAGAAATTAAAGAGGATATAAAGAAAAATTTCCCTTTTATAATTATTGTTGATAGACCAAAAGAAATTTGTGGCGATTTTGTTCCAATGAATGATGTTATTGATTATGATATGGGTCAAATTAATGCGGATATTTATATTCAGACTCATAGTACTAATCCACTTTTAAGACATGAAACCTTAGATAAAGCAATTGAACAATTTTTAAATGCAAAAGGTGAATACGATTCAGTTTTCTCAGTAACACGTTTGCAAACGAGATTTTATTGGGAAGATGGCAGTCCAATCAATCATAATCCAAATGAATTGTTGAGAACTCAAGATTTACCTGCAGTTTTTGAAGAGAATTCAAATTTTTTCATTTTCACAAAAGATTCTTTTGATTCTGTTGGGAAAAAGAGAATTGGTAAAAAACCATTAATGTTTCCCATGGGGAAAATTGAATCTCAAGATATTGATGAACCAGAAGACTTTATTTTAGCTGAAACACTTTACAAAATTCGCCATGATATACGATAAAATTAGTAACTGGAAAACATATTTCAAAAATCCAGTTTTTGAAGAAATTTTTTCGGAATTACAAAAAATAGATTTAAATACTGAAAATGGAAATTATCATTTTGATAAATTTTATTTTAAAGTAATGGAATATAATACTAAAGTGGAAGCTGAAGCAAATATAATTGAATCTCACATTAAAGAAGTAGATATTCAAATTTTGCTACGTGGAAATGAAAAAATCAAAATGTATCACGATTCCGATTTATCAATTAAAGAGAATTATAATCCAGAAACAGATTGTGTTTTTTACAATGCTTTGGAAGAATCTTATACTGATTTAATTTTAAAACCAAATTACATGGCGATCTTTTTTCCTTCTGATCCGCATCACCCTCAATTTTTGGTAGATAATAAAATTGACTTTTTGAAAAAAATTGTTATCAAAGTTAACGTAGAATTGTTCTAATTTAAAAATTAATTTATGAAAGGTATAACGCCGAATTGGTCACTTAAAAAAAAGCTTCAAAATAATGAATTGACTTTAGGTTCCTGGTTAACAATTCCACATCAGTCAGTAGTTGAAATCATGGCTACAGCTGGTTTTGAGTGGTTAACTTTAGATCTTGAGCATGCCGCGATTGACATTTCTCAGGCAATGAATATGATTGCTTTGATTCAAGGAAAAGGAATGAAAGCTCTTGTTCGAGTGAGTAAAAATGAGGAAGTTATAATTAAGAGAATGCTTGATGCAGGTGCTGATGGTGTAATTATACCAACAGTTAAAAATGCAGAAGAGGCGCGTCAAGCTGTTGAATTTGTTAAATATCCCCCAATTGGAAAAAGAGGTGTAGGATTAAATCGTGCTCAAAATTATGGGGTCGGTTTTGAAGAATACAAAGAATGGTTAAATGATGAATGCGTAATAATAGTTCAAATCGAACACATTGATTCGGTTCATAATTTAGAATCAATTTTAAATGTTGAAGGGATTGATGGTATAATTGTAGGTCCTTATGATTTATCAGCGTCAATGGGGATGCCTGGAAATTATGAACATCCAGATGTTCTTGAAGCTTTGAAAAAAGTAGAAGAAATTACACTTAGAATGAAAAAACCTTTAGGTTTCCATGTAATTCATTCAGATCATAAAAAAACATTAGATAAATATAATGTTGGCTATAAATTTCTAGCTTTTAGCATTGATTTTTTCTTTTTAGGTGACAAAGCAAGAGAAGAAATGGCACTTTTAAAAGAAGCATTGAAGTAAGATATGAAAGTAGCAGTTTTTGGAGGTAGTGGTTTTTTAGGACTTTATTTAGTAAAAGAACTAATAAGACGTGATTTCAAAGTGACAATTTTTGATGTTGCTGAAGTGGATTATAAAAATGATTCATTGGAATTTTATTACTCAGATATTTTAGATACAAATCTGGTTAGAAGTCAAATAGTTGAAGGTAATTTCACTTTCGTTTATAACCTAGCTGGTTTTGCTAATCTTGATAAAGCAATATTAGATCCATTCAGAACGATGCAACTAAATGTTTTAGGTAACATTAACATTTTAAATGCCTGCTTAGAAGCTAAAATTGAACGTTTTGTTTATGCAAGTAGTGCCTATGCAATGAGTGATAAAGGTTCATTTTATGGAATAAGTAAACTTACTTCTGAAAAAATTGTTGAGGAATATGCAGTGAAATTTAATTTAGATTTTACAATTCTCCGATATGGTTCAGTTTATTCTGAAATGGATTACGATAATAACTATATTTTCAATTTAATTGAAAAAGCAATTGCAACGGGGAAAATTCAACATGGTGGAGATGGAAACGAATTAAGAGAATACATTCATGCTAGCGATGCTGCAAAATTATCTGTTGATGTTTTAATGAGTAAAGATTTTATAAATGATCATGTTATTTTTACAGGAATTGAGAAAATAAAAAGATCTGAATTATTTAATGTGATTAATGAAATTTTAGGAAATAAATTGGAAATTTCTTATGAACATAATAATTATGGACATCATTACCATTTTACACCCTATTCATATTCTCCTACTTTAAGCAAGAAGTTAGTAGCAAATCCTCATATTGATATGGGGCAAGGACTTTTGGAATGTATTAAAGCAGTTTATAAAAAAAATAAAAATCAATAAATCAATAAATAAATAACCTACTTTACTAAATTAATTATGATAAAAAATATTTTTTTTGATTTTGATGGTGTTTTAGCTGAATCTGTTAATGTAAAAACTCAAGCTTTTAGAAATTTATATTTAGAATTTGGAGATGAAGTTGCAAATAAAGTGGTTGAGCATCATCTTTTAAATGGAGGTATTAGCAGATTTGAAAAAATTAGAACTTATCATAAAGATTTATTAAATACCCCCTTAGATGAAAAAGGTATCATGGAATGGGCAGATAAATTTTCAGATTTAGTTTTAAAAGGTGTAATTGAAGCAGAAGAAGTTTTAGGGTCACAAATTTTCTTAGATAATCATTCAAAAGATTACAATTGTTGGGTCATTACGGGGACACCAACCGATGAGATTAAAATAATTTTGAAAGCAAGAAATTGGAATTCATATTTTAAAGAAGCTTATGGATCACCTGAGAAAAAAAATCATTGGACAGAATATTTAATAGAAAAGCACAATTTAAAGAGAGAAGAAACAGTTTTCATTGGTGATGCTTCTGCAGATTATGAAGCTGCTCAATTTTCAAATTTGCATTTTATTTTAAGAAGAACAGATGAAAATGGTGAAATATTTAAAGATTATGTTGGTCACGAAATGACAAATTTAACTGAGTTTAACAAATTACTAAAATCAATCTAATTATGAAATTCAAATTATTATTAACTTCCACTTCATTCACTGACGCAAAAGGTGAACATCAGGATCTATTAAATGAACAAGGTTTTGAAATAGATGTAATGCGTGGCCCTTTATTTGACTATGAATTAAAACCTATTATTGCTCATTATGACGCGGTAATTTGTGGTGATGATGAATATACTGCAGAAATTTTAGAAATTGCAAAAGCAGGAAGATTGAAATACATATCAAAATATGGTGTGGGTTTAGATAAAATAGATCTAGCAAAAGCTAAAGAATTAGGAATTCCTGTTACTAATTGTCCTGGGGTAAATCAAGTTTCTGTTGCTGAACATGTTTTTGCATTGCTACTAAGTTTTGTAAAGAACATTCATTTGGAACATAACATCACCAAAGCTGGCGGTTGGAAAAGACACGTAAGTACAGAAATATACGGTAAAACTTTAGGAATAGTTGGTCTTGGAGCAATTGGTAAAGAAGTTGCCACAAGAGCCAAATGTTTTGGATTAAATATAATAGCATTTGAAAAATTTGTCAACAAGGAATTTTTGGCAGAAAATGATTATATAACAATGGCTGATTCTTTTGAAGAATTATGCCAAAAAGCTGATATTATTTCACTTCATGTTCCACATACTCCAGAAACTGATGCTTTGATTAATATAGATATTATTAAAAATAAATTAAAAAAAGGAGTAATAATCATAAATACTGCAAGAGGAAAACTTGTTGATTTAGATGCAATGATTTATGGATTAGATAATAATATTATTGGTGGTTATTTAGCTGATGTTTTAGACATTGAACCAATGCCAGAAAATTACGAATTGAAAGATAGAGAGAATGTTTTAATAACTCCTCATATCAGTTCTAGAACTTATGAAAGTGTTCAAAGACAGGGTCTATTTGCTGTTAAAAATCTAATAGGTTTATTAGAGAAATAATGAGGATAATTTTTTTGTTTGTCGTTTTTTTTTGTAATCTGCTAGTTTATGCTCAATTTAAAGTAATATTTTCATCTAGAACTTTTCATCCAAATTCTGAAACAGACACTTTAAATACATTAAAAGCAATTGAGGACTTTGAAATTGAACAATTGGATTGGATGTACTGTGATTCAAAAATTAAATTAAATAAATTAACAGAAAAAAATATCCCTTTTAGTTTGGCAATAAACCCTATGATTCCTGATTCTTCGGGGTATTGTACAGCTAAATTTAGAGTTTTAGACATTGAAGGGAAGCCAATTGTTGCACCTTGGATGAAAAATTGGAGTAACAAAAATTTATTTTGGGGTTGCGCAAATAATAAAGATTTTTATGAATTATTTCTGAGTAAATGTAAAAAATACGCAGATTTAAAATGTTATGGAATTTTTGTAGATGATGCAAAAATGAACTTTCAATTCGCTGATAAAAATGGCTGCTTTTGCGATAAGTGCCTTGAAGAATTTAGTAGTTATTTATTAAATAAAAAAAGTATAGATAATAAATTCAATTACAAAGAATACATTTTAAATACGAAAAGAGATACATTTTTTGACAAAAAATACTCTTTAGAATTTCAGCAATTTCAAAAAAAATCGGTAATTGATTTTCATTTGAAGTGGATGGATGAACTAAAAAAATACACTAATAATAAAATAAAATTTGTAACAAATAATTACGGTGGTAATTGGGGAGAAATTTATTCATTGTTTGATATTGGCTTAGCTGAAATTAATGAAAAAAATAATAGTTTAGAAATAATTGAAAAAATAAGTGATAAATTAAAAATAAATAAAAAGGAGCAATATTTGTCTTTCGCATCGACAAATTCTTATGACAATTTTAAATTTATTTTACATTCATACTTTAATAATATTGTTTGTATTTTGCCTTGGGATCATGTTTTAAATGAGTCTTTTGGCGATAACAAAATAAAAAGATATTATGCAAATATTGAGGAAATAAAACCCATTTTTGATTTTTTAAAAAATTCAAATTTAAAAGAATGTGATACTTTAATTTTGAAAGATCAATTAAAAAGAATTAAATATAAAGAAACAATTAAATATATAAAATTATTTGAGGATAGTGAAAACTATTATCTCTCCTTATATAATGACTTGAATAATGATAAAAAAATAAAATTAAAAGTATTGAATCATAAACTAAAATATTCTTTGATACTTAGTGATGTTTTTAAGACAAAATTAATCAGTAAAAAGAAAATTAGTGGAACAATTATTTTATTGAAATTTCAAAAATGAGTTTTGTAAATCAATTCGAAAGAGCTTGGAATTCACCCACAATAATGACTTGGATGAGTTATCTTACAAAAACCTTAAGTCTTTTTGTTGTAATACCTCTTATATTAAAGTTTTTGTCTGTTGAAGATATTTCGTTATGGTATTTATTCTCAACAATTATAGCGCTTCAAGGTGTAGCTGATTTTGGTTTCAAAAATACTTTTGTTCGATTTATTGCATATACTGATAATGGAAGCTCAATTTCATTCATTGAAATTGAAGATTCGAAACATCCATTAATAGATAGAATTTATTCAATAATGAGATTTATATATGTTAGATTATCCGTCGTTTTGTTTTTGTTATTGATTATATTTGGTAGTTTGTTATTAGTTAGACCTATCAACTTAAGTGACAATGTTTTTTATTCATGGATAGCTTGGGGTATAATAATAGTTACAACAATAATAAAATTTTACTACACATGTTATTCAAATTTTTTAGAGGGAAGAAATAAAATTGCCCTAGTAAGAAGATGGGAAGGGATTATGTCTCTTGGAGCATCAATTACTTCTATAATTGTGGTTTTAATATTTAAGAATTTAATTGCTTTAGTCATTGCAAATCAGATTTGGGTTTTGCTTAATGTTTTAAGAAATTATGTTTTAGTTAATAATATTAACTCAAAAGAATTTAATAGCATAAATAAAAAATTACCCTTTGAATCAAAACTATTTAAACAAATTTGGACGCCATCATGGAAAAGTGGTCTTTCTGGAATTATGTCCACAAGTCTAACAAGTATAATGAGTCTGGTTTATGCACAATTTGGAGATTCAAAGGCAATAGCTGCATATTTATTAGCAATAAGATTAATTACCCAAATTAAGGAAGTTTCAATGGCTCCTTTTTACAGCAAAATTCCAAAAATGGCCAATCTTTTTAGTCAAAATAAATTGATTGAGTTAGTTAAAATTGCAAAAAGAGGAATGGCTTTAGCACATATGATTTTTATTATGGGGGTAATTTCAATTGGTTTAACTTCAGATTATTTGTTAAAAATAATTGGAAGTAATGTTGATTTTGTAGAAAATGATATGTGGTTACTTTTATCATTTGCATTTTTTGTTCATAGATTTGGAGCAATGCACATTCAATTGTACTCAATTACTAACCATATTATTTCACATATTGCTGATGGAGTTTCAGGAGTTTTATTTATAATATCAACTTTGTTGTTGAAAAATGTATTATATTTATATGCATTACCAATTGGAATGTTAATTGGATATTTAGGATTTTATAGTTGGTTTGCTGCTAAATATTCTTATAAATTCGTGAACGAAAAATGGTATCATTTTGAAATGAAATCTAGTCTTATACCTTTTTCAATTTTTGTACTTTATGTTTGTTATGAATTATGGTTTTTTCAATAGTTATCCCAGTATATAATCGAGAAGATTATTTAAAAAATGCGTTAAAAAGTGCTTTATTGCAAAATGATTTTTTTGATTACGAAATAATTGTTGTTGATGACGGTTCCAAAATTGAATTGAAACCAGTTATTGATCTATTTCAAATTAATTCTAAAATTAAAATTAATTATTTCAAAATCGAGAATTCAGGACCAGGATTAGCGAGAAATTTTGGAGTTACTAAAGCTCAAGGAAAATATATAGTCTTTCTTGATTCTGATGATTTATTGTATCAAGGAGCTTTACATGTTTATAAAAAAATGATTGAATCTCATGATTTTTCGGCATTTATTACTTTGAGATTTAATCAATTAAACGAACAGATTGATACAGAGATTTATTTGGTTGAAAATCAAAAATTAGAATATTGTACATATAAAAGTTATTTATATAAAAAAAGTAATCCAGAATTTGGGGCTAGTAACATAGTTGTAAAGAAAAAATGTTTTGATGAGGTAGGAGGCTTTGATCGTCCTAGGAATAGGAGTTTTCATTTAGAAGATCATGATTTATTACTAAAATTAGCGAAATTCTCAAATTTTGGAATTATATTTCAGCCCAAAACTGTGGTTTATAGAATACATGAATCAAATAGTATTAATGAAATTGAAAAAATATTAATTGGAATTAACAATTTGACAGAAAAATACAAAAATAATGAATATGAATCAAAAAAAATAAGTAGATTCAGAACTAGAGCTATTATTGGAATTCCAGTTTTCCATTGGTCAATTAAACTACTAAAACAAAAAATGTTTAAAAAGGCCTTTAAATTGATGTTTACAGATTTTGTTATGATTTTATCTTTCATAGTTGTATTTTTGCCTATAAAATTAAATTTATCAAAAAATGAAAGAAAGTCTATTTAACTATAATTTACCAAATCAAATTAATCCTTATCGTATTGCTTTGTCTCTAATTTTTAAGAGGTTAAAATGGGATTTAACAATTGAATCTTGGAGATCAAGAAAAAAATTAAGAAAAATTAAAAATTTACATGAAGGAAAAAAAGCAATTATTATTTGTAATGGACCTTCTTTAAAAGATGTTGATTTTGATGCTTTTATTTCCAGTGATATTTATTTTATAGGTTTAAATAAAATAAATTTGCTTTTTGATCAAACAAAATTTAGGCCTAATGCAATTCTAGCATCAAATTATTTTGTAATTGAGCAGAATTTAGATTTTTTTAATGAAACAGATATCCCTCTTTTTTTAAATGCAGATAAGCATAAAACATTGAAAAATAGAGAAAATGTTAGCTTTTTAAATTTTGCTTCTACCCCCAGAAGATTTGCATTAGATTGTTCTCTTTCGATGTTTCAAGGACATACTGTTACTTATGCTGCAATGCAACTGGCTTTTCACATGGGTTTTAAGAATGTTGCATTGATAGGGTGTGATCATAATTTTGCAACCAAAGGAACCTCAAACAAAACTGTAATAGCTGAAAAAGAGGATTTAAATCATTTTCATCCTAAGTATTTCGCTGATGGAGTAAAATGGGACCTTCCAGATTTATTAGGTTCAGAACATCATTATGAATTGGCAGATCAGGTTTACGAAGAAAATGGGAGAAAAATATATAACTGTACCGAAGGCGGTAAATTAGAAATTTTTGAAAGAGCTACCTTGGATTTTTTCATTAAGTTATAATATAAAACATTATTAATGTCATTATCTTCTGTTAATTTATTGTACACTATTAATTTTTTATTAATATTATTTAATTTTCAAAATTTTAGTGAAAGTTTTTTAGTGAGAATAGCTACACCATTAATTCTATTAATTTCAGCAATTGTTTCTTTAGGTTATTTAGAAAGGAATAATTATAGAATAAATCTCAAAAAAAATTTTTTGTATTTAGTGGTCATTTTGTTTTTTTTGACTGGTTTATTAAGACACAATCATCCAGAAGCAACCTTAAATTACTCCATATTACTGGTAATATCATATTCTTCTTTTATTTTATTATCTTATAATACAATTTTGGAAAATTGTCGAGATGGACTAATAGTAAATGAAATTATTTATAAACTTTTACTATTTCCATTTGCTATTTTTGCTGCTATAAACGTATTATTCTTCTATTTAAACATTAGTTTTTCTGGGGGAGGGCATGATATTTCAATTGGGAATGCTGTACTTTTGGCTAATTTTGGAATTTTTACACCTCGAATTAAGTTCGCATTTGCTGATGGAATAAATAGTTTCGCAATGGGAATTTCTTTGATGTTTTATATTTCATTATTTTCAGCTTTCTTTTTTTCGTACAAAAGATTGTTTTCAATTTTTTCATTATTTATTTTTTTCATTATACTTTTATATACTGATTCTAGATCAGCTATCGTTTATCCAATATTAATTTTAATTCTAATTTTTATTTTGAATTATTTTAAAAAGTATTTATCCATTTTTTACTGCGTGCCATTTTTTTATATTTTTTCTCCTTTTTTGATGGTTTTTCTATTGACAACAATTGCATATCTAGGTATTGGGGAGGATATTTCTAGAAGTGATACTGAGGGAGAAACAGGAAATGGAAGATTTATAATGTGGGCAATTTCTTTATATGAGTTCATTGATTTTAAACTTCATCATATTTTTGGATATGGCATTTTTGGGCATTATAAATCAGGTGCATCAGAAAATTGGGCAATTATTTTTCCCAGTTATAAAAATCCAGACATAATTCACCCCCATAATTCGATGATTTCAATGCTGTTTGATTATGGATACTTTGGAGTGTTGTTTTATTTTTTGTTTCTGCTTAATTTAGTGAAAAAGTTAATTAACTTTGCAAAAAAATATTTTGTAGGTTCATTATATTTGTTAAGCTTTTTATTGTTAGTTATTTTTTTAGGAATGTCAGAAACTATTTTTAGCTCTTATTATGGTAGTATTATGTATATTTTATTATTTGTTTTTACTCTAATCTCGATCATTGTAAATTTTGAAAAAACAATCAATATTGTATTTCTTCCAACTACAAAAAAAAGGAAATAAGTGCAACAAACCAGTAAAACTAGAAAGGTGAAGAGAAAAATAAAAAATACCCTTATTCTATTTATAAATTATTTTAATATTTAGTTTAATGATATTTCCAATTTCTATTATTACATTATCAATTGTTCAAGTTTACCTTGGTTTTGTGCCTTTAGGTTTATTGGTTATTCTCTTAATGCTTTTATATATATATTCAACAAAAACTGAAATTGGGTTCGAAGATATTTTTGTAAATAATTTTTCTTTCTTTCTGTTTATCTCTCTAGTTATAATTTCCCTCTTAAGGTCAGGGCACCCAGAATTAAGTATCAGATTCCAGTTATATAAGATTTTTTATTTAATTACATTTATTCTCTTTTTTGTAAAATTATTTATATATTTTACACAAAAAAAATTATCGTTTATTGATAATATTTATAATTTTATCATTATACCATTCACTTGTCATTTGGTTTTGAACATAATTTTATCAGTTATTGGTGTCAAAATTGGTCAAGAAGTTTTAACAGAGGAAGCAATTACTACAAATTCTGTTCTTCTTGACTCTATTGGTATTAATTCGGCGCGCATTCAATTTCCTTTGTCAGGTGGCTTTAATAATTACGCAACAATTGTAGGTGCTGTTTTGACTTTGAGTCTCCACTATTTTTTCTTTATAAGTAAAAATAAAAGTATAGTTATAGTTAACATTATATTGTCAATAATTGTTTTATTTTGCGTTGACTCTAGGTCGTGTTTGATCTCTCCATTTTTGATTTTATTTTTATTTTATGGCATTAAAAATTTTAAAAAAATATCCTTTCTTCGACTTTCTATGTTATGGTTCTTTTTTGGGACATTAGCATTGACTATAATTTTGCCACTTTTGGCCGAAATGCCTTTTATTTTAAATATTACGCGATCTGCTAGTGATTTAGCTACAGGGAATGCTAGATTTTTAATTTGGAATATTGCTTTCTCAGAATTTTCGGATTTTAAAGTAGTTCATATTTTTGGATTTGGGGAGTTTGGACATTATAGCTCTGGTGCTTCACTAATTTGGTCAATAATCTTTTCTACTTATGAAAATAGTGAGTTAAAAACACCTCATAATACTTTGTTGATTATGCTTTTTGATATCGGTTATTTGGGTGTGTTAATTTTTTCAATTTGGGTAATGAAAACATTGTCTTGGGTTTTAAAGTATTGGAGAAACAATAAAAACATTTCATTGTTATTTCTTTCTTTTTTTCTTTTTCATTTATCGGTTGGAAACACTGAAAGTCTAATGTTTTATTACAGTACTAACTATTTTTATTTGTTCATAGCTATATTTATAGCTATATTTGTTGAAAGAATAACAGTTGATAATTATGGTAAAAAGATTTCATCCTAGTCGGGTTTTACCTGCGATTAAAAGGAGATTAAATGAGCGGAAATTTCTAAAGTATTGGGATAATTCAGCCAAAGGGAAACAAGAAAAAGAGTACTTAACATCTATAAAAGGTAAGTATAAAGATGAAAGGCTTTTTCTAATTGCTAATGGACCGAGTATCAAAGATATGGATTTATCAATTTTAAAAAATGAATACACTATGTGTATGAATCGTTTTTACATTTATTTTGATAAAATTGGTTTTACTCCAAACTTTTTAGTGTGTGTTGAAGATACTGTTTTAGATCAATTCTCGAATGATTTTAATGAGTTAAAAATTGAACATAAATTTATTAATTGGAGACAATTTAAAAAGATACCTAACAGTCATTATTTGAAAGAATCCTATACTTTTAATCCCTTTTTTCAAACTGATTTAACCAAACCTACTCATTTTGGAGGTACAGTTACTTTTGCTTGTTTACAATTAGCTTATTATCTTGGGTTTAAAGAAGTCATTATTATAGGTATGGATCACAATTTTAAGGAAACAGGCAGAGCTGCAACAGTTGAGGTGAGAACTTATGAAAAAGATGAAAGTCATTTTGACCCAAATTACTTCCCGAAAGGAATGAAGTGGGTATTGCCTGATTTAGATAAGTCAGAAGTTGGTTATAATATTGCAAATGATTTTTACAATGAAAAAAATCGAAAAATTTATGATGCTACAATAAATGGCAAATGTGATATTTTTGAAAAAAAACCTTTTGAATCTTTTTTTCTTTGAAGATGAAAAAAAACAGAATTTTAAATATTGAAATACTCTCCATAACCACAGAATTTCTTTTAGAAAATATGCATGAAGGAGTATTGTTTACACCTAATGTCGATCATCTTGTACGACTTCAAAAAGATAAATCTTTCTTTGAAATTTACAAGAAGGCTGATTGGGTTATTTGTGATAGCAAAATTGTCAATTTAGGAGCAAAATTTTTATCTAATCCATTTCTAGAAGTTATTCCTGGTTCATCATTTTTTACTGCATTTTATGACTATCATAAAAATTCTACTAACAAAATTTTTTTGTTAGGTGCAAAAGAAGGTGTTGCCAAGTTAGCTATGTATAACATTAATAAGAAAACAAATTCAACTATTATTTGTGATTTTTATTCTCCAAGTTTTGGTTTTGAAACCAACCAGGAAGAATGTAATTTAATTATCGAGAAGATAAATGCTTCTGATTCAAACATCTTGGTTGTTGGATTAGGTGCTCCCAAACAAGAATTTTGGATCATGAAAAACAAAGATAAATTAAAAAACATTAAATTATTTATGGCCTTGGGCGCAACAATTGATTTTGAAGCGGGAACACTAAAAAGAGCGCCTAAAATTTTTCAAAAATTAAGTCTTGAATGGTTCTATCGCTTTTTGATGGAGCCAAAAAGATTAGGGAAAAGGTATTTAAAAGATGTATCTTTTTTTTGGTATATAATAAAGCAAAAAACAAAAATGTATAAAAATCCATTTTAATTTTTTTCTAAAATTAGTTCTAAAGAGTTCAAATACCAGTCAATAGTCTTTAAAATCCCTGAATCGAAATTTTCTTCTGCTTTCCAACTTAATTGAGACTCAATTTTAGTTGCATCAATTGCATAACGTTTATCGTGTCCAAGTCTGTCAGTAACAAAAGTAATTTGCTCTAAATATGATTCTCCATCAATTCTAGGATTACGTTGATCTAAAATCATTAGAATTTTTTTGGTCAATTCAATATTCGTAAGTTCATTTTTCCCTCCTATATTATAAGTTTCTCCGCTTTTTCCAGAATGAAAAGTCAAGTCAATTCCTTTACAATGATCTAAAACATAAAGCCAATCTCTTATATTTTCTCCATTTCCATAAATTGGAATATTTTTTAATGCTAATGCATTTTTAATAATTGTTGGGATTAATTTTTCTGAGTGTTGTTTTGGTCCATAATTGTTTGAGCAATTCGTGGTTACTGTATTTAGCCCAAAAGTGTGATAATAACTTCTCACGAGCATGTCACTACTTGCTTTTGAAGCACTATAAGGACTATTTGGAGCATAAGGAGTTTCTTCAGTAAATAACCCAGTTTTTCCTAAAGTGCCATAAACTTCATCCGTAGAAACATGCAAAAAACGGGCATCTTGAAAATCATTCTTTAATAAATTCTTATTGTCAAACCAAGTATTTCTTGCTGATTCGATTAAAGTATGTGTTCCTACAATATTTGTTTGAATAAATACTGATGAATCTTTGATTGAATTATCAACATGAGACTCTGCTGCAAAATGAAAGACGCCTTGAAACTGGTATTTCAAAAATAAACTTTCGACTAATTTTTTATCACAAATATCTCCATGGATAAAGGTATAATTTTGTTCATCTGCTGAAATTTCTTTCAAATTATCTAAATTTCCAGCATAACTTAAAAGATCTAAGTTTACAATATGATAATTTGGATACTTTTTGAGTAAATGAATTATAAAGTTTGAACCTATAAATCCTGCTCCACCTGTAATTAAAATATTAACCATGATTTTTTTTAAATTCTTTAAAAGTGTTTAATTTTATATCTTTCTCTGAAAGGATTAATTTACTTAAGTCTATTTTCCAATCAATATTCAAATCTTCATCGTTCCAAATAATTCCAGTTTCGTTTTCTGGCGAATAATAATTATCAACTTTGTATGAAAAAATTACTGATTCACTCAAAACAACAAAACCATGAGCAAATCCTCGTGGTATAAATAATTGTTTTTTGTTAATGTCATTTAAAATGATAGAAAAAGTTTTTCCATATGTTTGAGAGTTTTCTCTTAAATCAACTACTACATCCAAAACTTCTCCTTCAATTACTCTTATTAACTTACTTTGTTCAAAAGGCTTTTTCTGAATATGTAAACCTCTTAGAACTCCAAAACATGATTTGGATTCATTGTCTTGAATAAATTCAACCTCACCAAAAATATCTTTAAAAGATGAAAGACTAAATGTTTCAGAAAAATATCCACGATTGTCTTCGAATACATTTGGAGAAATTTCATATAAACCTTTAATATCTGTTTCAAGGAATTTCATTTGCTCTTAATTTTTTCATTTAAATATTGACCATAACCAGTTTTTAATAAAGGTTTGATCAATTCTTTCAATTTTACACTGTCTATATATCCCAAGTCATAAGCGATTTCTTCGATACAAGCGATTTTTAATCCTTGTCGTTTTTCTATCGTTTGAATAAAGGAACTTGCTTCTAACAAAGACTCATGTGTGCCTGTATCGAGCCAAGCAAAACCTCTTCCCAACAGCTGGACATTTAATTTGTTCATTTTTAGATAAACTTCATTTACTGCTGTAATTTCTAATTCGCCTCTTTCAGAAGGCCCTATTTGTTTAGAAATTTCAATGACATCGTTCGTGTAAAAATATAAACCTGTGACTGCAAAATTTGACTTTGGAGAAGCAGGTTTTTCTTCAATTGATATTACTTTTTTATGATTGTCAAATTCAGCTACACCATATCTTTCTGGGTCAGAAACATTGTAGCAGAAGATTGAAGATTCATTCTCTATTTCTGCTTTCGCTTTTGCAACTTGAAGTTTTTCTATAAGTCCTTGCCCATAGAAAATATTGTCTCCTAAAACTAAACACACAGATTCTGAACCAATAAATTCTTCTGCAATTAGAAATGCTTGAGCAATTCCGTCAGGTTTTTCTTGTGTTAAATAATTCAATTTAATTCCTAAATCAACTCCTGATCCTAAAAGTTTTTTAAAAGATTCTTGATCCTCAGGTGTTGTGATTATCAAAATATCCTTAATTTTCGCAAGCATCAAAACCGATAAAGGGTAATATATCATTGGTTTATCATATATTGGTAATAGTTGCTTCGAAACACCTCTTGTAATTGGGTAGAGCCTAGTGCCTGAACCTCCAGCTAAAATAATTCCTTTCATATGATACAAAATTAAAAATTATTAAAACATTTCACAGTTTTTTTAAATAATAGTTGTTTTTTTAAAAAAAATAATTACCTTTGTGCCGTAATTTAAAAAATATGTATATGAAAAAAATGTTATTAATTGGATTTTTGTCAATAGGTTCGTCTTTGATGGCGCAGACAAATTTCAATAAAGTAGCCTTAGATGTTGAGTTTGGCGCTAATAAAGCCATAAGAAGACAAGGTGAAGTAGTTAAAGGTGGTTTTCCACATATCGGTTTGGGCGCAAGGTATAATGTGTCAAATCTTTTTGGGTTTAAAGTTGGTTTTTCTTATGATGGTTTTAGAAATGGTAAGGATGGAGTTGCAAAATTAACCTCAAACTATATTAAATTTGATGGTCAAGGTACAGTAAATCTTGGTAACTTGTTTAATATCACTCAATGGAATGAGGCAGGAAAAAAAATCAATTTCTTAGCTCACATGGGTCCAGGGATTGCTTTTAATACTTCACCTCAGTTCGAGGGTAGATTAGATAAAACCTTAACTTTGACAACAGGAATGATGTTCATGTACAAAGTAAACAACAAGTTAGCTGTTTGGGGTGATGCTGCAAATGTAATAAATATTCAAGGTGACTGGGCTTATGACATGAAATTGAATACTACTGCA
>CANLGD010000027.1 GCA_947490145.1 Flavobacteriia bacterium
CTTCTTTGTAAACCAAGAGATTTACATTGCTTCTTGATGCTCATTTTTTTATGATTTGGGAGAATGAGAGAGCATTTCTTTTCGACGCTCATTTCCCCAAAACTTTTTTTAAGAAATCAACTTCAATTTGTAATTCGCCAATTTTAGAATAAAGTTCTTTTTCTTTCGATTCGTCAATCTTTAAATCACTTTCCTTCGAGAAAATTAATTCAGATTTCTCTAAAAACTCTTTCTTCCAAGCACTAATTTGATTGGAATGTAAACCATGTTTTGAAGCAAGTTCCTGCAACGTCTTGTCTTCCTTTATCGCTTCAATAGCAACTTTTGCTTTAAACGATGCACTAAATTTTCGTCTCTCTTTTCTCATATTCAACTGTTAAAATTACACTTTAATCAGCTGTCCGAAAAATTGGGGGTATTATATTATGTATTTCACTCGAGATAAAATTACGGAATTTTTTTATTTAAGCGATGAATTTTGTAAAGAATTTCAAAAATCAATTGATGGACATTTGATTGGAAATGTAGCCAAAAAGAAGCCAATAATGGTACAAAGTGAAGTGATAACAATTTTGATTATTTTTCATGGAATGCAATTTAAAAACTTGAAGCATTTTTATTTGAATTATGTTGAAAAACACCTACCTTCATTTATTTCCAAATACAGTTTCTTACAATCGATTTATAGAGCTATCTCAGCAGGTAAATTTGCCAATGACCATTTTTTTAAAAACTTGTTGTTTAGAAGAATGCACTGGGATAACCTACACGGACTCAACACCAATTCGTGTTTGTAAAAACAAAAGAATTAAAAGAAATAAAGTGTTTAAGGGAATAGCTGAGGTTGGAAAATCAACAATGGGCTGGTTTTATGGATTTAAGCTCCATCTTATTGACAATGAGAATGGTGATATTCTTAATTTTGTTATCACACAAGGAAATGTTGACGATAGAGAACCTCTGAAAAATCAAAAATTTGTTGAAAAAATCAAAGGTAAACTTTATACTGATAAAGGATATATTTCAGCAAAATTAACACAACTTTTATTCGTTGATGGAATCCAATTGATTACTGGAATTAGAGATAAAATGAAAAATTGTTTGCTTGAATTAAAAGACAAAATTTTACTGACAAAAAGGTCTGTTATTGAAACAATAAATGATGAATTGAAAAACATTTGTCAAGTTGAACATTCAAGACACAGAAGCTTTAATAACTTCATTTTAAACCTTATTTCTGGTTTAATTGCATATAGTTTTTTCCCAAAAAAAACATCGATCAAATTTGATGTTGATTTATCGTTACAGTTGGCCCTTTTTTAATCGAATTCAGGTTATTAGCAAAATTTTCACATCCTCAATCAAAGATATTATTTAGTTCTTACTTAAAATCAATTTCATTCTTGTTCTGTCTCAATGATTTCATCCAAAACAATTGCATGAAGACAAGTTTCATAGAATAGTATGCCTAGAAATTGAATAAAATCTCCTAGGTTGTTCCAGTGATTTTGTTCTTTATTGCACGGATTGATGTTATATTTTTCTTTTATCCCCACTAATATTTGATAATAAAATTCATTTAAAGTCATCTTCGCATTTTTTAAGGAAGGATTCATAAAGTCATCAAACGCTAGAAAATGTTCCCTTAGACTAATAACATCGGTTTCTCTAATTGATTGCGCATTTATAAAAACCAAATCTTGCATTTTTTGACCACCTTCCAATTTAAAGTCCCATACTTCCCGCAACTCAATACTGTTGGATTGGTAAAATATATATTGATGAAAACGATGAATGGATTGTGTAATCGTAGCGTCAATTCCAACGTAAAATAATTGTAGAGAGTTGCTGAAAATATGGTTCGTTAATAGTATATCAGGATAAACAAAATTTAAGAAAGGATAGCTATATAATGCCTTGTATAAAGGTGTTAACATATTGTACATTGTCTTATAGAGAAATAGGCTGCCTTTTATATCAGTTGATGATTGCATGCAGAAATAGGCGTATCCAGCTTCATAAGATTTTTGTAAATCAAATTCATTTTCGTGCAGTTCTTTCCCTGTGTGCGCAAACACATCCTCAATAAGGTTGTGAAAAGTATTTAAATTGTAATTAGCATTTTTATACTTTTCCATTAGTCCTTTATGAGGCTCACATTTATTCATAATAGAAGGAGCAGAATTTTTAGTGAGTTTTACACTTCTTAGATTACTATCTAATTCCTCTGTTCCGCTGCCATTGAGTGAAAAGAAAATCGTATTAAAAGTATAGATTGCTTCTAAAAACACTCCGTCATGTAGTTCACCATAATCCTCAAAGATTCCACTGGATTTGGAATAAGAATGAATGATTTGCATAAAGGTTTCTCGTTGTTCTTCATCTGTCTGTGTGAAGGGAGATAAATCAACTACACTCTCATTAATTCCGATATTTATAGATGCACCCATAAAGAACAGAAAACCTTTTTGGATTTCAATACTTAATCCACATAAATCCATGTCTGAATTTAATTTGTCGACCATCAATTTATTTTTTGCTTTAATATTTTTAGTATTTTTCATAGTTACTTTTATTATAGTTGTTAGTAAGATTCTTTACATTTCTTCAAATCTAAGTCGAGCACAACGTAATTTTTTTACGATCTGCTCAAAAAAATTATTCCTTACCTATTTTCTCAAACAAGAGCCATCTCCCTTGGACCAGAAGTTTAAAATCCATCGTACTTGCTGAATTGCAGTAATGCGTTCCTTCTAAATTCAATTCTTCATCAAAACTAAAGAGCAGGTATTTTTCTACATTCTGCAAAATCAAAAGAGTTTGTAATTTCTCATGAGTGAGATGAATGCAAAACATTTCATCTCCCCGTAACAGTAGATTTTCAACAATGATACTTTGTTCACTAGTCTCATACAGTCTCATGTTGTGCATATTTGGAGCTTTTCGTTCTATTTTAAAAGCTATTTCACAGTTTTCGAAAATTTCAAATTTGTTTTTCATTGTTTCATGTATTTATTTGTTTAATAATTTAGTTTCAAATTGAAGTAATACTGCTTTTAATTCAGGGGCTAATTTATCTAAAATTTCCTCTTTAAATGTAAAGGAATTTAGTCCATAGAATGCTTCTGCAATACTGCCAGCAATTGCTGCTTGTGTATCCGTATCTCCATTTAGATGTACTGCATTTCGGATACTCTGCTCATAACTTTCTGAGTCTAGAAAACAGCGAATAGCTTGTGGAACTGATCCCTGACAAGTCAGATCAAAAGTATAACCCTGTGCAATTATTTCTTCACAAGATATACTGAGGTCATAGTTGAAATTCTGCTCAACATACAACTTTATTTCATCCTTTGTTACATACTTTCGTGCAAGAAAAATAGCACTCGCAACTGCTTGTGCTCCTTTTATTCCTTCAGGATGATTGTGAGTCACCTCAGCACTTTTTTTAGCTTCAATTAATACCTCGTCAAGTGAGTCATAAAGCCAGGAAATTGGAGATACTCTCATCGCAGAACCATTCCCAAAACTATTATATGGTTTTTTGTAACTTGAGCAAAGCCAATCCATGAAGGTTTTACTATAACCTGCCCGAGGAAATTTTGAACCCCACTTAAAATAGCTTTCCTCATAAGAGAGTTTGTTTAAAATAGCATCAGCAGTTGCAATTGTTAGAATAGTATCATCGGTGAATCGGGAGTGGCTTTGAATTAAATCAAAATTCATAGCTGCTTTATTGCCTACATGCTCAAATGCTGAACCAACATAGTCACCTATTATTGCCCCTTTCATAACTCGCCTTCATTAGTTTGAATAGACAGATGTAAACCGTCTTCTGAGATTAGAATTGGGCTATCCAATTTTCGTTCCTTGGCAACCTCGTGTAAGGCAATAAGACGAATTAAATAAGCGTGAACAGAGAATCGTGCCCCTTCTTTCCGCAGTTCCTCTAATTGTTCATTGATTTTTTCATCTGAAAGCTCAGATAATTGTTTTCGAAATTCTTGAAACATCTCCTTGTCACCTGGACGGGAGCTGTAAACAAATTGAAATCCTTTCATTCTTAATGTTTTAAAAATTAATAAAACATCCAGAGCTGATTTTAACGAAAAGTGAGTGATTTTTTGAATCCTTTTGACTTGTCGTCCTCATCGATTGCACCACCGTGGTTTTCCACTCGGTTGGTATTAGCCTACTGACTAATTCTTGATGTTGATACAAAGGTAGTTTATTTGTCTATTAATATATCTATATAAAGAAAATTTAACTATTTATTTATAAAATATAACAATTAATTTCTGTTGAGTGTTGTTTTAGATTCACCAAATAGAAAAAAATACTAGTCAATTTTCACAAATCTCATTTATTATTTAAGTTTTCCCTAATCATTTTTAGAAAACCACCTATGACCTTTTTTACCTCTTGATAATTGCCTGATTTTTCATTACTAGGTTCATTCAGATATAATGCTCTATTTATTTCGAGCATGATTGTCTCTACATTTTTGTTCTTTCCGTAATGTTCAAGTGGAACAATTGATCCTTTATAGGGCCAATCAATTCCTAAGCTAAAGCCCAATTTACTAAGGTAATCTTTCGCCAAGTCAACCAAATGAACCGGTGTGTGAAATAAATCAGTCCCAATATTGAAATCAGGTCTTTCAGGATTTTGATCCAAATCACGAAACAAAGGTTTGCTAGGATAGGAGTGACAATCAATTATAACAGCCTTTCCAAAAGATTGCAATTGTGCATTAACAGCTTTACTCAAATTTCCATGATGAGGCCAATAGTAATTTCGTAACACAAAGTCTCTAAATGCTGGGCTTATGGTTCGGATAATATTTCCAACATCATTTTTTTCGTACAGTACACCCATACGATATTGAGCCATTACTTCCTGTTCATCATCAGAAAATCTTTCTGCATCACAAAAGATCCTTGAAAACTCGGCAATAACCATTTCATCTTTTTCAGAATAAAATAGATCATCCGTGTACCAGTCAGTTAGTTTTAGTATTTCTTTAAAAATCACATCTTCATCAGAGACAAATCCTTCTTTTAGAGGAATTGTGATGGAAGAATGCGGAACATGTAAAATTAATTTTTTCATCTGTTTTATTTAATTAATAAAACATCGAGAGCTGATTTTAACGAAAAGTGAGTGATTTTTTTGAAACCTTTTGACTTGTCGCCCTCATCGATTGCACCACCGTGGTTTTCCACTCGGTTGGTATTAGTCAACTGACTAATTCTTGATGTTGTGGCAAATGTAGATTATTTACCTAATTCAATTTACAATAAAAGAAAATAAAACTACTATATTAGAGTTTTTATCAAAAAATTACTGTTTTACGAAATTAAAATAAAGAGAAAAAGAAAAATACACTAGTAATAAATTTTACATTTAAAGTAAAAGACCAAATTGCCTTCTTGATTTACAACAGTCATTTTCGCGCTCACTTATACTTTTTTTTCATCAATAAAGTAGTTTTCAAGTTTATTATATCGATGTCAATTAATAATTACTAAAAAAATGGCAGTTTGCTAATATTTAGCAATAGTTTATATATTTGTATTCTAAGTTCGCAAATCTTACATTTTCATGACAATTTACCACAAAAAAGACAATTTTTTATTTACTATATTCCCAGAATTACGGGGGGGGGGTAATAAGTTAATAATCAATACTTTAACTAATTATTATTCTTATGGACCATTTCGTCCAATTGTTACATTTGAAAATGAAATGATAATTGTTAAAATAGATGTTAATTCTATTTTAAATCAAGATGCAGAATATAAGCAAGTAGTCTCCTATTGTGAAAAACAAAACTATGATGCTGCAAAACCTATCTTAACTAAATTAATCCAAGCAAATCCTACGAATTCTGAATACCATCGCATATTGGGTCAAATTTATTCAGATGAAGGAAATCATGAAGAAGCAATAAATTCAATGATAGATGCCTTAAAATGGAATCCTAAAAATGAATGGGCATTGTTAATGATTGGTAATATATTTGCCCGTGATAAAAATGATATTGATACCGCATTGAAATATTATGATCATGTTTTAGCAATCAATCCGAATGACCATTTTGCCATAAATAATATAGGTGCAAACCTAATGCAACAAGGCAGAATACGAGAAGCTAAAAGGTATTTTGAACAAGTATTAAAAATTGAAAATAAATACCCTAATACACATTACGGATTAAGTGTTATAGCAGAAATGGAAGGTGACTTGCATTCCGCATTTTATAGTGTAATTCAATCTTTGAAGTTGAATAGCAAAAGGGATGGTTTATATCAAAATTCATTTAAACAAGCTATTGAAGTTGCGAATAAAATAATTGAATCAGACCAAGGTAAAAAGATTTTTAGAGCATATCGTTCAAAGCTTGAATTTGAAGGAGAAACAAAAATTGACATTGTTGCTAAAAATGACATTCCAACTGCAGCAAAAATGGAACTTGCAGAGAATTACAATAGAGATAAACATATTGTTCTCTACAATGATACCTTTCCAGCAATTGAACATTTAATTATGCATGAACTTGTGCATTTAGATTTTACAATTCAAGCAAGAAAGAGAAATCTACATCAGCTTTTCGTTTCAAATCAAAGTCATAAAGCTACATTTTGGAAATCCATTGAAAGTTCTATTTATAAACTTGAAAAAATGGGTATTCCTGAAGAATCCATAGAAAATTATTGTAATGGGATATTTGAAGGAATAAATAGACAAATTTATAATACACCAATTGACTTGTTCATTGAAGACTTTTTATATAAGGATTTTATAGAATTACGACCATTCCAATTTTTGTCATTATTGAAAATGAATGAGGATGGTCTAAATGCTGTAACGGACAAAAGAGTTGTTGAAATATCACCAAAAGAAATTTTATCAAAAAGTAAAATTTACAATATTATCAATGCTCTACAATTAAATGAATTGTTTGGTTTTGATATTATCGAAAAATTTAAAGCAACTCCTATTGAGTTGAAACAAGCAAATGAATTATACAATGAATACAAAGAATATTCCTCTGATAAAGAACCAGCCGAAGAATATGAATTAGTTCAGAATTGGGCAAATGATTTAAAATTAAACTCAAATTTTGAATTAGTAAACGAATCGACTTATAGAAATACAAATTCTGACATTGATAACCTATTAGAAAGGATTGAAAAAGACCCATTTGGCCTGCATGAGGATGTTGATTTCAAGGAACAAGAAATGGAAAAGTTCCAAAAGTCACAAGAATACCTTGGTACAAACATGGCTGTCGTCATGTTTATGGTCGATGCCTTTGAATATTTTGAAAACGAACCTTTAGAAGAAATCAAAAAAATTGCTTTTGAAATTGCGATGCAAGGCACTCAAGGTTATAACCCTGACAAAAAAGACTATCGCATATCTTCCATTAAAAATAAAAAATTTAGTGGGTATCATATTTTAGCATACTATTATATCAGTTGGTCAATAGCAATTCCAGAAATGTTAGACCAATTAAAACTGCCATATGATGAAGAATATAAAATGGCAAAATCCTTATACAAGCCAAAAAAATAAAATATGTTAAGACAATTTTTTCCTTCTACTCAATCTGGTGCTTCGCTTTATGGTTGTCATTTCCATGATGTAAATTCGGTTTTTAAGCTTTTTGAAATGCCTGAAAAATCTTTAGAAATTTTGGTTTCAAGGGCAAATGATTTTTTGACAAAGAATGGCTATCCATCAATCGAATTGTCAGAGTTTGATGACGAATATAGTTACGATAAATTTCCTGTCTCTTTTTATCCACATGGCTACGATCATTCAATGGTATTAATGATAAAGCGTGATGTTCAAGCTGAATCTCAATTTGATTTCCTTACTAATGAATTGATAAAATTTAGAGATGAAAGAGATTGGGAGCAGTTTCATAATCCGAAAGATTTAGCACTGGCAATCTCAATAGAGTCAGGTGAACTACTTGAGCACTTTCTATGGAAAAATTCCGAAGATGTCAAAGTAGAAAAAATTAAAGAAGAATTAGCAGATGTTTTAGCTTATACTCTTTTATTAGCGGATAAATATAAACTTGATATTGAAGAAATAGTGCTTCAAAAGATTAAGAAAAATGGCGAAAAGTATCCTATTGACAAATCGAAAGGTAGGTCTGATAAATATAATGAGTTATGATAATCAAGGATTTTAAAATTAGACAATATAATTTTGATTCTGAATTAGAAAAAAACATTTTTGATAATGAAAGAGATTATCTTTCTTGGCCTATAGTATATTTTTTAAATGATGAAAATACCAAAGATGCATACGTAGGTGAAACTACTGATATGATAAGTAGAATGAAATCTCATTCTAAATCTGAGAAAAAGAATAAATTATCACTAGTTAGTTTAATTTTAAGTGATTACTTCAATAAATCAGCTACTTTAGATTTGGAATCCAACCTAATTCGCTATATTGCTGCTGATGGTAAATATAAATTGCAAAATGGAAATTTAGGGATTGCAAACCATAATTATTATCAGCAAAAAGAATTTTATTGGGAGTTATTTAAAAATATTTGGGATGATTTAAAAAAGATAGGTATCGCAAGACATTCTATTGATCATATCAACAACACCGATTTGTTTAAATATTCTCCTTACAAATCCTTATCTAAAGAACAAATAAATAGTCTAAAACTAATATTAAAGTGCCTGTTAGACGAGAATAGTAAAGTGAGTTTGATTCAAGGTGGCGCTGGTACTGGTAAATCAATTTTGGCAATATTCCTTTTCAAATTATTAAAGACAAATTTAGAAAATTTTAATTATGCTGATTTTGAGGAAAACGATGAGGAATTATTTGATTTACTTAAAAAAGTTAAAACCACATATGGCGATTTGCAAATGGCATTAGTCATACCAATGGCTTCCTTTCGTAAAACAATTTCAAATGTATTTAAAAATATTGAAGGATTATCCCCCAAGATGGTTATTGGGCCTTCAGATTTAGCTAAACAAAAATATGATTTAGTAATTGTTGATGAAGGTCATCGTCTCAGAAGAAGGGTTAATCTTGGTCCATATTTCAAACCCTTTGATGATACTTGTGCATCATTTGGCTTAGATAAAATGGCTGCAACAGAATTAGACTGGGTTCTTTTGCAATCAAAAAAGGCACTTTTATTTTATGATAGATACCAATCGATAAAACCATCAGATACCCACAGAGATAGATTTCTTGAATTGGAACAAGATCCTTCAACGCGAATAGAAGTATTAAAAACTCAATTCAGATGCAGAGGTGGTAATGCCTATGTCAGTTTTATTCATAATTTACTTTTTGAAAATCAAAATTTAACTGAAAAATATCAACCTTTAGAGTATGAATGTTATCTTTTTAATAACATTCAAAACATGGTAGATGAAATATATAAAAGAGACCAATCTGAGGGTTTATCAAGGGTTGTTGCTGGCTATGCTTGGGAATGGATTTCAAAAAATGATAAAACTGCTTTTGATATTGAATTAGAAGATTCAAAATTAAGATGGAATAGTGTTGCAAATGATTGGATAAACTCAAAAAACTCAATACATGAAGTAGGTTGTATACATACAACTCAAGGTTACGATTTAAATTATGCAGGAATCATAATTGGCCCAGAATTGGATTATGACTTTGCTACAAACAAGCTAATTGTAATAAAAGAAAATTACAAGGATAAAGCTGGTAAAAATACCATCAAAGATGAAACTGTTTTAAATGAATTTATTCTAAATATTTACAAAACAATTTTATTAAGAGCAATTAAAGGCACATATATTTATGCTTGTAATGATAATTTGAAAAGATATCTTATGCAATTTATCAACATCAAGGATAGTCCAAATGAAAAAGTGCAAATACAAATATCTAAAGAACCTCTAAATTATTCAATTCCATTTTTCGATTTAAAAATTGCTGCAGGATCTTTTTCTGAAATACAAAAAACTGAGGAAATTCAATTTATTAAAGTTGAAGAAAGATACACTAAAAACAAAAACTTTTTTGCATGCAGAGTAATTGGCGAATCAATGAATAAAATTATCCCTAACAATTCTATTTGTTTATTTGAAAAATATAGTGGTGGTTCGAGAAATGGTTTAATTACTTTGGTTGAAATGACGGATTATACAGATTTGGATTTTGGATCAAATTATACCATAAAAGAGTATTCAAGTAAAAAAACAACTTCGGAAGATGGATGGCATCATGAAGAAATAGTATTACTCCCAAAATCAGATTTACCATATGAACCAATTGCTTTACGTGACGAGGAAACGCAAAATTTAAAAGTAATTGGCTTATTTGTTAAAGTTCTTTATGAAGATTAGTTTGCTAATCTGTTATTATTTTTTAAATAAAAACTTTAACTAACTTTCGTTAGATATTCACATTATAGCTATTTAAAATTTGTTGTTGAATTATTAACTTAAATTTAAAAAAAAATGGTTATTCGGTCTTCGTCAAGTCTTCGCCCCAGCAAGAAAAACATAAAAACAAGGGTTAACAAGTCTTACGTAAACTCCAGCCCCTTGTTTTTAGCGTTCCTTTGCCAGCCGTTCAGAATTCTCTTTGTGGCAGTTCTCTTGTTTCTCTTGCGTGGCTCATTTGTTTCCTCAGTCGCAACTACTTTGTCCACCCACCTGCTTCAGCAAGCATCGCAGATAGACCCTTTATCAAGGTTGCTTCGCAATTTTTCACTGGGTGTCCACCGTTGCTTATTGTCTGGCTCGCCTGCTTTCGCACCAAGCTGCAGGGCTGTCACAGTTTTTGAGCAATTTTTCTCGGTGTGCAGCTTGTTCCATACTTCCTCAAGCAGCAACATTCAAATTTACTTTCTAATACTATTTTTCGTTGCTTCAAGAGTGCTCTCCCGATCTAGCTTTGTACAGCAGAGCAGTTTACAATTGCTTTATCGGGATTCACACACTTGTTTAAAGATTTTTCCTTCGATTTTCAAAAAATGCGCCAGCCCTTTGTGCTTTCAGCATAGGTCATTCCCGTCCCGATGAATCGGGGCTTTTCATGTCCCACTTGGTGCTAACTCGCAAACGGCGTCGCACGCAACATTCCATGAAGCAAATCCATTTCATTCCTTTGCTTCATTCCATTTCCTGCACACAGCCTTTCTCCGATGCGGCTAGCTCAAGGCTGCATAACCTTTTGCTCTGAGCGAAGTCGTAATGCCATTATCTCTTTGAAAACTAATTTTCTTTTTCAGCCAATAATTTCTGGAGATTTATCTCTTGCCCATTATTTTTTACTAAAAAAGGAATTCCATTCAAATTCTTGATTCCAATTGTTTCGAAACCATCACACCGCCGAAGGCAGCCACGAAGTGAAATTTGATAAACGGATTCATTAACTCCCAGATTTTCAAATAATTCCAAATAGGAAAACTGAAATTCTATTTTTAACCCTTGATACGAAATAAATTCTTTACTAAAATGGCTCATTTGGGTGCAAAAGTACTGAGATTTTAAATTTAAGCAATTATAAAAATAAAAAAATGGCAGCAAATTTAGTGCTTCCATTACGTTTCTGCAAGTTCAAGCCCTGCGGGTTTTGCAATAAAAATTTTGTAAACTTTCCTTTCCTAAACTTCTTTTCGGTACTTTATTTTTCCTTCTCACGCAATTCATTTCAGCAAATTTTTTATTGTCAAAAATCTTGCATAAACTCATTCAAACACTGAAAAATTGGCATTCTTTTTTTCTTTTTTTTCGGCTTTTCAGTCGTTTTTTTTCTTCCTTTCTTTTGAAAAAATTATGGCGGCGAAGCCGATTTAGAAGTGCTGAATTTTAAAACCTAAATTGTATGTATGAAGTAATAAACCCAGCTGTTGCAAAGTCTATCATGACAAGAATGAGTTATCTGCAACTACAAACAGAAATTGCATTTTTTGAGCTAGAACTCGAAAAAGCCGAAGGAGGTAATTTGAGAAAAATGTATCTCAATTTGAGAGCATTTGCACAAAGAAGAATGAAAGCATTAACCAACAAAAATGATAATTATGAGTTCGACCACGTTTAGTAGCGCCGAAGGCAATTTTAAATTATCAACTTACAACCCGGCGAAAAAATACGCTGGGTTTCATTTCTTCGTTTTGAACAAAGGATTAAATTCTGGAAACTAAGGCACAGCCGTTCTCATCAACACCTTAAAAAAATAAACAAAGGTTGATAAACCATTATTAGATCCGTGTCCAAATTGTTTTGTTTGCAGCTACAATACTTTGGAAGATAAAGAAAATTTGTACTGGATATTTTTTGCACTTTGGAATGCAAAAAGATTTCATCAACTTTTAATTGGTTCCGTAATTCCATTTATCAAAATCAAAGAAACTAAAAACTTGGTCCAAGAATCATTTTTAAAAACAAAAAGCAATCCAGATGTTTTTCAAAAAGCACTGAATTTATTAAAATTTGCAAACGAAAAAGATTTACATTTTCAGGATTTGGCTTTGACAATTAGAAAAATTAAACTAGAACTTGCAAGGGATTTGGTAAAATGGTAATTTATTGTACTATTACTTTTTGATCTGGATAAAGTAAATTATCAAATCGTATCAAATATAATCCTTTTTCGAACTTAGAGATATCTATTTCAATTGTTTCAGAACGAAAAGCCCCCGAAACTAAAAGCTCACCAACTTGGTTGTAAATAGCGTAATTTGAACCAATTAAATTAGTTGAACCTTCAATTGAAAAAGTTGAACTTGCTGGGTTTGGGTGAATTGATATAGTTGAATTTGGATTAAATTCGATAATATTTGCACTAGATGCACCGTTATTAACTCTTGCAATTTTATTGCGACCAACACCATCAAAGGTAATAAAATACCCACCAATCAAAATCTTGTCATCACTTTGAATAGCCATACAATTTACAGTTCCACCCCATGAAACGCCACCAGTTATGTTTCCAAAAGACTGATCGAAAGAACCATTAGCTTCTAAACGGGCAAAATGCTTTTTAAAAACGCCATCAACATATGTAAAATTTCCACTAATTATAATCTTATTATCGGGCTGAATTTGCAGATCTAAAACGACTGCATCAACTGCACCATTAATATTAAATGAATTATCTATTGTTCCATCAGAAAAAATTTGGACAACTCTATTTTTAAGTTGGCCATTGTAGGAGGTAAAATTACCAGCTATCAATATTTTACCATCATTTTTTATTGAAATTTTAAAAACTGAAGCATTAAAACCAGCACCACTAATATTAAAGGACAAATCACTTGAACCATTTTCATTTAATCTTACGATATTGCCGCAAGGAAATCCATTGTCAAAATTATAAAAAGACCCACCTAAAAGTATTTTCCCATCATTTTGTATGCAAATTGAGTTGATAGCATCTGAACCTGTTGTGCCTGCGCCACAATTAAATGATGAATCAATAGTACCATTTGAATTTAACCGAACAACATTATAAACGTTTGAATTATTAAAAGACATGAAGTTACCTCCTATAACAATTTTACCATTTGAATCTATAGCTAATGAAACGACATCACCACTAGACCCTGTTCCAGGATCAAATGTGGAATCTATAGAACCATCTGGGTTCAACCTGACAATATCGTTAAAGGGAACATTATCATACGATGAAAATGACCCTGCAACAAGTATTTTACCATCATCTTGAATCTTCACACAAGAAACAGTCCCAATAATTCCATTAAAATGTGTAAAAGTTGGATCAACAGAACCGTCAACATTGATACGAGCTATATTGTGCTTTGTTACTCCATTAAATGAATGAAAATCGCCTCCTATAATAATTTTACCATCTGATTGTAAGTCCATTGCATTAACTTGACCGTTAATAATTCCCCAGCCAGGATCAAAAGTAGAATCCAAATAACCATCTTGAGAATGCAAGTGAAAAACAGGTAAAAGGATGATGACAATTAAACAAGCAAAATTATATTTAAATAAATGAGTAAAAAACCATTTATTTAAGTTTAAATGTTTCTTCATAGTAATTGATTTAAAGTTGTGCATAATAAAATAGTTACAAAAATGAAAAATAAAGTCTAATCTTGAAAGGAATTTGATAACTAACATAGGTTATTGAAATTATATTTTACTCTAACAATTATTGTATCAACACAAAATCGAGGTAAATATATAATTTATTTTGAGTACAGAAACCAAATTTGCAAAAAAAATTAAAGGTAAGTTTACCTTATTTCAGGACTTACTAGCTTTATCTTTCTTTTCGTTTAATCAAGAAATCCTTTGCCGTAGTCCACTTTATGTTTGAATATCTTTCATTGTCATAGTTCTGGAAAATAATTCTTCCTTCCATCATATCCCTCATGTACTGCATTCCTTGCCAAGCAGGATAAAGTTCTTTTTTTGATGGTGAAAAAAACTTTGTTAATGAAATGACAAAGTTTAGAAGGCGAATGCCTCCTGGTCTAAATAATTTAAACTTTTCATTGGTAAGTTCAGTAAGCAATTTAACAAAGTCGTTACAAGAAAGTCTGTCACCAGCAATTCTTAAAAATCTTGGTGTGTTGTCTTCAACGGCTACGCGTGCTGCAAAATCTGCAACATTATAGGTTGTAGTAAATTCTATGATTTGATTTGGATTTCCCCAACAAAGAATGCGTTTTTGTTTAAACAAAATTAAAGGCATATCTGTAGTTAATAAATCCATAAAAGGACCATTAAATATAGTTGTTGCCTTGATATTTGTTGTCTCAAGATATTGGTGAAACTCCCTTCTGAAATCTAAATTTCTATTCTGACCTTCTTTTAAATTCGTAAAATCACTTGAGTAGTCGCTTGGTATAAATCGTGGAACATTTGCTTCAATTGCTGCGTCTAAGAACACACGTTGAGCATCAATAATAGTTTCCCTTAAACCAGCTAAAGCAGATACAAAGCAATGTGCGCTAATGCAATGTTTTGAAATTTCTGATTTATTGCTTGTATCCACCTGAAAGACTTTAACACCTTTTTGTTCTAAGTCTTTTACTTTTTTAATATCTGTTTCTAAACGGACGATTGCTCTTACCTCGACATCTAATGCTAATAATGCATTTACAATTTTACCTCCTAAATTTCCTGTCGCACCTGCTACTACTATTATTTTTTTCATCTAATATTGTTATTTTTAAGTTTTTATTTTCTGTTTGTCTAACACTTTACAATGACCGCTAAATTTTAAATATGCAGCAATTATAAATTACAAACAAATAAGTACCTGAATGTAATTTGAATCTAAAACATCAAATTTATACAATTATATAGAATAAAAAAAACGCCACTCTTTCGAATGGCGTTTAACAACTAATTTATTTCAAAGAACTTATTTAACTTTTTTCCAAATCCATTTCAAAAACAAACTTACTGTAAAACTTACAACCGCACCCACACAAGCCAAAACAATTGTTTTCATGTAATCTTGCGTGTCTAAAGTCGCAAATACGGATAAAGCCGTTCCTGTCGTTGTTCCAATTGCTGTGCTGTGATCGTGATGTATCATTTTACTTTATTTTTTCAGGATAAAAAATTATTTCTGCAGCTCCAAATTTTCAGAAACCTCAGTTTGGCAAACCGTGGAATTGATTTTCAAAGAAACCGTCACAATTTCTTGTTCTCCAGTCATTTCTTCAATCCATTCAACTGCAACAACATTGACTTTATCAGTCAAATCAGAACCTGCTTTGAGCTTAATTTTCTTTTTCAAAGCAATTGCCAAACGCTGTTTTTCCATTGTTTCAATTTCCATTTTCAAGGAATTATTTGCTGAATCTTCGTCTGAATTTTCATCAAAATCAATGTTGATTTTGTTTACTTTGTCTGTCAATTCAGCTCCAGCTTTGAATTTGATTTTCTTTTTACAAGAAATTTCCAAAGTTTCATCTTGGTTTTCTTCCAGCTTAATTTTTAATTCAGATTCTGTAGAATCTTCATCAAAAGTTTCATCTGTTTCAATACTCACCATATTCACTTTTTCAGTCAAATCTGCTCCAGCTTTAACCGCCGAAGGCCGCACCGCAGGTAACCGAAGTTTCTTTTTCAACGCAATTTCCAAATGTTCTTTTTTACTTTGTTCCATTTCCATTTTCAGGTCCATAACTTTTGAAATCTCACTTTCTTCCTCTTGAATTTCAAGATTGATGCGGTTTGCTTTTTCGTTCTTTTCGGCACCAGTCCCGATCACCATCGGGAGTGGTTTCTTTTTTGCTTTCAATTTTAAAAGCCAATTACTTGATTTACAAAATTTATTCATGTCTTAGTTGAATTAAAGGTTAATATTATCCTGTCTCTAACGTTCAGTCTTCAAAAGCTTTGCTTTATCTTCTGTCTGCAGTAACACTTTGTGCTACCGCACTTGCAATTGTTCCTCCAAGGATGAGGTAAGTTCCAAAACTTACAATTGCGGTTGGCAAAGCAACTGGAGAAGCTAAAATAACTCCTCCAGCAGCTGCCAAGCCAAGCCCGATATTTCGTACGATTCTGTGAAATTTCGGAGTTGGACTTGTGAAGCGGTTTTTTTTTGTCATTTTTAAATAATTTTTAAAGGCATTTTAAATTTCTAAGATCGAGGCTTTTTGAAAATTTGATTTTGAGTTTCGTTTCCGAAATGATAATAGAAATTTTTAAAGTAACGAAGAGATTAGCAATTAAAAAGCCTTTAGATTAAATCACTTCAATAATTCTTAAAGCGTTGAATGCTCCATTTTTCAATGAATATTGAACACCGTTTACCATTTGGAAAAACTCAATTTTCAGTAAATAAACTTTTGCACCTGCTCCCGCTGGAACGGAAATAGGTGTCAAAGTCACTGACGTTGGAGTTCCGTCAAGTGGCAAATTCACAACGTTTGTCAACTTCACATCTGCAATTGAAGTTGCATAATTGATATTGCCATAAGATCCTGTTAAACTCACATGAGTTGCACCTTGTGGAAAAACGATGTTATTTACTGGAATTAAACCAGGAATCGTAATCACTCCTGTAGTCGTGTTCACTGCATAAGGTTTGTACAAAATGCTCCCTAAAAGCGCGTTTTTGTTGAATTCAAAACCTTTCAATAATGCTTTTGCAGTCGCTCCAGCAATCGCAACACCCACTTTTCTTTGTCCTCTTGCAGAAATCAAATCCAAGTTTTTAATTTGCGACATCAATTTTGTCATTCTCGCAACAACTCTGTTGTCTGATGCACTTTGTGCAATCGGACGTAAAGAATCTCGAGTAAGTTTTCCTGATGTTGCAGACGTCCCGAATTCTGCATTGTTCTCACGAGTTCGAGCATATGCAGGATCATTTTTGATTCGGTCGCCATCAACACCGCCTTTTTCTTTTGCCAAATGTCCGTCTTTGGTCTTGTAAAAAGATAAATCTCCGATTTTTCCTTTTAACTTGATAATGCCAGTTTGTTTTGCCATTTCATTTTGTTTTTTAATTAGCTTTTAAGACTTTCTTTAAAGCAAAACATTGTTCATGTCGCGAGTAGAATTTCTGTTTCTGAATCAAAAATAGGGTAGTGGCTTATTACTTTTACAATGTCATTCCGATTGTGAAACTTTGTTCCGAAAAGGGTTTTTTGATCCCATAATTTGCTCCAATTTCAAAAAAAAATATAGGTGGTGCAATGATTATTTTGTAGGTGGTCCAATAGGTGGTGCAATCGAATTTATAAAATCCAATTCAGCCCTATGTTAATCCTAAGGGAGCGCCATATCAACGCCCACTTAGGTTAAATTTTTAACAATTTAAATGATATCCTAATTTGAAAAATTTTGTCAAGTTTTTTGCGCAAAAAACTTGATAAAATTCCAAAAACAAGTAAAATAGAAAATAAATGTCCAGTTTTTTTTATAATAAACTGGACAAATTTTATATATTTGCATAAAATAAGTGTCGTGAAAGTATCTGATTACATTAAGAATAAGATTGAAAGACTCCCGAAGTCTTATGTTTTCACATACGACGACTTTGTTACAGAGGTCAATAAAAAAGAAGCTGTGATAAAATGTCTTAATCGATTAGCCGCTTCTGGAAAGATTTCTAAGGTAGCTAAAGGCAAATTTTATAAACCTGAAAATACTGTTTTTGGAAAATTAGAACCAAGCCAATACCAATTGGTAAAAGATCTTTTGGAAAGTGACAACAAAATAACAGGTTACCTTACAACGTATAGTATTTTCAATTCTTTGGGATTAACGACACAAGTTAGT
Organism: Flavobacteriia bacterium; assembly: GCA_947490145.1. Lineage (GTDB taxonomy): Bacteria > Bacteroidota > Bacteroidia > Flavobacteriales_D > Crocinitomicaceae > M2408. The sequence goes on from CANLGD010000027.1 coordinate 18,255, forward strand.
AATACAATTCAAATTGCAAAAAATGAAGTAAGACCCACTTTTAAAAGGGAGCGATACACCATTTCTTTTGTCAAACAAAAAAATACAATTACAAAAGAAAACATTCCTTTTTTACAATTATTGGATTCAATTCGCTACATCAAAAAAATTCCTGATGCAACAATTGTCAACTCTTGCCAGCGATTCATGGAACTAATAAAAAAATATTCAGATGGTGAGATAAGTACTTTAGTTCGTTTAGCACTAAAATATCCTCCAGCTACAAGAGCTTTGTTAGGCGCAATATTGGATGATTTGGAAAAAACAACATTTTCAGAAACGCTTTTAAAATCTTTAAATTCTATAACGAAATACACTTTGTCGGGTGCGAAAAATGCACTTGTGAATTGTGAAAAATGGAATATAATATGAAATTACACGAAAACGCAACTTTATTTAGACAATCGATTGAGTTTACAGCTAAACAAATGAACTTAGCTCCAATTTATATTGAAAAAGATTATTGGGTAACTTTTGCATTACATGCAATTTTTCAAAATGAGATTGGTGATCAGACTGTTTTTAAAGGTGGAACTGCATTGTCAAAATGCTTTGGAATTATAGAACGATTTTCTGAAGATATTGACTTGGTAGTCCTTAGAAAGGATGAAGAAACTGGAAATCAACTAAAAACTAAACTAAAGAAAATTACTAATGCCGTAGCTAAAAGCTTGACAGAAGTAGAAGAACCAACGATAACCAATAAAAGAGGAATGATTAGAAAAGTAGCTTTCGATTATCCAAAAGTTTTTACTGGTGTTTTTGGCCAAGTTCGACAGTTTATTATAATTGAAGCATCTTGGTTGGGAAGATTTGAGCCATTTCACAAACAATTTCTTTCGTCTTATATTTTTGATATGATGTCTGCAGCTGGTCAAGAAAAATTGGCTGAAGAATATGATATGATGCCTTTTGAGGTTCAAGTGCTGCATGTCAATAGAACGATTTGTGAAAAGATAATGAGTTTAGTGCGTTTTTCTTATGGCGAAAATCCAATTGAAGACCTTAAAAAGAAAATTCGTCATACTTACGATTTACACCAATTGCTAAACTTGTCAGAAGTAGGAACATTTTTTGAAAGCCATGAATTTGCAGAAATGTTACTGTTAGTTGCAAATGACGATGTCGAAAGCTTTAAAAATGGCAATTCTTGGTTAAAATATCACCCAAAAGAAGCACTAATTTTCAAAGATTCAGAAAATACTTGGGCGGAAATGGAAAAAACCTATTTACAAGAATTTAGTAATTTAGTGTACGGTAAACTTCCAACAGCAAATGAAATTTTAGACACTTTGAAACAAATTTCTAATAGAATTCAAACCATAGATTGGAAAATTGATTTTAGAATATCTTAAATAAGAGAAACAATTTTTACTCCATTTTGCATATCTTTGTTCAGCAATATGAATACAAAACGGATATGTATATACCCGAAGGATATTCAACGAATCACAGGACGTTCAGAAAGATATGGAAGGAATTTAATTAACAGAATTAAAGCAGCCAATTCAAAAGAGAAAAGTCAATTTGTAACAATAAGTGAATTCAGTAAATATTCTGGTATATCGGAAAAGGAAATTAGAACTTATATTATTGATTAAAACGAATAATCATCAAAATTCACCTTCTGAAAATTAATTCATTTTGCGATAATTTGTTCCCTTTTATTACATTCATATTGATACTTTTTAGTACCTTTGTTTCACAATAGTTCTTTCAAATCATTCAAAACAAATCAACCTTAAGGGTAGAGCTTTTGGTCATATTATCGAAAAAATAAATTATAAAATACTGATAATCAGACTGCTTTTTGCTTGTCAGCGGTGCCGTCCAGACCGCAACTTTAATAGCGAAAAGCCTCAGAATTATCTGAGGCTTTTTTTTTGAAATCTAATTTAATTAAATAATTCCATTTTTTTAAATTTCCATTATTTTAATTATTTCAACTGCTTCCATTACATCATGAACGCGAATAATTTTTGCACCTTTCATCAAAGCAATTGTATTTAAAACGGTTGTTCCATTAAGAGCATTTTCTGGGGTGGAATTAAGCTTTTTGTAAATCATTGATTTTCTTGAAAAACCAACAATAATTGGGTAATTTAGGAAGCTAAAATCCTCTAATTTATCTAAAATTTCATAATTTTGTTTTAGTGTTTTTGCAAAGCCAAAACCTGGATCTAAAATAATGTCATTTATTCCAATTTCTTTTAAAACATTAATTTTCTCAGAAAAATAATAACACATTTCCTTAAAAATATTGTCATAATGTGTAAAATTTGACATCGTCTCTGGAGTGCCTTTGATGTGCGACAAAATATAAGGTACAGGATATTTTTTCAGCGTGGAAAGCATTTCTGGATCCATCGAAAAACCACTAATATCATTAATAATATTCGCTCCAGCTTCAATGGCAGCTTTTGCAACTTTTCCTCTAAAACTATCTATACTCAAAATTATTTCTGGAAATTCCCTTCTTATTTCAGTTATTGCAGGAATTGTTCGCTGAATTTCCTCTTCAGTTGAAGATTTTTTTGCATCTGGTCGAGTAGAATTCCCTCCAATGTCAATAATTGAAACTCCTGCCTTCACTTGCTTTTCAACTTCTTGAATAACAGCAGTTAAATTAGTAAATCGACTGCCCTCAAAAAAAGAATCTTGGGTACAATTTATGATTCCCATAACTACTGGTTTTGAGAGATCTAAAATTTTTTCATTGATCAGAATACTGTTTTTAGAATATAAATTTGTATCTTCAACCCTTGATTTTAGCATTTTTTTAGTTTATAAATAAATTTAATGATACAAACATCGGAACAATATTCGGAAATTATCTCAAATTGCCGCGAAATTTTTCAGAAGAAAACAAAAGATTATGGTACAGCTTGGCGAATTTTACGTCCAAGTTCGTTGACTGATCAGATTTTTATCAAAGCCCAACGCATTCGCACAATTCAAGAGACTGGTCAAAATAGAGTAGGAGAAAGCGTTGAAGATGAGTTTGTTGCCATTATTAATTATTGCATTATGGCAATAATTCAATTAATGGAAACAAATGAATTAGAAATGGAACTCGAAGAAAAATTAGCTTTTTCATTGTATGATAAGTATGCCGATTTTGCATTCGATTTGATGACAAAAAAAAATCATGATTATGGAGAAGCCTGGAGAGATATGCGCGTTAGTTCATTAACTGATTTGATTCTAATGAAAATCCTACGTGTAAAACAGATTGAAAACAACAAAGGAAAAACTTTAATTAGTGAAGGAATTGATGCAAATTATTTTGATATGTTAAATTATTCAGTGTTTGCCTTGATTCATTTAAATGAAAATTAAAAAAATACCAATAACATCGATTTAACATCAATATTGAAAAAAAAACAATAATTTTGTAAAAGGCAAATTTTTATATTTAGAATATGAGTAAAATAAATACTTTACATGGACAATCGTTCATCTTCAACGCTATTTTTATCGCAGTAAATCTAATAGGATTGACCTTTGTTACTATTGGTTTTCATGAAAATTTCATTGATTCGAAATGGCTTTTTGCAGGAATTGGTTTCGCACTTTTAGCAATAAGTACAGCTGGATTGATAATTTTGAAAGGAAAATTATTCATGGCAATGGCTTCAAGACTTTTTGTTGGAGGGCTTTTTATCGTTTCAGGTTTAATTAAAGCTAATGATCCTTTAGGATTTAGTTATAAATTGGAAGAATATTTTGAAGATGGTGCTTTGGCATTTAGAATCAAAGAATGGTTTGGTGCTCCAGGTTTTTCATTAGAATTTTTGATTGATTGGGCTTTAGTATTATCAGTAATAATTTGTATTGCAGAAATCGTAATTGGCGTGTTGGTTTTAATTGGTGGGAAAGTGAAATTGGTTTCATGGCTTTTGATTTTAATGATGCTATTTTTTACTTTTTTAACTTGGCACACTGCAAATTGCGATCCTGATATCAAGTTTGTGGATAGAGATACTTACTCAATGAGTGATCCTTTGGCACAAATAAAAATTGACGAAGCAAAATCAAACGCTGAACTGAAAATTATTTCTAAAAATTCAGATGAAGTTGTTATTGAAGAAATGAAACAACCTCAGTGTGTTTCTGACTGTGGTTGCTTTGGTGATGCCATGAAAGGTTCAGTTGGCAGATCCTTAACTCCAAAAGAATCTTTGTGGAAGGATATTGTCTTGGTGTATTTATCGATTTGGATTTTCATGGCTCAAAGAAAAATTAGTCCAAACACAAGAGAAGAAAATTTCTATGTAATCCCAATTTCTCTATTAATCGTTACTTTTTTTTCCTTCATTTTTGGCTGGTATTTCCCCGTTATTTTTGGATTAATTTCAATTGTAGGTGCACTTTGGGTTTTAAGAGCTGGAGGAAAAATATTCGGAAATTATTGGGGAAGTACCATATTTGTGAGCATTATTTGTCTTTTATTTACTACTTACGTTTTGATGTTTGAACCTTTAAAAGATTATAGACCTTACGCGGTTGGTTCAAACTTAAAGATAAAAATGAACGATGGTAAAGAAGGTAAATATGAATCAGGATTTACGCTTAAAAATTTGAAAACTGGTAAAAATGAATTTTTTACACAAGCAGAATATACCGATACGATTCGAAAAATTTGGGAAGACAAAAACTATAAATACATCGCAACAGAAACAAAAGAAATTATTCCTACGAGATTGCCATCTATTACTGGACAATTTAATCCTTTATTGCAATTTTCTGACTTAACTGAGCCAGAAAGAAATATGCCGTTTATTGCTAAAATGTTAAAAAATGCAACGGTTGATGGAGTTTTATTATTTGATAGAGAAAATGAAACGGACATTGAAGTTTTGGCGAATGAGTATAATTTGAACGATTATGATTCTGCATTTTTTCGATATAAAGAAAAAATTAAGATGAATAATCCAGATTTGTCAGAAATAAGTATAAAGGATTTTATAATAGATTCAAAGGAAATAATCATTATTTTTTCTAAAAATCTGAAAAAAGCAAATTTTGAAAAAATCGCAGCATATAAATCTTTATTCAAAGCTGCTACGAAAAATAAAATACCTATGATTTTAATTTGCTCGTCGAACAGAGAAGAAATTAATGCTTGGAGAAATAAAAATAATTTTCAAATTCCAGCTTTTACAAATGATGAAACAGAATTAAAAGCAATTGCAAGGTCAAATCCATCTTTAATGGTAATTCAGAAAGCTGTGGTAAAAGGGAAATATCCATTTAGATCCTTGCCAACTTTTGATTGGTTGAAAAAACACGTTTTGAAATAAGTGAGAGGCTGGAATTGAAAAAGTATTCCGACAACTAAAGCCCTAAAATAAACAAAATATAAATCGAAAATGAGAAAAAAAATTGTTGCAGCAAATTGGAAAATGAATTTGACAAAAAAAGAAGCAATTTCTATTTATGATAAATTGGAAGAGGTAGAATTAGACGATAATCAAGAGATTATTGTGTTTTCACCTTACGTTTTTTTAGATGCCTTGAAACAAAGACAACATCACGTAAAAGTTGGTGCTCAAAATTTTCATCCAGCAGCAAGAGGAGCTTACACAGGAAAAGTTTCTATCTCTCACTTAGTAGATTTAGAAATTGAATGTGTTTTAGTAGGTCATTCAGAAAGAAGAATGCTTTTTAATGAAAGTAGTGAAGTTATAAAATTGAAATTAGATGTGGCAATTCAGCATAAAATGGAAATAATTTATTGCTGCGGAGAGCCTTTAATTAAAAGAGAAACTGGTAAACACCTCTATTTTGTTAAAAATCAACTTGAAACAGATTTGTTTCACCTTTCGGCAGAACAAATGAAACTAATAATTATAGCTTATGAACCAGTTTGGGCAATTGGTACGGGAGTAACCGCTACAACAGCTCAAGCCGAAGAAATGCACAAATTTATTCGTGAAACAATAGCTGGAAAATATGGAAATGAAGTGGCAGAAAATACCTCTATCTTATATGGTGGAAGTTGTAATGCTGAAAATGCCGCAGAATTATTTGCTTGTCCGAATATTGATGGCGGTTTAATTGGCGGTGCATCTTTAAATTCAGAAGATTTTACCAAAATAATTTTAGCTCAATGAATAGTACCTTGTTAATTTCAATTGAATTAAATCCAAAGGAACCTTGGAATGAAATTTTAAAGGCTGAATTGGCTGACCTAGGTTTTGATGCATTTGAAGATACTGAAAACGGAATAAAAGCTTATGGATCTGAAGAAAAAACAAATTTGGATTCGGTTTTGAAAGACACAATATTAGCTGATAAAGAAATTGATTTTACCTACAAATTAAAAGAAGAATTAATTCCCTTTCAAAATTGGAATGCCAAATGGGAAGCAGATTTTGAGGCTGTTTTTGTGGACGATAAATTATCTATTTTAGCACCTTTTCACGACAAAAGTTTAGCAAAAGGAATTGTGATTGAAATTCAACCACAAATGTCTTTTGGAACGGGGCATCACCAGACAACTTGGATGATGTCTAAAGCAATGTTAGAAGAAACTGAAATTTTTGGGGATGTGCTCGATATGGGCACAGGAACTGGTGTTTTGGCAATCTTAGCCGAAAAAATTGGTGCTGAGTCAATTTTAGCAATTGATATTGAAGATTGGTCAGTCGAAAATACAAAAGAAAATGCCCAAAGAAATAATTGCAAGAAAATTATTGCTTTGCATGGTGACGTAGATTTAATTCAAGGCAAGGTTTTTGATTTAATTCTTGCTAATATCAACAAAAATATTTTAAAATCGCACTTGGCTCATTACATTGAAACTTTAAAAGTTGGAGGAAAACTCTATTTAAGCGGTTTTTTTGAATCTGATGTCCAAGAAATGATTGATTTTACTGAAAATTTAGGTATAAAGCACCAAAAAACATTTACAAAAGAAACATGGGCTCAACTTTGTTTCATAAATTGAATAGAATTTTAGAATTTACTTGCGCATTTACAGGGAAAAAGATTTTTTTCAGGAAATTATTGCTAATCGAATTTATTTAACTAAATTTCTAAAATTATTTAGTACTGAAGAATAATGACTTTTGTAATTTATTGTTTGATTTTTGCAACAATTGCCTATTTATTCGGTTCAATTCCGTCAGCTGTTTGGATTGGCAAATCTTTTTATAAGATAGATGTTCGTGAACATGGTAGCAGAAATGCTGGAGCAACTAATACTTTTAGGATTTTAGGGAGAAAAGCAGGGATTATTGTTCTTTTAATGGATGTTTTAAAAGGAGTTATTGTTGTTTTAATTCCTAAATTATTTTTAAAAGAATTGAGTCAGGAATTAGAAATTCAAATACAATTGATAAGTGGGATTTTTGTTTTTTTAGGACATTTATTTCCAATTTTTGCTCAGTTTAGAGGAGGCAAGGGTGTTGCAACTTCATTGGGAATAATAATAGGCATTCATCCTCCAGCTGCTGGAATTAGTTTTTTGATTTTTTTAGTAGTATTTTTAGGTTCTAAATATGTTTCTCTAGGTGCTATTGTTGCTTCTTTTTTCTTTCCCATAATTGTCTTGTTTATTTTTAAAGAAAATTCAGAATGTTTAAATGGATTCTCATTAGTGATTGGAATTACAGTGATTTTGACACATAAAAAAAATATTTTAAGAATAATTAAAGGTGAAGAAAATAAAATGAACCTTTTTAAAAGATAAGCGTATAATTTCAAAAGTGTGAGTATCTGATCAAAAACTATGTCAATAATTTTATGAAACATAAATATTTATCATTTTTAACAAGTGAGGTAAAATTAATTTTTATCCTCATTATTTTCTGCTATCCTGTTTTTTCGCAAGACAATGAATCAGAATTAAAAGTCATTGCTGATAAATCATATCGTTCTGGTAATTTTGTAGAAGCCTCTAAAAACTATTCTAAATTATTGGCCATTAATAAATTAGATGCTTTTTATAATTTTCGATACGGAGTTTCGTTAATTTATAATTCTAGAAAAAAACAGGACGCAATTAAACACCTTACTTATGCATCTAAAGTAGAGGGTTTTGATCCAGAGGTTTTTTTCTTTTTAGGTAAGGCATATCACCTGAATTATGAGTTTGAGGTCGCAATAAAAAATTACAATATTTATAAGTCAAAAGTTGGATCTAAATTAAATGCTAAGCTGGATGTTAATAGACAGATTGACATGTCGGAAAATGGAAAGAGATTACTCACTTCATTAAATGAAATTGTTGTAATTGAAAAAACAGAAATTGAAGCTAGCCGGTTTTTCGATTTGTATGATTTGAAAAATATTGGTGGTTCATTAATCGTAAATGCTCAGTTTCAATCGAAAAATGATAAAAAAAATAAACATATACCACTAATTCATTTTCCTGCTAATCCTAGTATTATTTTTTACTCAAGTTATAATGATGATGAAAAACGCGGAAAAGATATTTTTATCAGAAAAAAATTACCAGACGGTTCATGGTCCTTGCCTCAAACTCTTTATGGAGATGTAAACACAGCTTTTGATGAAGATTATCCATACATGCACCCGAATGGTAAATACTTGTATTTTTGTTCAAAAGGTCATAACTCAATGGGGGGCTTTGACGTTTATAGATCAAAATATGATAAAGAAGCAAATTATTTTGGCCCAGCAGAAAATTTAGATTTTGCTATTTCTTCTCCAGATGATGATTTATTTTATATAGTAGATTCTCTAGACAAAAATGCCTATTTTGCCTCCTCCAGACAAAGTTTAGACGACAAGATTCATGTTTACAAAGTACGTGTTACTGAAGCCCAAATTCAAATTGCAGTAATAGAATCCGCTTTTTCTTCAACAATAAATCCTAAATTTAAAAAAGTTTCTGTAGAAATTTTTGATTTTGTGACAAATAACAAAATTGGAACTTTCAATTCAAACGAAAATGCAAATGTTTTAATGACCTTCCCTAAAGGTGGAAAATATGAATTTCAAATTCGGATAAATGATAACAACGAAGTTTTTAAATCGACTATTGATATTCCATTTTTGTCAGATTTTAAGCCATTAAAGCAGAAAATGATTCACGAAAAAACAGAAGCTGGCGAAACAGTTCGAATTGTGAATTTATTTGATGAAAATGTAGAAGATCCTCAAGGAACATTGACTGAAATTGCTCGGATTCGTTCTGAGCTAAATCCTAATGCGCAACAGTTTGATTTGACAGCAATGGATAAGAGTAATGAAAACAAGGAAGTTTATGCTCAAATTGGTTATGCAAAACAAACTGATTTAGAAGTGAAACAAAATATCAACAGACTTGCTGAAAATCAAGAAAATCAGACTAAAAACCTAATAGATATTCAGCGAAAAGCGATTGATAAAGTTCTTGAAAATGTAAAAGAAATCTCAAGATTACAGGTAGAATTAAAATCGACTGTAGCTTTAGCAGATTCAAAATCGGGCGATGATAAAAAGATACTAGTTGAGAAAGCCGCAACCATCGTTAATGAATTAGATTCCAAAGAAAAGGAAAGTAAGTTATTGATTCCTTATGCAGATTCACTTGAAAATATAATTAAAAATAGCCAAGTAGAAGCTCTTAAAGCGAGAACAGTTTCTAATCAAATTTCTGAGGCATTTGATAAAAAAGATTATAGTCTGGTTGCTTTTAAAATTAATGAGAATAAAGCCTATATTTTAGATTTGCAAAAAGATAAATCAGAGTTAGCTTCAGAATCTTTAGTCAATGAATTGGTCGCGAAAAGAGATGATATCAAAAAAACTACTTTGAAAAAAAAAGAGTTTTTAGATATGAAAATCAGGGCTAAAAATGAATTATTGGATTTAGATATAAAGATGGCTGACGCAAAAACTAAAGAACAGCCAGCTATTCAAAAGAAAATTGAAGACAAACAAGGAGAAATTAAATATACAGATGAAGAGTTAAAAACAATAGATTCAAAATTAAGCACTCAAAAAGAAAACTTAGCAAAAACGGAAAAAAAAATGGCGTATTTGCAAGAAATTATAAATTTTAAAGCGACAACAACAGCAACAAATTCTGCTGATGCTCAAAAAGCACTTTTAGCTGCTGATAATCAAAATACTAGAACTTTAAAAGCTTATGTTGAGGAACAAACAAAAACTTTAGGTGTAGAGATTTCGGCCCAAACTTATACTCCAAAAAATACAGATAATTCCAAAAAGACTGAAACTAAAAAGCTTAGTTTAAATGCCAATGAAAAAGAAATTGCAAGTCTACTAACTCCAGATTATGAAAAAAACATTGAAGCTATTTCAAAAGATTCGCAATTAACTGAGGAACAAAAATTAAAATTCACCCAAAAAGAAGATAATTATTTAAAATTTCAACTTTCCAAAGAAATTAATGCGACAGAGGAAGCCTTAAAACAAAATCCAAAAGATGCTGCATTGAAAAATAAATTGGTCGATTTAACTAAAATGAATGAAAATTTAAATGATCATATTTTAAGTTTTCAAGTAGAATTGGAAAAAAAATTTCCTGAAACAAATCCTAAAAAGAAATCATCAACAGCGCAATTGGCAAATCGCGTAAAACCAAATCATTTTGCAATTTTAATGACAGTTGAGGAGGATAGTAAATTGACAGAAAATCAGAAACTGGATAAAGCACAATCTGAAGATCAAGAATTTATTAAGTTATTATCTAAAGAAAATGATAAGTTACAAAGGGATTTCGAGAAATACCCATCTGACGAAATTATAAAACATGAGTTGAATGTAATCAAAGAATTAGTAGATGAGACGGATAAAAGAATAGAAAAGAGAACCATGGGAATGGCTTCTTTTAGTATTTCAAGTACCAAGGAGGAGGAAGATTATACAGCTAGAACAACAGATAAGAAAGCTATTGATGAAAAAACTACAGATAACAAAATACTCGATAATAAAACTTCGAATTCTGATCTTGATTTCAATAGTATAGCTCAAATTGCACCAAATTATGAGAAAATAAGAAAGGAAATAAATGATTCTAAAACGTTAGATAAAAAGCAAAAGCAAGAAAATTTAATTTCTGAAGAAAATAACCTACAAAAATCTGCTGAAATTAAATTAATTGAACTCGAAAAATTGATTCAAAAAAATGCTGCCGATACAAATCTATTAAATAAAAAAGAAAGTATTTTAGCAATCAAGCAGCAAAGTGAAGATCGAGAAAATGAATCAAAGCAATTGTTGCAAAATGAAATAAAAGCTTCAATACAAAAAGAGGATTTATTATCAGAAGTTGATAACAGCTATTCGAAAGTGATTAACGAAAATAAGCAAAATGAGGCACGTGAAGTGAGATTACAAGAAAAATTAACTGCCAGAATCGAAGGCAATAATAACAAAATTGCTTTACAAGAAGACTTAAAATTAAGTGCAGAAAATCAAGTTTTATCTGAATTAATTGAAGATTCAAAACTTAGAACTGAACAAATAAAAAATTCTTCCCTCGTAAAAACTGAATCAAAATCTGCCGATCCAAAAATAGCTATTTCTAATATTACAGATGTTAAAATTGAAAATAGTGCGAAAGTTTCTGATTTGATTGTAATTAAAACAATTAGCCCAAATTTTGAAAAAAATACTGAAGCTATTAAAAGTTCTAAATCGACAAATGAAAAGTCAAAACAAGAAAAGTTAATTATTGAAGAAAATAAATTACAAAGTTTGACTGAAGTTAAATTAGCAAATTTAGAAAAATCAATTCAAAAAAATCCAGTCGATACAAGTTTGACAAATAAAAAGGCATCCTATTTGGCTATAAAAGATGCAAGTGAAAAGCGCGAAATTGATTCAAAAATAGTTGTTCAAAAAGAAATAAAGGCAACAATTAATAAAGAAGAATTATTGACAGCTGTTGACAAAAATTACAAAGCTGAATTACGCGAGAATCCAGAAAATATTTCTGAGATTAGTCAATTAAATGTCAAGCGAGAAGAAAAACTTCAAACAAAACTAACAGAAAAGAAAGCTGCTAATGAAAAACAAAATGCTATTAAGGAAGATTTGAAATTAAAAGCTGAAAATGAGGTTTTAACTGAAATGATTGCAGTTTCTAAAAGTAGAGTAGAGCAACTAAAAAATCCTTTTTTAGTAAAAAAAGATACCAATAGTCAGAATTCAAAATTAGCAAATACATCAGATTTAAAGGCAAATAATATAATAAGTAATTCAGCGTCTAACCAAACCTTTGATGAAGATTCAATTTTAGTGGAATTAAATACAAGTGAAAAATCAATTTTAGACCAACTTTCAAATCCTTCTATTTCCAAAAAGCATGAAAAGAAACTAAAGGAAGAATTAATTGTAAAGCAAGAAAAACAAATTGAAATTGTAGATAAAAGTTCAGAATTAAAAATCAATCTTGTTTCAAAAAATAAAGACTTGGCTTCAAAAGCAGTTTTTGCTAGTTCTTTAAGTCTTGTAGATAAATCAATTTTTATTCAAGATACATTGGCTTTGGCTCTTGTTGTTCGCAATGAAACAGAAATAAATGACTTGCAAAAAGAACTTTTAGAAACGAAAAAAGATTCTCGAAAAGAAGAAATTTTAAAAGAAATTAAAGATTTACAAGCTGATAATGTGAAAAAAATAGAAAATGTCACGTATTCTTCTCAATTGTTAAAGGATATTTCTTCTCTTCAAACAGTCGATGCAAATACAACAAGTTTATCTTTAGAAAGTAAAAATTCTTTAGAAAAGCGTAAAGCAATTATTACAGTTGATATTTCAGAAATGAAACAAGAGATCGAAAAATTGAAAACTGTACAGAAATCAGAAAGTGATAAAGCGAAGAAAGTTAGGATTATTAAGGAAATTGAAAATAAAGAAAAACAATTAAGGTTATTGAAACTTGAATCAAAGAATGTTGAAGCTGAGCTAATTGTCAGAACAAATGAGGAAAACGCAAATAAATTAGCTGTTTCTTCTGACAAATCAATTGTTGCTTACACTGAGGAAGAAAAAGTTTCTTTGAGTAAAAATTCAACTTATTCTGAATTAAAAGTTGCTTTTGAAGAAAAAACAAATGCTTTTAAAAATAAAACTACTGCTTACAAAGAATTAGAAAAGGCAAAAAATGATTACAATCAAGCAGTTTCTGTTTTAGCAAAAAATCCAAGTGAAAGCAATCAACAAAATGTAAAAAGTAAGTTAGATATAGTTGTAACAAAATCTAAAAACTTAAAAGAAGTTGATGTAGTTGAAAAAGAAAAACTTGCAACTTATCAAAACTTAACAAAAGGAGAAAATTCAATGGCAAAATTAGAGAAAATGTTTGCTGATGGAGTTAAATCAAATTATGTTAGTAGTCCAAAAGTTGTGGATAATAATGTAACTAATACTAATATTTCAGTAACAGTTATTCCATTTAAAATATTTGAAGATCCACAAACAGAATCTGTTAGTATGAGGGTTAAAATCGGTGCTGAAATGCCTATGGGGTTGGTTTACAGAGTTCAAGTTGGAGCTTTTAAAAGACCGTTAAAATCTAATTTATTTACAGAATTTACGCCTGTAACTGGTGAAATTATTAAAACAGGAGTAACACGATATATTACAGGATATTTTAACAGTTTATTGACAGCTTCTGATGCAAAAAAATCAATTAGAAGATTTGGTTATTTAGATGCATTTATTGTTGCATATTGCGACGGTAAGCGAATTTCAATTTCCGAGGCTAGACGATTACAAAATGCTGGACTTTGTGTTCCAAGTTCAGAAGTCGAAAGCAATTCTTCTAATTTAGCTACTTCAACTGAAGAAAAAAAGATCGATTCAAATGAAAAGACAAATAAAGAAAAAGAATTAAAGGAATTAGCAATAAAGGTTGTTAAAACTGAAGATAAAGAAGTAAAATCAATTGATTCCAAAGTTTCAGATTATAACAAAGGGAAGGATGTAGTAAAAGCAATCGCAGTTGAAACAAAATTGGGATTATTTTACACAGTTCAAATTGGCGCATACAATTCCCCAGCAACTACAAAACAATTGAAGTACACTGAAAACGTGGTTTCTAAAAAACTTGCAGATGGAAAAATTCGCTATTCTACTGGAATTTTTCAATCAGTTACTGCTTGTATGGATACAAAAAATGCGGTAATTCAAAAAGGAATTACTGATGCTTTTGTAACTGCCTATTACAATGGTGAAAGAATAACTTTAGCTGAAGCTGAAAAACTTCAGAAGGAAAAAGGAGAAAGTATATTGGAAAAACCGTGATGTAAAATTTTTATTTACGGCAAAAAAAAGAATTGTATATTTTTATTCCTTAACTTTGTGCAAAATATTTAAAATGACAGAAGTAGATTATTCTCCAGAAATTGAAGCCATTGAACTTTTAGTTAACCAACGAGATTTAATTGTATTTAATGATGATTTCAATACCTTTGATCATGTAATTGAATCACTAGTTAAAGTTTGCAAACATGAAATTGAACAGGCTGAACAATGCACGCATTTAATTCATTACAAAGGAAAATGTCAGGTGAAAAGAGGTGAATACGAAACCTTGGAGCCTTTGTGCACCGCTTTACTTGAAAGAGGTTTGAGTGCTGAAATTCAATAAAAATTCAAAATTGGTTGCAAATACAAAATAAAGTAGTATCTTTGCACTCGAAATAAGGCTTCGTAGCCAATCCGCCGAGGCGGAAGCACTACATAAGCAAAAAAAATAAGGCTTCGTAGCTCAACTGAATAGAGCACTACATTACGGCTGTAGAGGTTTCAAGTTTGAATCTTGACGAGGTCACAATGAAAATCCAATCCATTAATGGATTGGATTTTTGATTTAATACATTTATTATGTTTTATGCATATGTTCTTCTGTCGTTAAAAAATGGAATTCTTTATAAAGGTTCAACTGAAAACATTGATAAAAGAGTGGAAGAACATAATTCAGGAGTTTCAAAATATACTTCGAAGCATTTACCTTGGAAACTTTTACATTTTGAAGAATTTGAAACTAGATCTGAAGCTTTGATGAAAGAAAAATGGTTTAAAACAGGAGTTGGAAGAGCTTGGGTAAAAGAAAATTTTTTAAAAGAAAATTAAAAGTCATGGAACAAAAATCAATAATTAAATCTTTTTCAAATCTTTCACCTATTTTTAAACTTTTAGGCGAAAACAAATCTTGGACAAG
>CANLGD010000028.1 GCA_947490145.1 Flavobacteriia bacterium
TAATACTGAAATCTAATTTTTGTTCTTTTTCATTATTCACAAGTTCATGAGATCGCTTCGCTAAGTTGCCAAAAAGAACCAAAAGTAGCTTCGCTGAGACCGCCTTTGGCTAAGTTCTAGTGCTTGAAAACGCATCTACCTTTCAACAATCGACGCTAAAAAATCAAAACTCTCCGCCGCGGCGGATCAAACACTTGATTTTTATACGCTTACTTTTTGCGAAAGGTACCAGATTTACGTTTTCGAGGCACGATTTAACGAACTAAACCATAATTCATTTTAAAAAATATATTATTGTGATAACAGTGAGGTTAATCAATAAAAGTTATTAGTAAAAAAATGAAGTGTGTTTAATTCAAAAAATCAACCTCTTCTTCTTTCTAAAATGATCATCATCATGACACTCAACAAGATTCTTTCTTGTTCGTTTTCAGTTATTTCAGCTAATTTTTCCACTTTAAATTTTCTTCCAAACATGGAAGGTTCTTTTGTAATTCGCACAACAATTGTTCCATCAGGTCTAGAAACTTTGTATTTAGGATGAAATAAATATCCTGTCAAAATTCCCAAAACTGGAACTTCTCCTAAGAGTGTATCAAAAACTTTTGCCCAAGGATTTTCTTCTTGAATGATAAAATCATTTTGTGATTCATTGTCGCAAACCAAGTATTTTGCTTTCCAAAGAGAAGCCATTCCTTTTCGAGCGACACGACCAAATTCATAATCTAAATTATCTGAAAAAATGTAAGAAGCTGAAAAATCAATCCATTTATTTGCTTTTATTTTATAATCTAATTGTGCACGAGAATCATCAGAAAAAACGCTAATGTCATCTACAAACTTGAACATTTTTTGTCGCACATACGCAATCGTTTGTTCCTTTACATCGCTAACAACAAAATCATTGGACAAAGTACCAATTTTGAAAGTTAGGTTTAATGGAAATTGTGCGTTTTTCATAAATTTTTCAGGGAATTAATGATTTAAATAAATCAATTACAAGGGAATATTTCCATGTTTTTTCTTTGGCAAAGCCTCCGCTTTATTTTCCAATGATTTGAAAGCTGCAATTAATTTTGCTCTCGTTTCTTCGGGTAAAATAACATCATCAACAAAACCTCTTTCCGCTGCTTTGTATGGATTTGCGAACATTTCTGCATATTCTGCCTCTTTTTCTTTCCATTTAGCTTCTGAATCGGCTGCTTCTGAAATTTCTTTTTTAAAGATAATTTCTGCTGCACCTTTTGCTCCCATAACCGCAATTTCTGCAGTTGGCCAAGCAAAATTTAAATCTGCACCAATGTTTTTAGAATTCATTACATCAAATGCCCCACCATACGCTTTACGTGTAATAACGGTAATTCTTGGAACTGTTGCTTCCGAAAAAGCATACAACAATTTTGCACCATGTGTAATAATTCCTCTCCATTCTTGGTCAGTTCCTGGTAAAAATCCTGGCACATCTTCAAAAACCAATAAAGGAATATTAAAAGCATCACAAAAACGAACAAATCTTCCTCCCTTTCTGGAAGAATCAATGTCTAAAACTCCAGCCATTGCATTTGGTTGATTCGCTATAATTCCAATCGTTCTGCCTTCCAAACGACCAAAACCAACAACAATGTTTTTCGCAAAATCTTCTTGAACTTCACGGAAAGAATTATCGTCAATCACACAATCAACTATGTTGCGAATATCATAAGGTAAAGTTGAATTTGCAGGTAAGATATGTTTAATTGCTTCGGTTTTAGAAGCTGTGAAATCGAATTTTGTCGTTGGAGCTAATTCTCCATAATTTTGTGGCATAAAAGTCATGAAATCACGCACTTTTTTCAAACATTCAACGTCGTTTGAAGCCGTAAAATGATTTACTCCCGATTTTTCAGCATGTGTTTTTGCTCCACCTAAATCTTCAGAACTTACTTCTTCGTGTGTAACTGTTTTCACAACACTTGGTCCAGTAACAAACATATAAGATGTGTCTTCAACCATGAAAATAAAATCTGTTAAAGCTGGAGAATACACTGCTCCACCTGCACAAGGTCCCATGATGACAGAAATCTGAGGAATTACTCCAGACGCTCTTGTATTTCTGTAAAAAATATCAGCATAACCAGCTAGAGAAACAACTCCTTCTTGAATTCTAGCACCACCAGAATCATTTAAACCAATCAATGGAGCGCCATTTTTCATGGCTAAATCCATCACTTTACAGATTTTTTCAGCGTGCGTTTCAGAAAGTGAACCTCCCAGAACAGTAAAATCTTGAGAAAATACATAAACTACACGACCGTGAATTGTTCCGTAACCAGTTACAACTCCATCGCCAGGAATAATTTGTTTGTCTAAACCAAAAGAAGTTGAACGGTGTTGAATAAACATTCCCATTTCTTGAAAGGAATTTTCATCCAAAAGCAATAAAATTCTTTCTCTTGCTGTTAATTTTCCACCTTTATGCTGTTTTTCAATACGAGCTTGACCTCCACCTAATTGAGATTGTTTTCTTTTTTCAATCAATGCCTGACTTAAATCCATGAATTATGTATGAAATGTTTTGAAATCTTGTGAAACAAAAGTAATAAAAATATCAAGACAATTTTAAAACTCCCAACTCTTATTTAATTTATAAATTTAAACATTTCATTTACAAAAGTAAACTCAAAGCTTAAATTTATAAATTGCCTCAATTTGAAAGTTTAAAATTGTCTAGGGGAAATCAATAAAAAACAATAACTGTTAAAAAAAGGAGCATAATTTCAAAAAAAGAGTGAAAGCAAACTTTTATTTATACTTTTAGGGCAAAATAATTTTAAAAATGAAAAATCCTCTTTTAATTCCTTTTGATACTGCACCATTTTCTTCCATAAAAAATGAACATTTTCTTCCTGCTTTTCAGGTTTTAATTACAGAAACACAAGCTGAAATTGACGCAATTTGCACAAATTCGGAAGAAGCAAGTTTTGAAAATACTGTTGAAGCATTGGAATTTTGTGGTAAACAATTGGATCGTGTTTCGTCCGTGTTTTTTAATTTGAATTCTGCTGAAACAAGCAAAGAAATGCAAGATATTGCGCAAGAAATATCGCCTTTATTGACAGAATTTAGTAATGACATCACTTTAAACGCAGCTTTATTTGAAAGAATAAAAACTGTTTACAATAAACGTGATTCTCTAAACTTAAACGCTGAACAAAAAACATTGTTGGATAAGAAATACAAAAGTTTTTCACGCAACGGAGCGAATTTATCTCCAGCACAAAAAGAAATTATTCGCGAAATTGACAAAGAATTATCAAGTGTTCAATTGAAATTTAGCGAACATGTTTTAGCTGAAACAAATGCATATGAAATGCACATTTCTTCAGAAGAAGAATTGAAAGGATTGCCACAAGATGAAAAAGATGCAGCAGCAGAAGTTGCCACACAAAAAGGAAAAGATGGTTGGATTTTCACTTTGGCTTATCCAAGCTATATTCCATTTATGAAATATGCAGAAAACCGTGAATTACGAAAAAAATTAGCTCTAGCTGCTGGTTCACAATGTTTTAAAAACGATGAATTCAACAACGAAGCTCTTGTTTTAAGAATTGCGAAATTGCGTTTTGATCGTGCAAATTTATTGGGATATAAAACGCACGCTGATTTTATTTTAGAAGAAAGAATGGCCAAAACGCCAACCAAAGTATTGGATTTTTTGAATGACATTTTACTAAAAGCAAAACCTTTCGCTGAAAAGGAAATTGAATCGCTAACAAAATTTGCCAATGAATTAGATGGAATTAAACATTTAGAAAAATGGGACACTGCTTTTTATTCTGAAAAATTGAAAAACAAATTATTTAATTTAGACGATGAAAAATTAAAACCCTATTTTCAACTTGAAAAAGTAATTGATGGTGTTTTTACTGTCGCAAAAAAATTGTATGGCTTGGATTTCAAACAAGTTGACACAATTGAAAAATACCACGAAGATGTAAAAACCTACGAAGTTTACAACGAGAAAAATGAATTTATTTCTTTGTTTTACGCTGATTTTCATCCTCGAGAAGGAAAAAGAAATGGTGCTTGGATGACTTCGTTCAAAAATCAATATATCGAAAATGGGATTAATGAACGTCCGCATATTTCGAATGTCTGCAATTTCACAAAACCAACTGCAACAAAACCATCTTTATTGACTTTCAACGAAGTTACAACTTTGTTTCATGAATTTGGTCACGGTTTACACGGAATGTTAGCAAATACGCAATATCCAAGTCTTTCAGGAACGAGTGTTTACTGGGATTTTGTTGAACTTCCCAGTCAGATTTTAGAAAATTGGTGTTACGAAAAAGAATGTTTGGTGCTTTTTGCAAAGCATTTTGAAACAGGAGAAACAATTCCAATGGAATTTGTAGAGAAAATCAAAGAATCTGCAACTTTCTTGGAAGGAATGGCAACTGTTCGTCAAATTAGTTTAGGCTTAATTGATATGGCGTGGCATTCAATTGATCCTTCAGAAATTAAATCGGTGAAAGAACATGAATTAAAAGCTACTGAACACACCAAATTATTTCCAGATGTAGCAGAAAATTGCATGAGTGTTTCCTTTTCACATATTTTCCCTGGAGGTTACTCTTCAGGATACTATAGTTACAAATGGGCAGAAGTTTTAGATGCTGATGCTTTTGCACACTTTCAAAATAATGGAATTTTCAGCAAAGAAATAGCAAAATCTTTTCAAGAAAATGTCTTAAGCAAAGGAGGAACAGAAAACCCAATGGATTTGTATAAGCGTTTTAGAGGCCAAGAACCAAATGCTGAAGCGCTATTAAAACGAGCGGGATTGATTTAAACTAAGACTAAAGAAGGAAAGCGTTAAGTTCGCAGAATTTTGGGAGTTTTTTAACACAAAACCCCAAAGAACATCCGAATAAAACAAATGTCAATGAATAAAAAAACTTTTTCATCTTGTCCCATTTTTGAAATGTCGATCGTCTTGTAATTTATTACTTAAATTTAAAATTCAGGGTAAAAAACAGTACGATTGTAAACTTCCCGATTAGCTTTTTACCTGCGGTTATTGCACCAATTGTTTTATTTGGACACTTGGTTTCTATTAGAAGATTGACAAAAAAATAAGTATTTTTGTATATTATAATAAACATTTTTGATTTATTTTTATATATTACAATAAACATTTTTATCTGCTTTTTGTTTAACTTAATAAACATTTTGTACATTTGTAAAAATATATTTAAAAATGGAAAAGGTTTATTTGGAATATAAAGAAACATTATCGACTTTAAAATCAACTTTTAGAAGAAATTTTACGGACGAAATTGATTGGAATGAACCATTGTTATTTATTGTTGGTTCAAGAGGAGTTGGAAAAACAACCTTAATCTTGCAACATATAAAAGAAAAATTTGGAATGAGTTCCAAATCGCTGTATATCAGCATGGATGATTTGAGTTTGTCAAATTATAAACTCATAGATTTAGCAAGAAATCACGCACAATTAGGCGGTACTCATTTGTTTATTGATGAAATTCATAAATACGAAAACTGGAGTCAAGAATTGAAAAATATCCGAGATAAAATACGTGATTTAAAAGTTGTTGTTTCAGGTTCTTCAATCCTTGACATTCACAAAGGAAATGCGGATTTAAGCAGAAGAAGTGTGGTTTATACTTTAAACGGACTTTCATTTCGTGAATTTTTAAATATTGAAAACAAAGAAAATTTAACCGTACTTTCTTTGGAAGAAATTCTTAAAAATCACGAAGAAATTGCACAAGAAATTATATCAAAGATTAAACCATTAGAACATTTTTCAGCATATTTGAAACATGGATATTTTCCGTTTTATCTGGAAGGAACGAAAAATTATCACCATAAATTAATGAATGTTTTGAATGTGGTTTTAGAGCAAGATATGGCATTAATTGAATCAATAGACTTAGTAAAAATTCCAAAAATTAGGAAATTAATTTATTTACTTTCAACACAAGTTCCTTACCAACCAAACATTACAAAACTTGCAGAAGCACTTGAAATAGACAGAATTACTTTACTAAATTATCTTTCTTCCTTGCAAAAAGCATCTGTTTTGTATTTAGCAAGGATGAACGGAAAATTTTATACACAACTTACAAAGCCAGATAAAATTTATTTACAAAATACAAATTTGCTTTATTTAAGTCAAAGCGATGTAAATATCGGAACACTAAGAGAAACTTTTTTCACAAATCAACTCAATACAAAACATACAACAACTCTTTCAGCGAAAGGAGATTTTATTATAGACGACACGTATCTTTTTGAAGTTGGAGGTGCATCCAAAAGTTTCAAACAAATCGCAGGAATTGAAAATAGTTTTTTAGTATTGGACGAAATGCAAATGGGAATTAACAATAAAATTCCATTGTGGATGTTTGGATTTTTATATTGATGAAACTGGATTAATTTAAATGATAAAATCACTTTGATTTTTGATATTATTATTAGCTTTGTAATTCAAAAAAATTATCTTATGTCAGAATTTTTTTATCAAGATCCATACACAATTCTTAAAGACGACACCAAATACCGCAAAATTTCATCAGATTTTGTGAAAATCGAGCATTTTGGTAATCGCGAAATACTTAATATCGACCCAAAAGCTTTGGAAGTTTTAGCAGAATCTGCTTTGGCTGATGTTTCTTTTTACTTGAGAACTGCGCATTTAGAAAAATTAAAACACATTTTAGAAGATCCAGAAGCGACAGATAATGATCGTTTTGTAGCGTATAATTTAATGCAAAATGCTGTAATTGCTGCTGAAGGTCAGCTTCCATCTTGTCAAGATACTGGAACAGCAATTGTGATGGCAAAAAAAGGTGAAGATGTTTACACAGGAGCTGATGACGCCGAATTTATTTCGAAAGGAATTTTTAATACCTACCATGAACGAAATTTGCGTTATTCTCAAATCGTTCCTTTGACGATGTTTGACGAAAAAAATTCTGGTTCAAATTTACCAGCACAAATAGATATTTACGCCAAAAAAGGAAATTCTTATGACTTTTTATTTTTAGCAAAAGGTGGAGGTTCTGCCAACAAAACATTTTTATACCAAAAAACAAAATCTTTGTTAAACGATGCTTCTTTGGAGGAATTTGTCAGAGATAAAATCAAAGATTTAGGAACATCTGCATGTCCACCATATCATTTGGCTTTGGTAATCGGAGGAACATCTGCAGAAGCAAATTTATCCGTTGTGAAAAAGGCTTCTGCTGGATATTTCGACAATTTACCTACCGAAGGAAATATGCACGGCCAAGCTTTCCGTGATTTAGAATGGGAAAAACGAGTACATTTAATTTGTCAACAAAGTTTAATTGGAGCACAATTTGGCGGAAAATATTTCACACACGATGTTCGCGTTGTTCGTTTGCCTCGTCACGCAGCTTCTTGTCCAGTCGGATTAGGTGTATCTTGTGCGGCAGACAGGAATATTAAAGCTAAAATTACAAAAGAAGGATTGTTTTTAGAAGAATTAGAAAAAAATCCACGCAGACTTTTACCAGAAACTCCACCTCATTTAGAACCAGCTGTAGAGATTGATTTGAACAGACCAATGCCGGAAATTTTGGCTGAATTGTCTAAACATCCAATTAAAACGCGTTTGAAATTAAACGGAACATTAATTGTTGCTCGAGATATGGCTCACGCAAGAATCAAAGAAATGTTAGATGCTGGTGAAGCAATGCCAGAATATTTCAAAAATCACCCAATCTATTATGCTGGACCAGCAAAAACGCCAGAAGGAATGCCTTCAGGAAGTTTCGGGCCAACAACCGCAGGAAGAATGGATGTTTATGTGGAAGAATTTCAAAAAGTTGGCGGAAGTATGATTATGCTTGCCAAAGGAAATCGTTCCAAAGAAGTAAAAGATGCTTGTAAAAAATACGGCGGTTTCTATTTGGGATCAATCGGTGGACCAGCTGCAATTTTGGCAAAAGAAAATATAGTAGCTGTTGAAGTAGTTGATTTTGAAGAAATGGGAATGGAAGCTGTTAGAAAAATCACGATTAAAAACTTCCCTGCGTTTATTATTACGGATGATAAGGGAAATGATTTTTTTGAAAACATTTAGATTTTAATTAGAAAGTCACTTTTGTCGTTATTTTTTGAATTAAATTTATCATCAGCCAATGCTGACTCAAAATTTACTTCATTAAAAATGCCTAAAAATTGAACCTTCTAATTAAAATCTAGGAATTATTATAAATGTTGAACTATGAACTCACCTATTCCATTTTTAAAAAAAGGCGATAAAATAAAACTCGTTTCACCAGCAAAATCAATTGAACCAGTTTTAGTTTTTGAAGCAAAAGAATTTTGGGAAAAGCAAGGATTTATTGTTGAAATTGGAGAATTTTGTGTTGGAAAATATCATTATTTTTCTGGTTCAGATGAAGAACGCTTAAAAGATTTTCAAGAAGCTTTGGACGATCCTGAAATCAAGGCAATTATTTGTAATCGGGGAGGTTATGGCTGTGTTCGTATTTTAGATTCTATTTCTTGGGATAAATTCAAGGAAAACCCAAAATGGATTGTTGGTTTTTCTGATGTTACTGTTTTTCATTTGTTTTTACAAAGCAAAGGAATTCAAAGTATTCACGCAACAATGCCATTAAATTACGGTGAAAATTCGCAAGAAGCATTAAGTACTTTAGTAGAATCAGTTACAGGACAAAACTTACATTACAATCTAAAATCAAATCCAAAAAATATTTCTGGCAAAACAAATGGAATTCTGTTAGGAGGAAATTTATCCATAATTTATAGTTTACTTGGAACAGATATTGAAATCGATTATTCCGACAAAATTTTATTTATAGAAGATTTATCCGAACAATTTTACCACATCGATCGGATGTTTTTTGCGCTAAAAAAAGCTGGGGTTTTAGCAAAAATCAAAGGTTTAATTGTTGGAAGTTTTACAAGCCTAAAGGACACTGAAATTCCTTATGGTAAAAATTTAGAGGAAATCGTTTTAGAACATACAAAAAACCTAAATATTCCTGTAGCTTTTGATTTCCCTGCTGGACATATTGATGATAATCGTGCTTTGATTTTTGGAAAAGAAATAAATTTGGAGGTTGGTGAAAAAGAGGTTTTGGTTTATTAAGAAAAATTAAAGATAATTCATCAATAATTATTCATACATTTGTTAAAATGAATATTGTAGAAAAAGAATATCAAAATGTAGAATCCCTTTGTCAAAAGTACAAGGTAAAAGATTTGTATTTATTTGGCTCAATATTAACTGAAAAATTCAATAAGAAAAGTGATATAGATTTTTTAATTCAATTCCAAGACGTAGAATTATTTGATTATTTTGACAATTTTATGGGTTTGAAAGAAGATTTAGAAAAATTATTTAAGAGAAATGTTGACCTTGTAGAAAATCAAGCTGTTAAAAACCCAATATTTAGAAAAGTTTTAGACCGTGAAAAAAGATTAATTTATGAACGAAAAAATTCTTAAATATCTTTTTGATATTAAAATAGCAATTTTGGAAATTGATGGTTTTTTGATGAAGAAGAACGCAATTATTTCAGTTATAAAAGCAACATCTTGTTAAAAAGAGGAATTGAAAGAAATCTTGAAATAATAGGAGAAGCAACAAATAGAATCTTAAAAGTTAATCCATCTATAGAAATTACAAATTCAAAAAGAATTATAGGATTGAGAAATCAAATAATTCATAGCTAAGATTCAATTTCTGACGAAAACATTTGGAGTATTGTAACCAAAAATCTTCCCTTATTGCTTTTGGAAATAGAAAAGTTAATTCTTGAATATACAAATGAATAATTTTTCAATCATATAAAACTAGGACTATTTTTGTGTTAATTTAACACTAACTTTTACCAAAAACCCTAATTAACCCAATCATTTTTTTATTTTTGTATTCTTTCGTGAAATAAGTATTAAAAATAATGGCTGAAAATAATCAAAATCTAATTGACAACAAGCAAGAGCGTTACGACAAAGCTTATTTACGAATGGCTTCAACTTGGGCAGAATTGTCCCATTGCTCGCGCAAAAAAGTTGGTGCTATTATCGTCAAAGATGGAATGATAATTTCAGACGGTTTCAACGGAACTCCAGCAGGATTTGACAATTGTTGTGAAACTCCTGAAGGTGAAACGCAATGGTTTGTCTTACATGCTGAGGCAAACGCAATTTTAAAAGTAGCAAAATCAGCAAATAATTGTGTAGATTCAACTTTATACTTAACTTTATCTCCTTGCAAAGATTGCAGTAAATTAATATTACAGGCAGGAATAAAACGTTTGGTTTTCATAAACATTTACAAAGATTCAACAGGAGTTGATTTTTTAACAGAAGCAGGACTAGAAATTACACAATTAGAAAATCCATTTGATGAAAGATAAATCAAAAAATTATTTATTGCCCTTTACTATTTCTCTCACGTTAGCTATTGGTTTGTGGATGGGTCATATTTTATCTCCAAATTCAAAAGGATTTGATTTAAACTCAGGTGAAGAAAAATACGCAAAATTTAAAGATATTATTGAAGTTTTAAACACAAGATATGTTGACACTTTAAATAGCGATAAAATATTTGAAGATGCAATTGCTGACATGCTTCACAAATTAGATCCACATAGTAATTACATTCCTGCAAGTGAATTGAAAGCTATAAATGAACAAATTGACGGAAAGTTTGGTGGCGTTGGCGTGAGATTTAGCATTATTCGAGATACAATTTGTGTAACTAATGTAATTTTTGGTTCGCCCTCATATCAAGTTGGAGTCCAGGCTGGAGATAAATTTATTTCTATTGACGGTAAAAATGTAGCCAAGAAAAAAATTACCAACGAAAAAGTAATGTCACTTTTAAAAGGCGAAGAAAATACACCAGTAAAAGTTCAAATTTACCGAAACAAGAAAAAAATTACAAAGCAAATTATTCGTGGAACAATTCCTTTAGAGTCAATTGTTTGCACAACTATGCTAACAAAAGATGTTGGCTATATAAAATTAGATCAATTTTCAATCGCTTCTTATCATGAATTTTCTCGCTCCGCCGCAACTTTAAAAGCGAAAGGTATGAAGAAATTAATCTTCGATTTAAGGAATAATCCTGGTGGAGTTTTACAAACTGCAGTGGAGATTGTTGATGAATTTTTAGCTGGGAATAAAGAAATTGTAAAGACAAAAGGATCCCATATTAAGGAGGAAAAATACCTTTCAACTTCGAAAGGGATATTAGAAAATACAGAACTTGTAATTTTAATCAACAGTAATTCTGCTTCTGCAAGTGAAATTGTTGCTGGTGCTTTGCAAGATAATGACCGCGCAACAATTATGGGCAGACGCTCATTTGGTAAAGGTTTAGTTCAACAAGATATTGCTTTAAAAGATGGAAGTAACTTGCGTTTAACAATCGCACGTTATTATACCCCAACTGGAAGATGTATTCAAAAACCGTACATGAAAGATTACGAAGAATACTATTCAGATCAATTGGAAAGATACGAAAATGGAGAATTATACAAAATTGATAGTAGTTTATTAGTAGATTCGTTAAAATTTAAAACACCCAAAGGAAAAGTCGTTTATGGCGGCGGAGGTATTTTACCAGATGTTTTTATTCCCTTGGATACTGTTGGATCAAGCTGGTATTTCACTGAATTAAGATATAGTCCAGTTTTTCAAAACTTCGCTTTTGATTTTCTCCAAAACAAAAGAACTAAATGGAAGTCAATAACTGACTTTAATACAAACTTTAAAATTGATGAAACTATCTTAGAATCTTTTGTTAAATATGCTGAGAAAAACTTTAAAATATACAGAAATATTTCCGATTTAAAGGTGAGTAAAAACCTCATCACTCAAACAATTAAAGCTGAAATTGCCAGACAATTGTGGACAGAACAAGGTTATTATACGGTAGTTTCTTCCCATGACAAAGAAGTTTTAAGAGCTCTGCAGTTTTTGAGTAAAAAGTGAGAGCGAATTATTTGACTTTTTAAAACCGTTTTTACCGGATATGAAATTTAAGTTCTTATTGAATCCTCAAACTTAAGTTTTGTTATATTCCCTCTATGGTTAATTTTTAAAAAAATTTAAACCTAAACTCACATCACGACTTCAAACTCCTCTTGATTATTTTCAATAAAATCGAGCGTTTCAAAAATTTCATCTAAATGAAAAGATGTCACTAATTTCATTCGATAGGATTTAAAATTGATATATCCTCTAAAATAATTTGAATAATGTCTTTTCATTTCAGCAATTCCTAAAATCTCGCCTTTCCATTGAACACTCATTGTTAAATGCTCTCTTGCAGCTTGAACTTTATCAGCCAAAGTTGGTGCTGCTAATTTTTGACCTGTATTCATGAAATGTTTTACTTCATTGAAAAACCAAGGATTTCCAATACTTGCTCTTCCAATCATAATTCCATCAACTCCGTAACGATCCTTATAATCCACAGCTTTCTCAACAGAATCAATGTCACCATTACCAAAAACAGGAATTTTCATGCGTGAATTTGCTTTCACATCTCCAATCAAAGTCCAATCTGCATCGCCTTTATAAAGTTGCTTTCTTGTTCTTCCATGAATTGAAATGGCTTCAATACCTATATCTTGTAATCTTTCAGCTGTATCGACAACAAATTTTGTGTCTTCGTCCCAACCCAAACGCGTTTTTACAGTAACAGGCAAATTAGTTGCTTTCACAATTGCTTCTGTCATTCTAATTAACTTAGGAATATCTTGTAACATGCCAGCTCCCGCACCTTTGCACGTAACTTTTTTAACTGGACAACCGTAATTAATATCAATTATGTCTGGATTTGTTTTCTCAATAATTTCTGTAGATTTCAACATACTATCAATATCGTAACCGAAAATTTGAATTCCCACAGGTCTTTCATATTCGTAAATATCTAATTTCTTGACGCTTTTCGCAGCGTCACGAATCAATCCTTCCGATGAAATAAATTCAGTGTACATCAAATCTGCGCCATGTTTTTTGCATAAAGCACGAAAAGGTGGATCACTTACATCTTCCATTGGAGCCAAAAGCAAAGGAAATTCTCCCAATTCTATATCACGAATTTTTACCATGTTGCAAAGTTAAAACATTATTTTTGATTTTATTCTAATAATCTCACTAACAAGATTTATCGCAGTAAATAAAGTGAAAATCTATATTTTTGACTAAATTTGCATTAAAAAAAGTAAAATATGGCAACAGACATTACTGTAACAATAATTGATCGGGAAGGTGTTTCCCATGAGTTAATTGCTCCAACAGATATGAGCATGAATATCATGGAATTATGTAAATCATATGATTTGCCTGTTTTGGGCGAATGTGGTGGAATGGCCATGTGCGCAACTTGTCAATGTTATTTAGAATCTGACACCGTTTTAGAAGAACAAAAAGATGCCGAATTAGACATGTTAGACCAAGCGTTTCACGTAAAATCTAATTCACGCTTGGGTTGTCAAATCCCTATAACTGAAGAAATTGATGGAATTGTTTTGCGCTTAGCACCTGAATAAATTTAATGTTGACTTCGAGAATCTCAGCCAACAATCTTAATATTTATAAAAATGAACATACTAATAGAACAAAAAAATCAAACTCAGTGGATTACAATTAACCGTCCAGCTCAGTTAAATGCTTTAAACAAGGAAACAATTGAAGAATTACACAATGCCTTAAAAGCTGCGAATGAAGATTCAAATACAGGAGCAATCATTTTAACTGGTTCAGGTGAAAAATCTTTTGTAGCTGGAGCTGATATCAAAGAATTTGCTGATTTTGATGTAAATCAAGGAAAAGAATTAGCAGCAAAAGGTCAAGAAATGTTGTTTGATTTCATAGAAAACATGTCAAAACCAGTTATTGCAGCAATAAATGGTTTTGCTCTTGGAGGAGGATTGGAATTAGCAATGGCTTCACACATTCGAATCGCATCTTCTAATGCAAAAATGGGATTACCAGAGGTTTCTCTTGGTGTAATTCCAGGATACGGGGGAACACAACGTTTAGCACAATTAGTTGGAAAAGGAAAAGCGAATGAAATGGTTTTTACTGCTGGAATGATTTCAGCTGAGGAAGCTTTGAAATGGGGTTTAGTAAATGACGTTTGTGCTTTAGAAGAGTTGTACGAAAAAGCAGAAAAAATTGCTTCAAAAATTCTAAATAATTCCGCAACAGCTATTGAAAGTGCTATCAAAGCAATAAATGCCAATTTTAAGGACGGTGTTGATGGTTTTCAAACAGAAATAAATGAATTTGGAGCTTGTTTTGGAACAAAGGATTTTATTGAAGGAACTACAGCATTTTTAGAAAAAAGAAAAGCAAATTTCAGATCTTGAACCCGATAAAAAAACTTTTTGGACAAGCAGCAATTTATGGTTTACCCAGTATTCTTGGTAGAACTTTAAATTTTTTATTAGTTCCACTTTACACATTGGTTTTTGAAAATCCTTCCGATTACGGAGATATTTCAATTCTGTATGCGTGGGTTGCTTTCCTTGTAGTTTTTTTAAGTTTTGGAATGGAAACGACTTTTTTCCGATATTTGAATCTCGCAAACGATGAAGATCACAGTCAAAAAGAAAAAGTTTTTGGAAATAGTTTTCTAACAATAATTGCTTTAAATGCTTTATTTCTTTTAGTTGTATTATTCTTTAATCAAGAGGTAGCTGATGCTTTGCTTTTTCATGAACACAATGAATTCATCGTTTTATTAGTGTTAATTGTATGCATTGATTCAATTTCCAGTTTACCATTAGCAAAATTACGTGCAGAAGAGAAAGCCAAAAAATTTGCCTTCATTCAATTTACATCTATTTTTGTAAATATCATTTTAAACCTCATTTTTCTATTTGCTTTTTTTGATAAAGAAAGGCCATCTGAAGGAGTTTTATTTATATTATTTGCCAATTTAATTTCATCCTTGGTGAAACCTGCAATGCTGTACAAAGATTTTTTGAAAATCAAGTTTGCTTTTGATTTTAAACTTGCTTTTGAAATGGTTAAATATTCACTTCCATTGGTTTTTGCGGGTTTTGCAGGAATTGTTAACGAAACCATCGATCGGATTTTATTAGAAAGAATTTTATTCACATCAGGAAAAACCTTAGACGAGGCGAAAACAGAAGTTGGGATTTACAGTGCGGTTTATAAATTAGCGATGCTTGTAACTATTTTTCTTCAAGCTTATCGTTATGCAGCCGAGCCATTTTTCTTTAAACAATCAAAAAACGAAGATCGAAATAAAATCTACGTAAAAACAATGAATTATTTCATTGCAGGAGTTTGTTTGGTATTTCTTGTTGTATCTTTAAACATCGATATTTTCAAACATTTTATTCAAAATGAAAGTTATTGGGTTGGATTAGGAGTTGTGCCTATTCTACTTTTAGCTAATGTTTTTTTAGGAGTTTATTATAACCAAAGTATTTGGTATAAATTAAGTGGTCAAACAAAATTTGGAGCATTCATTTCAATCGGGGGAGCATTCTTAACCATCTTAATAAATGTTATATTTATTCCAGAATATGGTTTTTGGGCTTGTGCTTGGGCAACATTAATTGTTTATGCAGCGCAAATGATTGCATCTTATTTATTAGGACAAAAGTATTATCCAATAAAGTACAACTTACGTAAATTTTTCTTGTACTTAGGATTAAGTATATTGTTGTTTTTTATTGGAAGTTACATTAATTTTGATAATTCAATGATAAATTTTATTATCAAAAATTTGTTTATACTGCTATTCCTAGGAACGGTTTATAGCTTAGAAAAGACTAAATAACTTTACTTTACAGAAGAACATAATTAATTACGTTCTTCTGTAAAATCGGCAATGTTTTGAAAATTAAATTCAAGTTTAACAACGAGCCACTTTTCTTTTACTTCCAATTTTTCCTGCAACTTTTACCTTGTTAATATAGTCTGAAGCAAAAGGAACTTTACAGGCCGTACCTTCTTTAATAATAATAACTTTACCTACTTTTTCAGAAATTTCTAAACATTTATCAGTTAAGTCTTTTACATACGTTCCAATTGCAATTACAAAAAGATTCATGGAAGATCGCACATTATTTTCCTGTGCATGAATGTTTTTTTCAACAAAATCGAGCAATTCGCTGTATTTTTTAATGTCTAACTTATCATCATCTTGAACTGTTGCAAAACTTGACAAAGTTGACCAACCGCAAGAAACCACTGTTTCAATATCGGATTGGATCCATTTTAAACCAATTTCAAAACCAAATTCCGTTTCTGCTGCCAACATGGGAACCGAATATTGAAACAAATAATACCAATATGCTTCATGAGCCCACTTTTCTAATGTTACTTTTGAAATTTTTTTCTCATCAGCCATCAATCCAGCCAAATACATCGCATCTGAATTTCCTGTAGCGTATAATTCTAAAGACAATTCATGGTTTTTTTTGGTCTTTTTCAGAATTTTCTTTAAATCTCCAACTTTTACACCAAAATAAGGTTCTTTTGCCCCATGAATACCCAAGGTTTTTTTTGTTTGAGCATCTCCATAAGATTCAAGCTCTTGCATTACTTCCTTTAATGTCATAAATTTTTTGATTTTAAGTAAATTTTTTAAATCATCTAAAAGTCTTAATATCCTGATGTCCAAAAGTCTATTTCAAATATTTCCCAAACCATTGATCTTGTTCCCACAAAACATGCAAAATACTTTCCAAAGCAGCATAACCATGACTTTCTTTTGGTAATAAAACCAACCTAGCTGGATTTCCTAAACCTTTCAAAGCGTTGAAATAACGTTCACTTTGTAAGGTAAACGTTCCAGGATTATTATCTGCTTCACCATGAATTAACAATAAAGGAGTTTTCATTTTATCGGCAGTCATAAATGGCGACATTTCGTTGTAAATATTCGGAACGTCCCAATAAGATCTTTCTTCACTTTGAAATCCAAACGGAGTAAGTGTTCTGTTGTATGCTCCACTTCTTGCAACTCCACAAGCAAATAAATTAGAATGTGTCAATAAATTTGCTGTCATAAATGCTCCGTAAGAATGTCCTCCAACAGCAACTTTTTTAGGATTGATGTAACCTAATTTATCAACTGCATCAATTGCTGCGGCAGCATTATCTACTAATTGTGTTATAAAACTATCGTTTGGTTGTGTTTCACCTTCCCCTAAAATTGGGAAAGCAGCATCGTCTAAAACGGCGTAACCTCTCGTTACCCAATAAATCGGCGTTCCATAAAATGGAAAAGTAAATGTATTTGGATTTGTAGTGACTTGTCCCGCAGAGTTTTTATCTTTAAATTCTTTTGGATAAGCCCACATAATCATTGGAAGTTTTTCTTTTTTGGATTTATCGTAACCAACTGGTAAATAAAGTGTTGCTGAAAGTTCAACTCCATCTTTACGTTTGTAATTAATCACTTCTTTCGACACATTTTCAATGCTTTTAAATGGATTTACAAAATCCGTTAGCATGAAAGGTGCTTTTTTACTTCTAATATTTCTCACATAATAGTTTGGAAATTCATTTTTTGATTGGATTTGGACTAAAACATCTCCTTTTAAAACATCAATTATGGAATAAATAATTTCCTGTTTATCAGTATAAGTACATTGATAAATGCGCGTTGTTTTTCCAGTTGTGAAATTCATTTTATCAATAAATGGAAACTGACCTTTTTCTGTAAAACCTTCACCAATTAAGCAAACTTCATTTTTAATGATATTCAAAACATACATTCCGTTTGCATTCTTTTTGCTATCAAAAGATCCAGGGTCACTATATGCATCGTCTGAACTTCTATCAAAAATTGTTTTTGGTGCTTGATTTGCGTCTGATGGATTAATCAAATAAGTTTTTGTATTTCTCGTATCATACCAACTGTCTGTAACCACCGCAATTTGATCATTTCCCCATTCCACATCAGAAAAACGTTGCTTTGTTTTTACTAATGAAATTCCTGCTTTGTCAAAAGGCGCATCCCATGAAAAAAGTTCGTCTCTAAACTCCATTTTCTTTTCTGGATCTCCACCATCTAAAGCCTCGACATAATATAAACTTGCTGCTTTATCAGCTCTCCAATACATGTCTCGTTTTCCTGTTCTTACGGCCATAAAACCTTTTGGTAAAGTTTCAGAAAGTTGAATATTATTGACTTCTTTCACTGTTTTACCTCTTTCACCATACACAATTTGCGTCATTGGAAAGCGACTGTATTGCACAATGTATGAAAATGGTTTTTGAAGAATTGTTGCCAAAAGATAATGTCCATCAGGAGAAAAATAAGTTCCTAAATACATCGCTTTACTTTTCCAATCGTACATATTTCCATCCAATTTTACTTGTTTTAATTCTGATGTCATCAAGTTTTCAAAATTTGCTTCATCCATTTTATTTTTCAATAAATCTGCATACGTTCTATTTTGCGCTTTTTCACCACTTTCAGATACTGAAACATTTGGACCAACCGGCAAAGCACTAGTTGCTGACAATAATGCTAGTCTATCTTTCGGTAAAAATTTCACTAAAAGAGATTCGTTGTCTTTAAACCACGTAATTGGATTTCCAGTATTTGCATTCAACAAATCTGTTGTCAATTTTCTTGCAGAAGCTGCATCAATATCCAATAACCAAAGTTCAACTCCTAAATCAGAAGTATGTGTGAAAGCGATGAATTTTTCATTTGGAGACCAAGTAATATTTGCAATTTTTGGATTTGTTGGTAAACCTTTCACTTCTGTTAAAACCGTTGCCTTAAATTTTCTTAATTTCAAATTATTAACATAAGTAATTGTACTTGAAATATTTAATTTTGGATTAATTCTAAGTCCGCCCAAACGCATTTCTTCTTGTGATAAATCATCTAAATTTTTGTACATTTTGCGATAAGTAAACAAAATATTTTCATTTTTTGAATCAATTGAAACTGAGGGAGCTCTTTCAATATCAACCAATTCCAAAATTTCTTTGGGTGGTTTTTGGTATGTCAAATTCTCTTGTGAGAAAATGAAAGAGAAGGTAAAAAGAAAAAAAGATAAGACAAGTTGATTTTTCATAAAAGTTGATTTTAAACTAAAATTCATTTATCAAAAATATACTTTTTTATGATAGGAAGTTTACCGTTTGTGTAAAAATTCGCAGAAATCAATTTAAAATTTCCTTTTCAGTAATGAAATCAATTAATTCAGCGGCAATTTTTTTATGTTCTTAAATCGTTGGGTGAAATAAATAACCTTTTCTATAAATTCCTTTGTAGAAAAATAAATAGGTGTTTTGAAAGTTATTAATTTTAAATTTTTGAGCCAATTTATTGAAATTACGTTCTTGATGATCTTTTAATATTCGGGTAGCCATTGGACTTGAACAACAAATAATTTTTGATGTTGGATAGCGGCTTTTTAATTTTTGAACAAATTTAAAGTACGTTGATACAAATAAATCTGTTTTCTGAAAACCATCATTTTGACCTAAAGTGATGCAAATTAATTTGGGTGCTGATTTATATCTTGCTGCATTTTCTCCATCAACACCTAAATTAATTTTATCGTAAATTTGTGGTAAAGTGGATTTCGTGCCACAACAACTTCTTGTTAAACCAATTCCAGAAACAGAAGTTAAAAGCCAATTGTTTGAAAATTTTCTGGCAACAATTGGACCGAAACTAAAATATGCGTTGTGCTTTTCATACCATTTTCCTTTGTTTTTAGTTTTTTCTGTGCAGTCATTTCCAAAACCACAAGTGATTGAATCTCCAATAAATTCGATTAAATTTTGCGATTTTTGTGTTTGTTTCAATAATTTCTTGCAATTTATTGAAACAAACTCAATAAAACCAATTGCTGCTTCTGTATTTTTACAAATCAAAACACTGTGATTTTTCTTTTTAGAATTTAAGCCTTTTATTTTAATACTGTTTTCAGCGTCTTTTAAAAATACCTTTTGCGCTTTTCCACCGTCCACAATTATGGAAATAATGTTGTGATAAGAACCGTGTTTTACCTCATCCAAAATTGTAACCTCACAAAAATCTCCTGCAAAAGAAAAAGTAATGTAAGTACCAGAAGCCCATGTTTTCAAATTATTATTAGGCAGAAGCTCAAAGCGCCCAATGCTCGTAATATTTTTATGATTGGCAGAAAACCTTTAGCATGAAAGAGTAATAATTAAAAGGAATAAGAATTGAATTTTTTTCATTTCAAAGTCAGTTTGGTATGCTAAATTGTTTCTTTTTAATTCTTCTGGTTTATTCGGTGAATAAAATTTATATTCTGTCAAAAATACACATTAATCTCAAAATATTTTTAAATTTGTTCTAAATGAATAAAGTATTACAATCCTTAATATTTAACTTAAATTATTTAGAAATCTACTTTCTTACATTTTTTTATTTTCTTATTTTGTATTTTTTTGTAGGTTTTATTTTTTTTCAATCTTGTAAATTTTTAGAGCGAAAAAAAATAGTGGAAAAAATTTTCGTTCAAAAAACAAGTAAAGATAAAACCCTTTTTGAAGTAAAAAACTCCTTGCTTTCAATTTTTATTTTTGGATTTTCAGGAATTTTTACAATTTATTTTGTGCGGCTTGGTTTAATAGAATTGCAAGAAGTCACACTTTTAAATACATTTTTCGGCTTATTAATTCTTATTCTTTGGAACGAAATACATTTTTTTGTCATCCATAAAATTTTACACATTCCTTATTTATACAAAACTGTCCATAAAATTCACCATCATTCAAAAATTCCGAGTATTTATTCTGTTTATAGTTTTCACTGGATCGAAGCATTATTGTTGAGCACAGTGCCGCTTACAATCGCTCCTTTTATAAATTTTTCTCCAACAGCAATTTTTCTTTTTCCTTTGGCAAGTATTTTGCTAAACTTTTCAGGACATTGCAATTATCGCTTTGGTAATGGAAGTGGTAAAACTTGGAAACTTTTTGGAACAAGACACGCACAACATCATTTCAAAAATTCAAAGAATTTTGGATTTGTGACACATTTTTTTGATCGAATAAATGCACTTTTAAAGAAATCAAACTAATTTTAAAATATGAGCAAAGTATTTATCACTTCTTCTGGGGTTTTCTTGCCAAATAAAGCTATTTTAAATGATGAAATGGAAAGTTATTTAGGGAAAATCAATGGACAAAGCAGCAGTGTAAAAGAGCGAATTTTAAAACAAAACGGCATTCAATCGCGCTATTATGCAATAAATGAACAACAAGAAAGTACACATTCTAACGCTGAAATGGCAGCAAATGCAATTACAAATGCCTTGTCTAAAAGTAATTTAAAAGCAAAAGACATTGAATTACTTTGCACAGGAACAACTCAAGGTGATTTGCCTGTTCCCGGTTTTGCGAGTATGGTTCATGGTGAATTAGATTTTGGGTCATGTGAAGTTGCAAGTTTTCAAAGTGTTTGTGCAAGTGGCATGATGGCTTTAAAAAATGCTTTTCTGCAGATTAAAAGTAAAGAAAAACAAAATGCCGTTTGCGTTGGAAGTGAATTTTCGAGCAGACTTTTTAAATCTTCTCGATTTGAAGCACAGCACATGAAATCAATTCCCTTTGACACCGAATTTTTAAGATGGATGTTATCTGATGGCGCAGGTGCTTTTGTTTTGGAAAATAAAAAACCTGAAAATACACTTTCGTTTTCCATTGATTGGATTGATCTAAAATCGCATGCAAATGAGTTTCCACTATGCATGTTCACAGGAAAAAATGACAATAAAAACGACAAAGAAGCGACATGGCTTGACTATCCTGATTACGAATCCGCATCAAAAGCAGGAGCAATAAATTTAAAACAAGATATTCGTCTTTTAGATCAAGTTATAAAAACTGGCGTTGCACATTATTTTGAACTCATCGATAAAGGCAATATAAATGTTTCAAAAATAGATTGGCTTTGCTGTCATTATTCTTCTGAATTTTTCAAAGAACCAATAAAAGAATTGATGCAAAAAGGCGGTGGAGAAATTGCAAGTGAAAAATGGTTTAATAATTTAACAACGAAAGGAAACACAGGTTCAGCATCCATTTTTATCATGTTGGAAGAATTGATGTATTCTGGCAAATTAAAAGTTGGCGATACCATTTTATGCATGGTTCCCGAAAGCGGACGATTCATTACCTCTTTCATGCAATTAACTGTCGAAGGAAGTCAAGAATCAATTCAAGTGCAAGCTGAACGAAATATTGAATCTCCTGTGTTAAATTTGAATAAAACAGAAACTTCTGAATGGCTTGTCCGACAATTGACACAAGTTTGGATCGAATTTGAATCTCAACTGTACAAAGTCCCAATTGTAAAAAAGATACACGACGGAAAATTGAGTTTAGCTGATTACAAACTTTTATTAGTCGATTTGCGCCAACAAGTGATTGATGGCTCACAATGGATTTCTCGCGCTGCTTCAAATATTGACATTGATTTATTTGAATTGAGATCTGCTTTTATTAAACATACAGCCGCTGAACATAAAGATTATCAGATCCTTGAAAAAAATTATGTAAATCTAGGCGAAGACATCATCACAATTCTTTCTGGTGAAAAAAACATTGGGAGTTTGGCTCTGTCTTCTTTCATGTTTCAACAAGCAAGCAAAGCAAATCCGATTGATTTATTGGGTTCCATGTTTATAATTGAAGGAATTGGGAAACGCCTTTCGGCAGATTGGGGTGAATTGATGAAAAAACAACTAAATTTGAATGCAGACCAAGTGTCGTTTTTCACCTATCACGGGGAAGCTGATGAAAATCATTTTAAAAATTTAGAACAAGCTTTAAATCATCCGAGATTAGATTTTGAACTCGCAAAACGCATTGTGAAAACTGCTAAAACAACTGCTAAGTTGTATAAAATGCAGCTTGAAGAATTAGGAAATTATTAAGAAAAAATGAATAAAAGAGAAAATTTAGATTATAAAAACCACGATGATCGGGATCCAAATCCTTGGTTAGCAATGTACTTAGACAATAGTATTCCAATTAATGATCGTACCAAATTGAGTCTGATGCGGGACAATAGTTCTAAAGCTAAGAAATACTTACTACCCCTTATTTTTGTTTGGTCAAAAATACAAATGTTTTTTATCCATATTTTCAAATTTTTCTTTCCCAGATTAATCAATTCCTCTAAAATTTTGCACCGTATTTTAGCTTGGGGTTTAAGAGTTTTTGTTAGTCCAGATGCAAATTTATTGATATTTAGACACTTTCATGTAGGAAGTGAAATCATGGAATTTATTGCAAAAAATATTGAAAACATTGAAATTCAAACAATCCCAATAAAACCAAGAAATTTTGAAGATATCAAAGACGATGTGTTTTTGAAACACGATTTAAATTTATACAATTTTGTCATCAAACTTAACGGACAATTGCAAGAAAAAAAAATCACTATTGTTGGCAAAAAAAACTTGGATTTATCAATGATTACAGAGGATCAATTTGATCACATTGAATTCCCAAATAAATGGACAAACATTTTGGATTTACGTTCTGCAATAGAATTATTTACTCCTTTTTACCAATTATTTTTAACATCAAATGATTTTGTGAGGGCATCAAACTCCTTACAACTAGATGAAACAATTGGTATTTACACATCACAAATTTTAAATGCTCCAGCACATTTGGGATTGGTAAACAACAAACATCCAATGGTTCCAGAAACAACTTATAGTTCAGCCTACAGACTTGTTTTACATGGTTTGGCAGCAGAAACGTTGCATTGTATTTTGGTAAATCTAAAACTACAAAATAATGTTGACGGAATTATAACTCCAAAACATTGAAGGATTTTTAATTGCATAATTTAAAGTATCGGTTTTTATACTTTTTTCAAACTATAATCTTATTTAAACATTAAACTTATTCAATTGGCCTCAGCCAATGAAAAAATCACGTATATTTGTTTTGGCATAAAACTTGAATTAGCACTTTAAATAAAACTCAAATATCATGAAAACCAAAGCACTCCGCCAAGCTGGAATTACTTTTTTAGTATTGTTTACATTTACTTTTCTCTCTTCAGCCTCTGAACTTTTTATAAAAATACAATCTCAAGGTTCTTATTATGCAATGGTTGGTTTACAAACACATAATAACAACAACGCAACTTTTCGCTTTTTTGATTTGAATCAAGGAGTCACTACCCTATCTATATATGCTACAAACACAAATAGCTTGTTTTATTCTGGAACTGTAAATTTGGAATACGAAGAGCGGTTAATTTGTGAAATTGACAATTATGGAAACCTGACTGTTGTTAAAAAAGAAAAAGTCAGCTACTCAAATTGGTATACATCAACTGTTTCAAATGCAAACACAGGTTATGAAAACAATAATAATTATGGAAATGGAAATCAAGATGTCAACTTCCAAGTTTTTCTGCAACTTTTAAAAAATGATTCTTTTGATTCTGGAAAATTAGACAAGGCAAAAAAATACATTGATAAAACCACTTTATCCGCAAGTCAAATTACAGAAATAAATAACACGTTTTCTTTTGATGCAAGCAAGTTAGATTGGGCAAAATATGCTTATTCAAAGTGTTATGACAAACAAAATTATTTTCTTTTAAAACCTAGTTTTACTTTTTCAACAAGTTATAGTGATTTAGAAGATTACATTGAAGGAAAATAAAGAACGTAATTTTTTACGTTTTACTCAAGAAAATAAATTATTTTGAAGAAGAGAAATTAACTTGCAGTGGTGAAAATGAACTTGATCCGCAAATTTGTGCAGAAAAATGTTACATCAAACAATTATTAAGAAGTGAAAAACAGTAGATCGTAAACTATTACGTTTATTTCTGAATTATTTAAAAGTTCAAAATATAATTTGTTTTCTTTTCTACACCAATAGTTGTTTCTGAACCATGGCCTGGAAAAACAATTGTTTCTTCCGGCAGGGTAAAAATACGTTCATGAATTGTTTTTTTGAGTACTTCAATATTCCCTCCTGGTAAATCTACTCTCCCAAAACTTCCTTTAAAAAGAATATCTCCACCTATTAAAATTTTATTCTCCTCGCTATAAAAAGCAACATGTCCTGGTGCATGTCCTGGGCCGAAAATTACTTTTAATTTGATGTTTCCAAAAGTTAACAAATCGTTGTCCTCAATTAAAAAGTCTGGATCTGGAGATTCTTCATACGCTTCAAAACCATACACATGTGCATAGGAAGGAACGGCTTTTAGTGTTGGTAAGTCCAAATTATGCATATAAAAAGGCACAGAATACGTATTTTGAACAAAAGCATTTCCTAAAATATGATCAATGTGACAATGCGTATTTAACAAAGCTAAAACTTTCAACTTGTTATCTGACACAAAATCAGTTAACTCATTTTTTTCTTCCCGAGAATAACATCCCGGATCGATGATTAAAGCATTTTTTTCTTCGTCAAAAAGTAAATAAGTATTTTCTTGAATTGGATTAAAAGTGAAAATTTTTATTTTAAGTGGCATGTTTTTTGATAATTTGAATGAAATCTACAGCAAAAGTAGAAGAAAAAAACAAGAATTCGGTTAATAAATGTTTCTTGCTGAATAAAAAATTCTAATTTTGTGAAAAATAAAATACAGAAATTAAAAGAATATCACATGAAAATTATTGCAATTTTAAGTTTGATTTTAATCGTTGCAAGTTGCGGAATGAAAGTTCCTTACACAGACGAGATTAAAAAACAATATAATTTGGATGAATCAAATATGCGAAAAGTTCAATTTTTTACGTCTGCAACAATTATTATAGAAAGAAAAAATTCACTTGAAAATCAAGGAACCACAGAAAGTGGAACATTGGTTACAAATGAAAATAGTGTGGAAAATAGAATCATTATCCCGGTAAATACAAAATGTGTATTCGAAAAATTTGAAGCTAACGGAGATATTCAAGTGCGCTTCGAGGTTGGGCAAAACAAAACCTTGCGTTATGCAATTAGAAAAGGAAACAATAACGGCCGTTATTATCTATATGCTAATCCTTGGGATCAAAACAAGGGCGGACAATTAGACTATGGAAACTTAACTTATTACGCAACAGCAGAATCTGGAAGCTCTTTTTTATTGGTAATAACCAAGAAATTGAAAAAAGTTAGACGTAAAGATAGAGTTGTTAAAGGAATGTCTGTTTAATTAGACATTAAGATTTTAGGATGTTAAGACTTTGATTTTTGTAGATAACACGATTTTAACAAAAATTACATATCATATTGGCAGCTTACAGATTGCTTCGCGTACAAGAAAATCATTCTGAACGACAAGCAATCTGTAGTTTGCAATCTGCTAATCTGCAATCACATTTAAGATAAGAGCTGTTCAATATAATTCAATAATTTTTCTTGACCGAACTTAGATTCACTTGAAGTGATAAAAACTGGAGGAAGTTCGTCCCAATGTTTCAACATTTCTTTTTTGTATTTCGCAAGGTTTTTTTGCAATTCTGTGGAAGAAATTTTATCTA
The DNA here is from genome assembly GCA_947490145.1 of Flavobacteriia bacterium. Classification (GTDB taxonomy): domain Bacteria; phylum Bacteroidota; class Bacteroidia; order Flavobacteriales_D; family Crocinitomicaceae; genus M2408. The sequence continues at coordinate 26,529 of CANLGD010000028.1, forward strand.
TTTTTGTAAAAACCATCGAAAATGGAATTGAATGTTGTCCGCACCAATTCATAAACTCTAAGTCAATCTTTTGGATTTCTAAACGACTATCTAAAAGAACAAAAGTGTTTACTAAGGTTTTTCTTTCTAACAAATATTCTGAAATAAATTTCTCAAACTTTAACCTTGCAAGTTTAGAAACTTTAGCATAACCAAATCCTGGCAAATCAACTAAATACCATTTTTCATTAATTTCAAAATGATTGATTAATTGTGTTTTTCCGGGAGTTGATGACGTTTTTGCTAACTTTTTATGATTCGTAATCATATTAATCAAAGATGATTTTCCAACGTTTGATCTTCCAATAAAAGCAAATTCTGGCTTTCCATCTGAAGGACAAAGTTTGTGGTCGGTATTGCTGACAAGAAAAGTTGCTGTTTTGATTAACATAAGATTTTTTTCACAAAGTTAAGAAAGATAGTTGTTATGCGTTGTTATAATTATACAGTTTGTATAAACTAACGCATTTTTAAGCTATATAGACACATAAAAAATATAGTTTTTAACCAAAATAAAACAAGTAAACCTAAAGTTTTATAAGTTTCACAGTGGTTATTAAAATTTTAATTTAAAAATAATGCAAGCACGACTCCAACCAAAATACTTGTTAATTTGATTAAATTGAATTTATGGTTTTCACTAGTTTCAAAAATAATTGTTGTTGAAATATGCAATAACATTCCAATTACTACCGCCAACAAATATTCCATGTTGATAAAATCGATATTTCCTTGAGACAAATAACCTAAAATCAATCCGAGCGGTGTCATAACTCCAAAAACCAATAATATTGACCAAGATTTTAATTTAGTATATTCTGCTTGTTTTAACAAAGTCATTAAAGCAATTGCCACAGGAATTTGATGAAATAAAATCCCCATCAACAAGGACAACCCAGAACCATGATCATGACCCAAATGTTGCATTTCTGCTGGAGAAGTTAAAGGAATTCCTTCAATTAATGAATGTACAGAAAGTGAAGTAAACAATACCCATGGAAATTTATGTTTGTTGTGGTGGTGAACATGACCGTGTTCAATTCCACCAGAAAAATACTCGAGAAAAAGCTGAATTAAGAAGCCAAGCAAAACATAAATACCTATTTTCTCTGAATGTTCATGATACAATTCTGGCAAAAAATGAACAAAAGCAATTGCTAATAAAAACCCACCACTGAAAGCCAAAAGAATTTTAATGATATTTTTTTGATCATAAGAACTGAGAATGTCAACGATTAAACCACCAATAATAACAGCGCCTATCAATAAACCAACTTGAAGTAAAATACTCATAAATAATTTTATTTTTTTCTAGCGATTAAAATTAAACGCGCAGAATTTTCTTCATCAAAATCACCTAAAGAAAAGTCTCCAAAAGTATTTAATAGGATAAAACCTGCTTTCTCTAACAATATATTAAAATCAGCTAATTTCAAGGCTTGAACACGTTCCGTGAAATTATAATATTTCCCTTCATTAGCGAATGAAATGTTTTTGAAAATATGTTTTCCGTCGTATTTTCTTTCTATACTAAAAAGAGTATTTTCGCACAATTTCTCTTCTTTCTGCACTAAATTATTGATAACCTTTGTTGCATTCATAAAATCTATAACCAGTTTTCCATCAGGCTCAAGCATTGAATTAATGGACTTTAATACTTTTAAATTATCCGATTCATCATCAAAATAGCCAAAACTGGTGAATAAATTGAAAATGTAATCAAATTTCTCGTTTTTATAAACTTCACGCATATCATGTACGTCGAATTTCAATCGTGCATGACTGTGTATTTTATTTGCTTCTTTAATACTATTTTCTGCTAAATCTAGGCCCAATACATCTAAACCTAATTGGCTTAAAAAATAAGCATGCCTTCCTTTTCCACACGCTAAGTCTAAAACTTTTTCCGAGCGATTTAAATCAAGAAAATTGACTAAATTTTGAATAAAAAATTCAGCTTCTGCGAAATCTCGATTTTGATATAATTTATGATAAAAAGGAGAATCGAACCAACTTTCAAACCAATTTTGGGAACTTTTATTTTTATTCAATTTTTTTATATTTGAAACACAAATATACTGTTTTTAGCTTAAATTTGTATTGGAAAAAACATTAAACAAAAAAATTATAAAAAAATGAAACTTTTTTCTAACAGGCAGTATTATCTATCGCCATTTATCTATATTTGTAGGTTATCTAGCGAAAAAGATGCTTCAAACGGCCCATCTCAGAAACTGGATAAAATAAGCGGAATGAATAAAGAGTGATTAAAGCCTTATTACCAAGAGGTTTTAAAGAAAGTTAAAATGTGTGATAAAGGAACTTGCTGTTTTAGGAATAATATATATTACTCGAAAATCTGGAAATAAATTACAATCTCCCGTTTTGGATATGGATGATAAAACAAGTTTTTCTGTTTGAACATCAAAATTGATTAAAAAACTGTATTAGATAAAACAAAATATTAAAAAGGTTTATATTTTTAATTTTTCACGCAACAAAATGAAAACGATCGGGATAACTGGAGGAATTGGGTCAGGTAAAACAACTATTTGCAAGATACTTGAAGCCTTGAGTTACCCCGTTTTTTATTCAGATATTGAAGCAAAAAAAAACATGCTTGAAAATTTGGATTTAATTGCCGCAATAACGGATACTTTTGGAAAGGACGCTTATTCAGAAAATTTTACTGACAAGCAATTAAATCGAAATTTTCTTGCAAATCAAATTTTCAAAAAACCTCACTTAAAAGAGAAGTTAAATTCCCTCGTCCACCCCACTGTTTTTAAGTCTTTTGAAAAATGGAAAGCTGAACAGATAGGTCAATTGGTTTTTAATGAATCTGCATTACTTTTTGAAACTGGATCTTACAAACGTTTTGATGAAATTTGGCTAGTTGCAGCGGATTTAGAAACCAGAATCAACAGAATCCAACTTCGTGATTCGGCATCAAGAGAAAACATCTTAGAACGCATTAAAAATCAATTTTCTGACGAGGAAAAAATGAAGTTTCCATGCGAAATTATTCGGAATGGAGAGAATGATTTGATTTTAGACAAGGTTCTAGAGTTGCTGGGGAGATAGAAACTGACGTGCTTACTTAAATAGGAATTATCTAAAAAGTTAATATTTTTAACAATAAAATAAGTTACCTAAGTTTATTTGCTTCAATTCTAGATTCTTCAAATTCTGGATTATATTTTAAAGCTTTTGCGAAAGATTCCAAAGCTTGTGTTTTATTACCTTTTGCTTTAAAACACATTCCTAATTGATGCCAACCTTTCACAAATTGTGGTTGTAAATCTATCGCACTTTGATAATAATAAATAGCACTATCTACTTGATTTTGGTGGTATTGTTTGATGTACGCTTGATTAAAAAGTGCTAAATAATATTCATTATCTGCTTCAATTAAATTTCTATATGCTAATAATGATTCATCGTATTTTTCCAGCATTTGTAAGGAATATCCGATTCCGTAGAGCGCATCGACAGATTTTGGTTTTAAATCGGCAGCTGTCCTAAAATATTCCAAAGCCAATTGATATTTTAAATCTTCTGTATAAATCCAAGCTAATTGCAGATATCCTTCAAAGAACTTTGGATCTTGTTGAACTGCTGTTTCATAGGAAGATACTGCTAATTCCCTATTTCCTAAAGTTAAATAATTTGTACCTTTCATGATGTAAGCATCTCTGTAACGCTTATCTTTTTTTAAGACTTCGTTGATGTATTTGAACGATTTTTCAAAATCTCCTTGTTGCGTATAAGTCGAAGCTAAAGCTATGTAAGCTTTTTTATTATCAGGTTGAATTCTTAAAACTTGTAAGAAATGTTTTTGTGCGTTAGCTACATCAACTACTGTTCTAGTATTGATATTATTCATCGCATTTGCGTAAAGAAATCGTGCATCAACATCACTTGTGTCCAAACGAAAAGCTTTTGCTCCAATTTTCAAGGCCTCATCATAAATGTAGGCATCTAAAAATTTGTTTCCTTGCTGAACCAATAAATTTACGCTATCTGGATAAACTTTCACCAAACTATCAAGATTTAAAACAACTGGTTTTGTAGGTTTATTTCCCCCGCAACTAACAAGTAATGAAGATATAAAGATGCAAACGAATATTTTGTAAGTTATTTTCATGATTATATTTTATTGTAAAGGTAAATTTTAATAATTAAGTGGGGTTCATTATTGAGTAATCTCATTTTTCTATTTATTTAAAACAAAAAAGGTTGAATAAGAATATCCAACCTTTTAAATAATATTTATTTAAACACTTATTTCGCTTCAGTATCTTCAAAGATTCTTTTTGGGCGAATTTTAGCGAAAACTCCTAATGAAATCCAGAACGGAACTATGAATCCTAGTAAGAAAAACAACAACCAAAATGCCATTCCACCAATTAAAAGGAAAATTGTTAAACCTAAACCACTTACCATGTTTTCTAATTTTTATTGTGACTAATTGTAATTAAATACGCTGTAAAATTAAGTAAATATTTTAAATATCAAAATAAAAAATAAAATTATTTGATTGTCCAAATAAATATATCCTATTAAAACTATTAAATGTTGATTTTAAAATTGATTTCGTTCTTTTTCATTATTCACAAGTTCATGAGATCGCTTCGCTAAGTTGCCAAAAAGAACCAAAAGTAGCTTCGCTGAGACCGCCTTTGGCTAAGTTCTAGTGCTTGAAAACGCATCTACCTTTCAACAAACGACTCTAAAAATTCAAAACTCTCCGCCAAGGCGGATCAAACACTTGAATTTTTTTCGCTTACTTATTGTAAAAGGTTCCAGATTTACGTTTTCTATGCAC
>CANLGD010000029.1 GCA_947490145.1 Flavobacteriia bacterium
CAAATCAAACGATCCATTGGCGTTGAGGATTCCATATCTTTTTTGATTGCTTCAGTTGTTTTCAATTGATCGGGCGTGTCTTCATACATAAATGAAGCTTCCAATTCATTTTGCAAATACGAATCTGGTGTAAAGGCAAATCCCGGTTGACTTTTACGTTTAGCATATAATTGAATTAAATCGAAGGCAATTTCCTTGATTTTAGATTTCGTCTTATTTTTAAGTGTCGTCCAAGTTTGAGTTCCTAACTTATTCATTTTAGGTGCTGTACCTTCTTTACTCGTAAATTTTGAAATTCGATGTAATGAATGAATACTTACATACAAAACATCTCCATCCTTATAAATCAAACGAATCGCTTCTTGTTGTGTTCCATTCACATCAATTGTCTGTAAACCAGAAAATTGACCTACTCCGTGATCTATATGAGTGACATAATCACCTTTTTGGAGGTTATAAATTTCTTTTAACGTTAAAGCTTGTTTCGCTTGTGAAAATCCGTCCTTTAATTTAAATCTGTGATACCTTTCAAAAATTTGATGATCCGTATAACAAGCCAATTTTATTTCAGGAATGATAAAACCCTCGTGCAAAGCCAAAGGCATTGAATTAAATCCTAACTCCGTTTTATCTTCTTGATTGCTAATGTCTTCCAAGATTGAATACAATCTTTCAGTTTGTTTTGGCTGATTAGAAAAAAATAAATTTGTGAATCCAGCTTTTTTCCGAGCAATTAAATCATCTCGAAATAACTCGAATTTTTTGTTAAAAACGGGATGACTTTGAACTGTAAAATTAACAGTTAAATCAGCTTTAAAGGAATAATCTGGCCCCCATTCAATGATATTTAATTTTGATACTTCGCTTTCCCATTCTGTTTTATGTAAATATAAATCTGAAGGAATTGTGTGTTTTACTATGTGATTTAAACTTTCATAAGTTTTTACTGCTTTTTCATACTCTTTTCCTAAAAAACCAGTAACCAATTGATTTGAAGAGAGCCAGACACTTGTATTTATTCCACAAAAAGTAAGAAATGATGCAAAATCTCCATGAAGAAAACTTCCTTGAACATTTGGAATAATGTTAAAAAAATCGTGTTTAGCTTGAGAAAGTTGATCTACTGGGTCAAAAGTGCGAATTGAATCCACCTCGTCGCCAAAAAATTCAACTCTAAAAGGTAAATCATTTGAGTAAGAATAAACGTCTAAAATTCCCCCACGAATTGCAAATTGACCTGGTTCATATACGAAATCTACTCTTTCAAAATGATATTCCAGCAACAATTCATTCATGAAATCCAAGGAATATTTTTTTCCTTTTTCGACACGTAAAGTGTTAGTTGTTAGCTTTTTTTGCGTAGGAACTTTTTCAAATAAAGCCTGCGGATAAGTAATAATCCACGTATTTTTTCCGGTATTAATTTTTTCTAATACTTCTGCTCTTGAAACAACATTTGCATTGTCAGTTTCTTCAAATTGATAAGGATTTCTAAAAGAAGCAGGAAAAAACAAGAAATTCTTTTCGTCTGGAAAAATATTTTCTAAATCGTTAAAAAAATAGGCTGCTTCCTCTTTATCACTTAAAACAAACACATGATTACCTGGAACTTGTTTAGCAAGCAACGAAGAAATTAAAGCACGAGCAGAAAATCCGATTCCTTTCCAGTAGATTTTGGAACCTTCATTTTTTTCATTTCGATACTGCAATTGATTCGCAGTTTCATCGATTTGAGGTAATTTTGAAAAAAGATTTTTAAATTCGAACAGATTCATTCCTTATTTCAAATCTGCTTTTTGGATTAAATCTAACACCTGTTGAACCATTTTTTTTGAACCAACAATATAAGGAACTCTTTGATGTAATTCCGTTGGTTCTACTTCCATAATACGCTCGTAACCAGTTGTTGCTATACCTCCTGCCTGTTCAGCTATCATTGCTAAAGGATTACATTCATACAACAAACGCAATTTTCCTTTTGGAGCGGAAGGTACTGCTGGATAAATATAAATACCACCTTTTATCAAACTTCTGTGAAAATCTGCAACCAAAGAACCAATGTATCTTCCAGAATATGGTCGTCCAGTTTCTTTTTCTTCTCCTTGACAATATTTGATGTAATCTTGAATTCCTTGATGACAAATATCAATATTTCCTTCATTCATAGAATATAAACGACTCGTTTCTGGCATTTTCATTGCTGGATGTGATAAACAAAACTCACCAATTGATGGATCCAAAGTAAATCCATTTACACCATGCCCCGTTGAATACACCAACATAGTTGATGAACCATAAAGCACATATCCAGCTGCTACTTGTCTGGTTCCTTTTTGTAACATATCAGCCAAAGTTGCTTTTGTTCCATCAGGCGAAATTCTTCTATAAATAGAGAAAATTGTCCCAATAGAAACATTTACATCAATGTTTGAAGAACCATCTAAAGGATCAAATAAAACAACATATTTACCATTTTTTGCTTCTTCATTTTCAAAAGCCATGAAATCATCATTTTCTTCTGAAGCTATTCCACAAACTTCGCCACCAAATTGAAACATTTTGATAAACTGTTCGTCAGCTACAACGTCCAATTTTTGTTGATCTTCACCTTGAATATTTGTTTCACCTTGAGCCCCTAAAATGTGATCTACCAATCCCGCACGACGAACATCTCTAGAAACAATTTTTGATGCCAAAGCAATATCGTTTAATAAACGAGATAATTCTCCCGAAGCAAAAGGAAATTCTGCTTGGCGATCCATAATAAATTCGTGCAAAGAGGTAAATTTTGACATAACTTTTTTTTGTGCAAAATTAAAGAATTATTTCAGTTGAGGGGATAAATTTAAAACTTTATATCAAAAAAAAATCACCGTAGAAATTACGGTGATTTTGAGAGGAAATATATATTTTTATAACTTATTTATTTTCTTTATTTCTTCGCCTTTTTCAGTTTGAATGATTAAAGTGTAAATTCCTGTTCTATAATTTGATAAATCTAAAGTAATGTTTTTAGCATTTATCCTCTTTGAAACAATTTCTTTGCCGTCTAAAGCAATTAATTTGATTGAGTTAATTTCAACTTCTGAATTAACATTCACAAAATTATTTGCAGGATTTGGAGAAATAGAAATATATTGCGAATCATTTAATTCACTAATAGAAGTAGATACAAAATTGAATTTGGCATACTTAGCATTTGTTGTAATTCCTTGATTATTTTGAGCAATTTCTGCCAAAATCATTGGAGTGGTGGAATTAGAATTTGTGTAATAATAATAAGTTGTAGCTGTATCACTAAATTCAGTCCCTGGTAATACTTGATATCCTAATGGAATCTCAAATGGTGTTCCTAAAATAGTATCCTGTAAATACATATTCGCTTCAGGAGTCACAGTAGTGATATCGATAGCTTTGTATCTTAGAACTTGAAATGACAAACCAAAAGGCGTTACTAAAGTTCCCCAACCATCAATTTTTGCTCCTCTTGTTCTCAAAACTTGTGCTCTCACAGAGTCAAAATAACCAACTCCAGGAACTGTTTGATAAAAAGGCAAACTTGAAGTGCTTAAATTTGACACATCAGAAAGAGTATCATTGTAATTCATCGGTAAATTAAACTCAATTACTGGATCAGAAGCAGTAACTAAACCAACACCCAAAAAAGGAATATTCATTAATAATCCATTAACAGTTAATTGAGTATTAGTTGAGTTGAAAAATACTAAACTCGAATCTGTGCCATTAAATGAAACCATATTTGAATTAGGAAAACTTGTTGGATAAACAGTTTCTGAGGCATTTATGTAAAACATAGAATCTTCACCAAAATTTTGAAATCCTGAGAAATCATATACTTGATTAGCTCCAGGATTTCCAACGTTAATTCCTGTAAAATCTAAATTACGGATATTTACGAATTGACTTCCAACAACAGGAACGTCTGAAAAATTAATTGTAATGGGCGTTTGTCCAAAAAAAGAAGCAATTGACAAACAGCAAAGTGAAAGTAATTTTATTTTCATAGTTTATAATTTTGATATTTATTTTTTACAAATTTAATTAAAAATACTTCTCATTAATAAAAATAGAATGTTATTTTATACTTAATCCCCAAGAAATATTTAAGTAAATGTCCAAGATTTCATTTGTAACTTTAGATTCAACCTTGGCATTTAAAACACCTTTAAAAATATAAACAGGAAAACCTGCTGAATCATTTCCTAATAAAGTAATTGAACTAACTTTAAATATGCCTTCATCATTATTACTATTTATGGATGAAAAATCTTCTCCTTTGTATTTTAAGTTTAATTTTAATTTATAGTCCCACAATGAAACATTCGTGTTTTCGTAAATTGCAAAATCTTCGAAAGAACCATTGCTTTTCGTTCCATCGACTAAAATTGTTCTAATTCTTTTTGAACCATTGGCGAATTCAATTTCAGCTTTAATTGAGTTTATCTGATCTTCAATATTTGCATTTAAAATTAAATTTTCAGATACCAAATTATCGTTTATAAACCATTTAATTTTGCTAATAGTTGTATTTGAAGGGCATTCAATCCAAGCTTGTAGTTGATTGTTTTCAAATAAAGTGTGCTTTAATTCAAAATTGGCATTATGAGTAAATCCAACTAAAACTTCATTACAAACTGTTTTAACAGGAAGGTTATTGTAATTTATTTGTGCGCAAACTTGATATTTACCCGGATTTACTATACTTAATGAATTTGTTCCAGCATATATTCCATCAACAAACCATTTAATCTCTTTGATGTTTGAACTATTTTCAAAATAATTTTTATTGACTTCAAAAATAGGTTGATATGATAATTCAGCAAAACTAAAATTTCCAAATGAAACTAATTTATTTATGTCTACAGAGGCAATATCGTTATCTCCTCTGAATAATCCTAATTCTATTTCTGTTAATCCGTTCACCATTATACCATTATAAAAATCTATTCCATTTATTTTTTCAATCGCCGACGTAAAAACTGAATTATCATCACCAACAACAAAATTAACTTGATCATCACCAATTTGCCCCTCAACAGTGAATATAGGGGAATTTGACTCAGGAATTTCAACAATTTCTTTTTTACAAGAATTGAATAAAATTAACGTGAAAACTGCTACTATAATATTACTAAAATTCATTTTAATGTGATATTTTTTCTAATGATAATTTGTGCTTGAAACGGAAATTTGTTAGTTGACCCTAAGAATTTACTTTCATCTAAAAAATTAACTGCATTTACTGAAATTTTTGCACCAATTTGGAAATTGTTTTGCAATAACACACTGTATGAAATTTGAGGTTTTAAAACAAAATTTGTTAAGCCCAATTTATTCGCATAAACTCGTTCATTAAACGTTTCAACATCATTTTCAGTTTTAGTAAAATCTGTTACGCTTCCCAAAACAATGGTTGGAGAAATTCCAATTCCAAATTGATGATTTTTTGTTCTTTTTGAAATCACAAATGGGATTTCTAATGCTGAAATCAATTTATAATCAATATTCTGACTGAATTTAATAACCTCAAATCCATAAACTTTTGATTGTTTCGTTAAATTTAATTCTGATGGATTGTAATTCATAAAATTCAAACCAATCTCATATGCAAAAACATTATTTCTGTATTGATAACCTGCACCTAAAGCAAAAGTCTTCGTCGGTTTTGAAGCTGGAGTTGTAGTTACAAAAGATTCTGAAAAGCCAAAATCTAAATCAAGATACAGAAAATGTTTTTTCTTTTTTATCGGTAAAACTACTGCTGAAACTTCTAACAAATTTTCTGATATAAAGACTGGATTTGCTAATGAATAGTAAGGTAAATTTCCTATAAAAGTTCTTTCTTCTATCCTTTTTTCTATGGAATTTTCGTTTGAAATAATTAATCCTTCCTCATTTTGAGAAATAAAATTTTCATTTGTTTCAACTACTGTTTCCGTTTCAATATCATTCCAAACTAATTTTTCTTCTTCAGTGATCGTTTCGATTATTTTATCAGCTAGATATTGAAATATACTTTCATCATCTGAATTTCCAATTTTATTATTTTTCGTATTTTCTACTAAAGGTTTTAAATTTGATTCAGTAGTATTTTTAGATTTATATTTCAAAATTGAATTTGACTTTTCTTTCTTTAAATCAGAAATTTTAGCAATTTGATTTACTTCTGTTGAATTATTTTTTTTGTTAGAAAGCGAATTTTTACTTGAATCAACTGTTTTTTTATTAGAAGAAATTAATTTACTTTCTGATTTAATTACTTCAAATCCTATAAAAATAACAACTAGAATAAGGACAGATGAAATACCACCAATCATCCAAAATAATCCCTTTTTACTTTTTTGTTGAGGCAATAAACTTTCAATATCATCAAAAAAACTTTCTTGATAAATTGGCGTTTTCATGCTATTTGAAGCCTCACGAAAAACTTCATCTATTTCTTTGTCGCTCCAACTCATATTACCTTTCTTTTTTCTACCTGAGCATCCATTTTTTCTAATTTCTCTCGCAATAATTTCCTTGCTATGGACAAATGCCATTTTGAAGTTCCTTCAGAAAGTTTCAATTCTTCCGCAATTTCTCTGTGACTAAATCCATCAATTACAAACATTTTAAAAACCAAAGCATGAGTTTGCGGAATTTCGTCAATTAACTTTAACAACATTTTATATCCAAAATCACTTTCAGCCTCATTAGTTGAATTTTCTGCGTGAAACTCCAATTCATAATCTGTTTCTTTAGCAACATAATACTTTGTATGATTTTTTGATTTTCGATATTCATCAATTAAAACGTTTGTGACAATTCTTTTTGCCCATGCGAAAAAATTAATTTTATCTAAATTTATACTTTGTAAACCAATATTAATCTTTAAAAATGCATTGTTATAAGCAAAACGAGCGTCTTCTTCATTCGAATTATAACGCAAACATAAAGGCATAAATATTCTAAAACACATTTCATAAAGCTTTTTCTGAGCCTTACGATCATTGTTTGCGCAATTTATCAATACATCTTTATCAATCTGCATATTAAAAGCTAAACTTCTATTGATAGAAATTATTTGCAAGTTACATTTTTTTATTTAGTTACAAAGTACACTTAAATCCACAAATCACACACAGCACTCTAAAAACGAAATCTTTTCCTAAATGGTTGGAAAATTGTGAAAATAAATTGAAATTTGTAAAATTAATGTAATCTGTAAATCAAATACAATGAAACTTCACCTTTTAAGGCACGCAAAAACAAATCAAGAAAGTAAAACGGGACAAGATTTTGACCGTGAACTTCTACCAAAAGGTGAAAACCAAGTTGCTAAAATGGCGCAGTTTTTATCGAAATTTGAAAATATTGAAGTTCATTGTTCTTCAGCTAAAAGAACGAGACAAACGTTTGAATTACTTTCAGCAACCAAAAATAATGAATCCTTGCAATTTGATTCCATTCATTTTTCGAACGAATTGTATTTATGTTCACACATTGATTTATTAAATTACATAAATTCTTTGAATACAAAAAAAGACATTCTTCTAATAGGTCACAACAATGGAATTTCAGATTTTGCTTCATACTTAAGCGATGAATTTATCGATTTTAAAACCTGTGGATACTGTGAATTGGAAATTCAAATAGAAAATTGGAACGAATTATCGAGGGGAGCAGCTATGGTTATTAAGGAATTTCGACCAGAAGTCTTTTAAGACTTAAGACTAAAGACATAAGACAAAAGACTTTTATTTTAATTTAGCTTTCTAAATTTCTTTCTTTCAAAAGATTGTTAGATTTAAATTTTTATTTACATAAATCCAGATTTTATTTTTACAGTTTGAGTTCGAGGCATTTTTTAAGAAATTAATTTTGAGTTAGCATTTGGCTAATGATAAATTAATTTCAAAAAATAACGATGAAATCGGACTTTAAAATGAAAATCTATTGGTGTTTGATTTTTGCGGCTAAAAGATATGTAACCGCCATCCTAATCGCAACGCCATTTTCAACTTGATTCAAAATAATTGATTGTTTTGAATCCGCAACATCTGAAGTAATTTCAACTCCTCTGTTTATTGGTCCTGGGTGCATTACAACAATTTCTTTGTCTAAGTTATCCAAAATTTCTTTGTTCAAACCAAAAAGCATGGAATATTCTCTCAAAGATGGGAAAAATTTAATGTCTTGTCTTTCCAACTGAATGCGCAACATATTCGCAACATCACACCAATTTAATGCTTTGATTAAATTATGTTCCACTTTTACACCCAATTGATGAATGTGTTTAGGAATCAAAGTTGTTGGTCCGCAAACCATAACTTCTGCTCCTAATTTTTGAAGGCAATAAATATTTGAAAGAGCAACTCTTGAATGTAGAATATCTCCAACAATCACCACTTTTTTTCCTGCAACATCTCCTAATTTCTCTCGAATTGAAAAAGCGTCAAGTAAAGCCTGTGTTGGATGTTCGTGTGTTCCGTCACCTGCATTGATGATTTTTGCGTTTACTTTTGTCGATAAAAATTGTGCTGCTCCAGGATTTGGATGCCTCATCACCAACATATCAACTTTCATTGATAAAATATTGTTTACCGTGTCAACCAAAGTTTCGCCTTTTTTAGTAGAACTACTTGCAGCACTAAAATTCACAATATCAGCTGATAAACGTTTTTGAGCAATTTCAAATGAAAGTCTTGTTCGAGTTGAATTTTCAAAAAATAAATTGGCAATTGTAATGTCTCGTAGCGAAGGAACTTTTTTAATTGGACGATTGATTACTTGCTTGAAACTATCAGCCGTTTGAAAAATAATTTGAATATCTTTTTCAGTTAAATCTCTGATTCCTAATAAATGTTCAACGCTTAAATTATCCATTATTTTCTTGTGAGTATAAAACAACTTGGTCTTTTCCTTCAATTTCTGTCCATTCCACATTCACCCTTTCAGTGCTTAATGTATCAATGGTTTTTCCAATATAATCTGCTTGAATTGGCAATTGACGTTTAAATCTTCTGTCAATAAATGCTAAAAGTTCCACTTTTTCAGGTCTTCCGAAAGCCATCAATGCGTCAATTCCTGATCGAATGGTTCTTCCAGTAAAAAGTACATCATCAATTAGTACAACTTTTTTATTTTCAATGATAAAATCGATGTTTGTTGCACTTGGAATAATTGGAGTTTCTCGCCTTCTAAAATCATCGCGGTAAAAGGTAATATCCAAATTTCCACAAACGATTTCTTTTTTCAAAATAAATTCCAATTGAGCTTTCAATCGTGTCAAAACATTTATTCCACGCGGCTGAAGGCCAATCAAAACAGTATTCTCAAAATTATTGTGATTTTCGATGAGTTGATAGCAAAGGCGATTAAGTGTCAACTCAAATTGTTTTGGGCTTAAAATGACTTGCTTTTCCATCGTTACAAATGTAAGAAGTTTTTTTTAATTGGACAGCACTAAAAATAGAAAAAAGACCACAAGATTCAAAAGTCAGGGCAGTCTTGACTTCTGAATCTTGTAGTCTTAAGGTCCAATTCATAACTCAACATTCATAACTCATAACTCTATTTACTCTCGCATCCGCATATAATGTTCATACTTATCCTTAATAAAGGTAACTAATTCCATATCAGAAGCTGTTTTTAGAATATTTTCATCGATGTTTAAGAATTTAATAAAATCTTCAAATTCATCTTCCGAAAGGTTCACAATGTCATAAGCAACATAAAGTCTCAACAATTCTTTCAAAACTTTTACTTGATTGTCTTTAAATTCCATTTCAGCAATCCATTGTTTATTTTGTTCTCTTTGAGAAAAACGTTGATACAAGGCTGTAATTGGGCTGTTTAACATTTCAATTCCTGTTACTAACCTCGTTTCTCTCAATGACAAACTTGCTCTTTCCTCCTTAATTTGCTGCAAAGTTTTTAGCGGACGAATCGTAACTTCTTTGATGTTTTGAACTTTATTTTCTAAAATTCCTGTTATTTTCATTTGGTGATTTGAATCTCCAACAATTCGAAAACCATAAATTGGATAACCTTTGGTAGAAAGATTTATGGAATCATTTTCTTCACAATAAACTAAAAAACTTCCGTCTGGCTGACCAAAAACTCCTCTTCCACTTGTTCTGTTTATGACCATTAAATTGTAAAAACCCTGTGCCTGAAGTGTATCCACTACCCTACCAATCAACAAAACTTTTTGTTTTTCTTGCGCTTGAAGCGTAAAAAAGCCAAACACAAAAAATAAAATAACTAAACTGAATTTCACCATACGTTCTGCGAATATACTAAGTTTGAAAATAAAGTGAATTAATTTTTTGTTATATTGTGTTAAAAGTGGGAATTCAATAATCAATCCAAAAAAATAAATTTTGTTCCTTTAAAATTTTGTTTCTTTGCCAAATGAAAAAAGCAATACAATTTTTAGTGTTTTCTACTTTGAGTTTTATAGTGAATTCGCAAGAAAATATTCCATTAAAAAAGAATGTTTTATTTATTGGCAACAGTTATACTGCAGTTAATAATTTACCGCTAATGACTTCTACCTTAAGTTTATCTGCAGGAGATACTTTGACTTTTGACAGTCATACTCCAGGCGGAATGACATTTGAAGGACATTCTACAAATCAAACAGTAATTGATAAAATTGCACAAGCAAATTGGGATTTTGTTGTTTTACAAGAGCAAAGTCAAAGACCATCTTTTGATGATAATCAAGTTCAAGCGGAAGTTTTTCCTTTTGCAAAGAAATTGGATAGTATGATTAATTTCTACAATCCTTGTGCTGAAACAATTTTTTATATGACTTGGGGAAGACAAAATGGTGACGCGGGAAATTGTCCTTTTTGGCCGCCAGTTTGCACATATCAAGGAATGGATAGTTTGTTGTATTTAAGATACATGCAATTGGCAGATACGAACGATGCAATTGTTTCGCCAGTTGGAAAATTATGGAATTATTTGAGAATAAATAATCCTACAATAAATTTGTATTCCCCTGATGAAAGCCACCCAAGTTTGGCGGGAACTTATGCTGCAGCATGTTCTTTTTACACTACAATATTTAAGAAAAATCCGCAACTTATTACTGATAATTATGGCGTTTCTCAAGTTGATGCTGAAATAATTAGAAACGCAGCAAAATTAATTGTCTTTGATAGTTTGCAAAATTGGTTTCAAGGAGCGTACGAACCACAAGCAGATTTCACTTTTACAAGTGTCGGTAATCTTGAAGTGGAATTTACAAATTTAAGCACGTTCGCAGATTCTTATAATTGGAATTTTGGAGATCAAACAAATCCAATTACAACTGAAAACGCAATTCATCTTTTCCCAACTTATGGATCTTATGAAGTGCGTTTAATTGTAGAAAAATGCGGTAAATGGGACACTTTAAAAATAATAATTACCATTGAAAATCCAAGTGCAAACATTACTGAAAATTCAAAAGAAGCATTCAGAATTTCACCAAATCCGGTTCAAGACTATTTGAATTTGGAGTTTATAGAAGGAGAATTTACCTATTCAATTTATCAATTGGATGGAAAAATTGTAAAATCTCAAAAGTTAAATTCAAAAGAATCAATTTGTTTAATTGGACTTGATAAATCTATCTATTTATTGAAAATTCATCAAAATAATAAGTTGATTTTTGAAGATAGATTTGTTAAGGAATAGTTTGCTAGTGTTAATTTCACCATACGTTCTGCGAATATACAAAGTTTGAAAATAAAGTGAATTTATTTTTTGTTATATTGTGTTAAAAGTCGGAGGAATTTGGGAAATGTCGATTTACAAATAGACAAAGCAGCCAATAAAGAATAGTGAATTTTGATGCTTTTATTTATTTGATGTTTTACTTATGTTATTTATCTCCCCAAATCCTTTGTATACTTTCTACTTCACTATCTTCTTTGATACAATAAGTTAAATTATCACTTTTCATTAAAGTATATGCAATTTTATAATCAACAGAATCACTTATTAGAGCCAAAGTCTGAACGTGTTCTTTTCTACTAATTTGTTTGAAAAGATATTCAATATTTCTCATTAAGTTTTTATTATATTTGCGATGAACAGGATAAACAGCGTCTGAATTGAAATCTTTCATAAAATAAACATTGGCTTCAATTCCCTCACATTGGCATTCGAAACAAAGTGAATCTATTTCGTTGAAAACGGTTTTACTTTTTAATGGAAAATTAAAAGGTTTATTTTCTAATGTTAATTCATAAACAGATGCGAATTTCCAATTTCTATAATTTGAAGGTTTAGTGGAGTCAAATGTCAAGTAATAACATAATACCTGATTGTCTTTTAACTGTTTTTTTTCAATTACTAAACAACTTGTATATTCAGAATAAAAGATACTTCCTTCTCGCCAAATTACAACATGATTTGAATTGTAAACAGAATTTGGAATTAGTTTTTCGCAATTTCGGATATTATATTCAATTATTCCTTGATTTTTTAGTTTTGAGCTGACCGTTTTCTTTTTTTGCTCTTTGCAACTCAATAATATCGCTAATGAAGCCATTAAAAGTAACTAGAAACTATTTTTCACATTTGATTTTATCATTATTATCATAGGTCTTTAAATTGCCACCATCGTTTTAGTGTCACCCGAAGGTGGTGGTTTGGAACATAAATGTTTGTAAGGACAAGTCACCGACACTTTTGGTTAGTTTCTTTTATGCGATTTTAATTTTATTGTCATACCAAATTACCTTTACCTAAATTACATTTTAAACATAAGGTCTGCAAATTTTCCAATGTCGTTTGTCCACCTAAACTCCAAGGTTGAATGTGGTCGATATGTAATTCAACAGAAATGTCTTTTGCGGGACTAGAGCCACATTGCACACAACTAAAATTATCTCTTTTCATTACTTTAAAACGAAGTCTGAGTGAAGGGTCGCGTCCAGTTGATTTCTTTGTTTTCGAGGAAATTAATTTTTGATTATCTGATATTTCTATTTCCTCTTGATTTGCCCAATCAACAAAAGAATGAAGCGCGTTATTCCAGCTTTTGAACTCTCGATTGTAAGGGGATTGTGAGTATTTTGAAATTGGCAATCCTAATTCTGCTCTTCGAGGTTGTCGACCGATGTGCTCCCAAATGTTTAAAATATTTTTGAACAGGTCTTCCTTGGAAATATTTAATTGATTTGATATTTGAAGTCCGGCTTTTTCTAAAGCAATATTCCAAGTTTTAAATCTTCTTATAATTGTGCTTGAATTGAATTTTCCCTTGTCATCATAATCTCTTAAAGTCAATTTGTCTTTATTTAATTGCTTTGCAACAGACCTAACATCATTGAGTAACTCAGCTTCGTCAATGTTTTTATTTATCGGGTTAAATTCAAAACTCATGTTTGTCTGTCTTTATTAGTTGCGCATACCGTCTCACTTCACAAGTATGCGTCTATTTAGCATTATACTTTCATTATTTATTTGAGTATAAATCAAAGAATCATTTATTTTCAAACACTTAGTGAAATTTTCTAGAGATTAATAAGTATAATTATCCCTCCCACAAACATAAACAATTTTTCCAATAAAAACTATACTACAAAAAAAAGAGACTCATCCGCCGCGGCGGACTGAATCTCTTTCTATAATTTTTTAATTTGAAAATTAATTCAAATTGATTAGTACTTTATTTTCATTAACGGTTTGTGAAGTCAATGATTTGCTGTAATTTAAGATGGAGAAAAGCGTTAAATCTTTTGGTTTTAAATTTTTAGCAGATTTTTCGGATTTTGAAGGTAATGTTTTTAACATAGGCAATTCAACTATTTAAGTGTTATATTTCTAATAACGCATTGAATTTAACTTTATTGTAAGATTTTATATTTTATTTTTGCTTGCGCTCTCGAACAAGCGTTAAAATGCCACCATTCAGTCGGAATGTTGCTAAAACCTTGCGATTTCATTACTTTTCTTAACAATTTTCTATTTTCAACTTGTTGAGATGTTAATTCTCCATTCGCTAAAAATGCTGCCTCCAATTTTGGGTAAGCAATTTCACGAATGTCATCATAACCTGCACCCATATCCAAAGCTTTACCGTTTTTATAAGCAAGTGTCAAATCAATTGCTGCACCGTAATTATGAATGCTTCCAGAAGCAGGATTTGAAACAAATTTCACACGATCTTTCACAGGAATTGTGTCCAAGGCTTTCCACATGGCTTTTTGAACAGAAAGCGGTCGAACACCGTCATAAATTAAAAGTGTTAAATCCGATCGAATGCTTTTTAAATAAGCTTGTACTTTCACAATTCTTTCAGCCACATCTTTTTGTAAATAAACTTTATCAATGTCAAAATACAATTGCTGCTTCATGAAATTATCTGTTGAAGCATATTTCAAATCAATTAAAATTGTTGGATCTAAACTTTGAATATCCGTTAAATTATCCAAACCAACA
This sequence comes from Flavobacteriia bacterium, assembly GCA_947490145.1. GTDB lineage: Bacteria > Bacteroidota > Bacteroidia > Flavobacteriales_D > Crocinitomicaceae > M2408. The sequence continues at coordinate 14,446 of CANLGD010000029.1, forward strand.
TAAGAACTTGCTTTTAAAGTATCTTTTTTAGAACTAAATTTAACCTTCGATTCAGAAGTAGAAAGTTTTAATTCTTTGTTTGAATTTGCTTCCTTTTCTGCTTCAATTTCATTACTTTCTTTGTTTAAGGAAAAATTATCATTTTGTGAAGAAAGTTTATTTTCATTTTGAGCACAAGAAAATAAGAATAAAAGAGGAAAAAGATATTTAAAATTCATGAAATTGATTCCTCATAATTATAAAGAAATTCTGGAGAAAAATCTGCGCCATTTTTCCATTCGATCGTGAAATCATTAATTTTGAAATTTTGAAAAAATTCTTTATCGTTTAGAGGCGAAAAAATAGTTCCCCATAATTCATTTTTCAAATCAATAATTTTTTTTGTTCCATCATTAAAAGTGAAATTGATACAATAATCCTTTAAATATTTTGCTTCACTTACTTTAATTGTCTCCATTGTAATCAAATTAGAGGTTGAATTTTATTTAGAGGTTCACGATTAATAGAATTTTGCCAATTAATCATCAAATCTGCTTTGTGTTCTTCAAGCCAATCAAAAATTAATTTCAACGCTCTTTTGGGCATTTGTCCTTTAACGATACCGGTTTCAATTTCTATCAAAATATCAAACTCTTGGTATTTCGCATGAAAATGTGGCGGTTGATGATCATTATAAAACATATAAATAATAATCCCATAGAATCTAGAAATTTCTGGCATAAATAATTTTAAAACAAATATAAGAATAAAAATTTTAAAATAAAATTGATTTTCTTAACATTTCATTTTGATATTTTTAACTTTGCAAAATTAATAAAATAATCCACCTCGGCGGATCAAAAAAAATTTTTCTTAAGTATGCCTAAAATTTCTCAAAAAGCAGTTGATATGCCTGCTTCACCAATAAGAAAATTGGTTCCTTTTTCTGAAACAGCTAAAAAACAAGGTAAAATTGTTTACCATTTGAATATTGGTCAGCCAGATATTGAAACTCCAAAAGTTGCTTTAGATGCAATCAAAAACTTGGACAGAAAAGTGATTGAATACAGTCATTCTGCTGGTTTTGAATCTTATAGAGAAAATTTAGCTAAATTTTACCAAAGAACTGGTTTACCTGTAAATACCGAAGATATCATGATTACAACTGGTGGTTCTGAAGCCTTGATTTTTGGTTTTATGATTACCTGTAATCCTGGAGATGAAATCATTATTCCTGAGCCATTTTACGCAAATTACAACGGTTTTGCAGTTACTGCTGGTTTAAATGTTGTTCCGGTTTCTTCATCAATTGAAACAGGTTTTGCACTTCCTCCAGTGGAAGAATTTGAGAAAAAAATCACTTCAAAAACAAAAGCAATTGTTATCTGTAATCCAGGAAATCCAACTGGATATTTATATACAAAAGAAGAATTAGAAAAATTACGTAACATTGTCAAAAAACACGATTTATATTTATTTGCTGACGAAGTTTACCGCGAATTTTGCTACGATGGGGCAGTTCCGTTTTCCGTTTTAAACTTGGAGGGAATTGAACAAAATGTGATCATGATTGATTCAGTTTCAAAACGTTATTCCATGTGTGGAGCAAGAATTGGAGCAATTGTTACAAAAAACAAAGAAGTCATGGCAGCCTCCTTAAAATTTGGTCAAGCAAGATTATCTCCGCCAACAATTGATCAAATTGCTTCTGAAGCAGCATTAAATACTCCTCAATCTTATTTTGACGATGTTGTTTCAGAATATGTTCAAAGAAGAAACATTATGGTTGATGGATTAAACAAAATTCCTGGAGTTTTTTGTCCAAAACCAAGTGGCGCATTTTATTGTGTAGCTAAATTCCCAGTTGACGATGCTGAAAAATTCTGTCAATGGTTGTTAGAAGATTTCGAATTTGAAGGACAAACAGTTATGATGGCTCCAGCAAATGGTTTCTACGCAACTGAAGGAGCTGGAAAAGACGAAGCAAGAATCGCTTATGTTTTGAATCAAGATTCTCTTAGAAAAGCAGTTATTTGTTTGGAAGAAGCTTTAAAAGTTTATCCTGGAAGAACAAATTAAGATTTGTAATAAAAAAAATACCAAAAACCGATTTTAACTTTCATGTTGAAATCGGTTTTTTTTGTTTTTAATTTTCCATCTTTTATATTTAATCTTTTTGATTACACCCATATCTATCACTAAAACTGAATTTAATACTGAAATCTAATTTTCGTTCTTTTTCATTATTCACAAGTTCATGAGATCGCTTCGCTAAGTTGCCAAAAAGAGCCAAAAGTAGCTTCGCTGAGACCGCCTTTGCCTAAGTTCTAGTGCTTGAAAACGCATCTACCTTTCAACAAACGACGCTAAAAAATCAAAACTCTCCGCCGCGGCGGATCAAACACTTGATTTTTATACGCTTACTTTTTGATAAAGGTACCAGATTTACGTTTTCGAGGCACGATTTAACGAACTAAACCATAATTCATTTTAAAAAATATAATCTTGTGGTAACAGTGAGGTTAATCAATTTAATCTTTTATAAAATAATCATATCGAGGCTTTTTGAAAATTTAAATTTTGAGTCCGCCGTGGCGGATGATAAATTTAAATTTTTAAAGTAACGAAGAGAGCGTTGTTTTATAAAAGATTTGACGTTTATTTTATGCACTCACATAATATTTATTATTATTTAACGTTTTTTAGTATAGAAAGTGTAACGAAATAATAAATTATGAGTTATAGAGATAAGCGACTCGAATTTTAAACCAATTTTGTCGCTAAAAAACAAAGTCTGCAAGCTTTGAAACAAAAACTAAAAACCAGAAAAACTATGAGTATTAACCCGATGTTCCATCACACACCAGATCGCCTCCAAGAGGAACAAGTGTGGATACAGCAAGCGAAAAATCGACCGGAAAATTTTGGTCCGCTGTATAAAAAGTACCATGAGCAAATATTCCGCTACGTTTATCAACGAATGGACGACAAGGAATTAGCTTTTGATATTGTATCACAGGTTTTTATGAAAGCTATGAGCAATATTCATAAATTTGAAGACAGAGGCGTTCCTTTCGCGGCTTGGCTTTTTAGAATTGCAAAAAGTGAGGTTTATCAATCTTATCGTGATAATGTTACGACTCGATTTGTAAACATTGAAACAACTCATTTAACGGATATTATTGATGAAATTGACGAAGATGAAAATGAGTCAAACATAAAATACTTAATGTCAATCCTTAAAAATTTAAAAGAAAGTGAAATTCTTTTACTTGAAATGCGCTTTTTTGAAAAACGTAGCTTCAAAGAAATGGGTGATATTTTAGCTCTTACAGAAAACAACGCCAAAGTGAAAACTTTTAGAGCATTAAAAAAATTAAAATCTAAGTATCATTGACCGATGCTGACAAAAAATAAAAATATAAATTGAAAAAGAATTGCTAAAAATTGCCTTATCTTCGTTAAACTTTAATTTTAAATTTCTCATTAGCGAAAGCTGACTCAAATATTTAAAATCTTGTTTGCATAAAAAATTCTAATTTTTATTAATCCTTTTAAAAATTAATTGTAAAAATAAAAAATATGGGAAATTTTAATCTTAAGTTTGATAGACCAAAAATAAGTTCCGAAGAAATTGTTAGCAAACAAAACTTTGAAACTGTCTTATCACAATTTAACAAAGCAAAACCGCCTGTCTATAAGAACCCCTGGTTTTGGGGTTCTGCTGGACTTGCAACCATTGGCTTAACAACAATTGTTACGCTTTCAGCCATGCAAAACAAAGAATTAACATCAAATCAAAAACCAATAGATGATAAAACGCTTACTTTAAAAAACACAGAATTACCAAAAGACACTGACTGTATTAAGCCACCAATTGAGGGTGAAAACATTGAATTCAAGACTTTTAAAGTCAATCCACTGAAGGATGAAAAAATTGTTTTGGAAAGTGGAACAACAATCGAAATACCAAAGGGATCTTTGTTAGCTGAAAATAAATCAAAAAAAGTGGATATTAACATACGAGAATTTCAAGATAAATCATCTGTTTTCATTTCTGGCATTCCAATGGATTACGCAAACAATACTGCCTTTGAATCCGCTGGAATGATTGAAATACGGGGTGAACAAAATAATAAAGAAGTAAAAATAAATCCTTCAAAACCACTTGAAATAGATCTCAAAACAACTAAAAATCCTGAAAGTTTCGATTTTTGGTATTTGAATGAAAAAGCGCAAAAATGGGAAAGTTTTCCAACGAACAATGAAAATCAAATCTCTTCTAAAAATTCTTCAAAAACAAATCAAAATAATTCTTCAAAAGCAATTGCAATAAATAAAGAGAAAAAAGAAATTCAGCAAATTGAAGTTAAAATTCAAAACGTTCATTCTCAACTTTCAAACTTAGAAAAACCGAAAGAAGAAGCATTTAAAATTCCAAAGAAAAATGCACAATTATTTGATTTAGATTTTGATAAAACAGATTATCCAGAATTAGCGACTTTAAAAGAAGTCATTTTTGAAGTTATTCAAGGAAAACATTACGATGCTTCCTTTATCAAGAAAAATTGGTCAGATATGGATTTATCCAAAGATGACGAAAAATACATTATGGTTTTCAAAAACAGCAAAGAATCGTTCAAAACAGAAGTTCGACCAGTTGTTCAAGGAGCAGAATTAAAAGTTGCTGAGAAAAAATTTGATTTGGCTTTTGAAAATTTTAAGGAAAACAAAAAATTATTTGAAATTCAGAAAAAGAATTTAGAATCAGATAAACTAAAACACGAATCAAATTTGAATAAATTGATTTATGAAGAAAAAATCAAAACAGAGAAAAGAAACAATCAAGTTCAAGAAGATGTCTCTTTAACTGCTAATAGAGAAATACTTACGGTTGGAACATTCTCAAATTTTATTTCATTTCAAGCTCCAGTATTTGGTGTATTTAATTGTGACAAACCAATTACATATCCAAAACCATTTGAATCTGCTGTTGCATTTTTATGGATTGGACAACAAATTGCTAAATTCAAACAATTATTCATCTTTGATTTAGATAAAAATAACCGTTTTTCTTATAGTTCCGTCCCTGGACTTGGATATCAAAGTACGGACAACATTGGTTTTCATAAAAACAATGACATTGTAGTAGTTGGCATAGATTTTGAAGGAAATGTTGGATATGCCGAATTTAAAAATCGAAAAAATGATAAGTCCAAAGAAAATAACAACTTGGATAAAATCGTATTCACACGAAAAGATAAAGCTATTACAACACTTGAATTACTAAGCAAACTATTGAATGAAGAAACTAAAAGTGTATAGAGTTTTTCACATTTTAATATTGATTTTTATATTAGGGAATTTCTATGCCCAAAAAATAGAATCAATTCAACTTAAAAAAACAACAGTTGAGAGTGATTATTATCCGCAAATTGAAGGTTTTTTTCAAGGTGAAATTCCAATAATGACACTTGGAAGTTTAGATGGATTTATCACTAAAATTGGTTGGAAAATTCAATCTTTTGAAATGAATTATATATCAGGAAGAGATTATAAAACCCAGCGAATTTATTCGAATGTTATTCCTGATTCTATAATTGTTGATATTTCACAAAATTCAATGAATGAACAAATATTTTTCAGTAAAATAATGGCGATCGATGATTTAAAAGTGGCACATTTATTGAATAGCATGACGCTCATTCCAATCAAAAAACAAGATGAATAAAATTTTAGTTTTTTTATTTTTTATGAGATTTACTTTTACTGACAAATTATTTTGTCAAGAGGTAAAAACCATCAAAATAAGTAAAGAAAATACACAATTATTTAAAGGAGTAAGTGAAGAGCTAAGTTCTTGGTATTTCTTTTTAGATTCAGATTCTATCTGTTATTTAGCTGAATTAAAAATCCCAGAAGAAGAGATTATAAATTGGTTTGAAGTTAGAAAAAACAGCAATAACATTTTCAAAGGAAAAGTTGAATTTGGGCAATATCCAACATTAACATTGACAAAAGATAATGATGCAGAAACACGAATGAATTTTTATGTTATTTTTGAAGGTAAAAATCAATTAAATTTGAGTTCTACTGAAGATGGAAAGAACTATGAATTTATTGAAAAATAAATATTCAGACAAACCTTACAAATGTTCGTGTAAAATCCTCTTTTGAAAAGTAAACAAAATTAAAAAATAAATAATTAAAAAATAAACCTTAGATTTGCAATGATTAACGGTATTTTAACCAATTAAATGTTGATTCAAAATATTACGTTTTTATGCTTCATTGAAAGCTTTTTGTAATTAATTTGTAAAAATAAAAAATGAATAAAATTTTAGGAGTATTAGTTCTTTTTTTTATAAGTTCTGGATTGTATGCTCAATTTTCTAATTTTAATACACAAAAAAACTGGTCCATGAACAAAAAAGAATTTGTTTTCGGAGGAGGTTCTACTCAATTTTTAGGAGATTTAGGAGGACAAAGTGGGATTGGAAAAGATTATTCATTGGCGGATATTGATTGGAAATCTACAAGTTATAATTTCACTATTGCATTTAGATATCGTTTTCATCCAAATTTTGCAACTACTTCAAGTTTAAACTTTGGTGCTTACAAAGCGAGTGATTTTTTAACCGATAATTTTTTTCGAAACAAACGACAAATAAATATTAAATCTACCCTACTTAGTTTTTCCCAACGATTCGAATACATTGTTTTCGCTAATGAAAAAGTAGGTAAACGAAATAATATTCCTGGTTTAAAAGGAATGAAAGATAAGAATACTCAAGTATATGTATTTTCTGGCGCTGGATTAGCGTACTATGAACCTAGAAGCGGAGCTAATGGTTCCAATTTTAAATTATATAAAGAAGGAATTAAATTAAGACCACTTAGTACTGAAGGTCAAGGAAAACCAGGTGGATTTGGGGATTCATACAAGTCAGTTACAGCGATAATACCTTTTGGTATTGGTTATAGAGTGGGAATTAGTAGAATGTGGAGAGTTGCAATTGAGGCAACTTACTTTAAAACTTTCACAGATTATATGGATGACGTTTCCACAGAATATTACAGCTACACAATTAATAACACCACTGCTTCAACTGATCAAATCTTTTTTTCAAATCCCTCAGAAGACTGGACCAGTTTCACTAATGGAGATAAAAGGGGAGACAAACAAAAAGATGCATTTTTCTATGTAAATTTAACCTTCGCAAAAAATGTAACTTACAAAAGCTATGATAGAGGCAAAGCAATTAAATGGAGAGGTGTTAGAGCAAAATTTTAATAATAGGTGATCCTAATAAAAAAAGCGAAATTCTTAAATGAGAATCTCGCTTTTTTTTTATCTTTGTTGTCGATATGTACAAAATTATTCGATCCATTTTATTTTTATTCGATCCAGAAAAAGTTCACTATTTTTCTGCATACTGGATTAAAAAAGGCTTTCAATTTACTTACACAAGAAATTATTTAAGAAATAAATATACTGTTGAAAATGCTGTTTTAGAAAAAACACTTTTTGGAATAAAATTTAGGAACCCAGTTGGCCTTGCAGCAGGTTTTGATAAAAATGCTTCTATTTTTAATGAACTTGACATGTATGGTTTTGGATTCATTGAAATAGGAACAGTAACTCCACTGCCACAAGATGGAAATGAAAAACCTCGCTTATTCAGATTAAAAAAAGACAGTGCTATCATTAATCGAATGGGATTTAATAATGAAGGTGTTGATGCAGTTGTTGAAAGACTAAAAAATAGAGACAAGAAAATAATTATTGGAGGAAATATTGGTAAAAACAAAATTACACCAAACGAAAATGCAATTGATGATTATTTAGTTTGTTTCAAAAAACTACACGAATATGTCGATTATTTTGTAGTAAATGTTTCCTCACCAAATACCCCAAATTTAAGAGAATTACAGGAAAAAGAACCCTTGAAGAATATTCTAAATACTTTAAAACTTGAAAACAATAAATTTGAAAATCCTAAACCAATTTTACTAAAAATTGCGCCAGATTTAACTGATTCACAATTAGATGACATCATAGAAATCGTAGCTCAAACAAAAATTGATGGTGTAATTGCTACAAATACAACTATTTCAAGAGAAAATCTTAAAACTGCAACAGAAGAAATTTCAAAAATAGGAATGGGCGGATTATCCGGAAAACCTTTAAATGGTCGTTCAACGGAAGTCATTCGTTATTTGTCCCAAAAATCAAATAAAGGATTTCCTATAATTGGAGTTGGAGGAATTCACTCTGCTGAAAATGCTATAGAAAAACTAGAAGCTGGAGCAGATTTAGTTCAATTATACACTGGATTTATATATGAAGGTCCAGGTTTGATTAAAAAAATAAATTTAAAATTAAGTCAGAAAAATAATTGAATTAATTAAAGTAAATCGTAATTTTATATCATGTCAGCAATTAAAATCATTGAATGTCCTCGAGATGCCATGCAAGGAATTAAAGAATTTATTCCTACTGAGACAAAGATTTCCTATTTAAACAATTTACTCAAATGTAATTTCGACACTTTGGATTTTGGAAGTTTTGTTTCTCCAAAAGCAATTCCTCAAATGATTGACACAAAAGATGTTTTGGCAAAATTGGATTTATCAGCAAGCAAAACAAAATTATTGGCAATCATTGCAAATGAACGTGGAGCTGAAGAAGCAAATTCTTTTGATGAAATAAATTTTTTAGGATTTCCCTTTTCAATTTCTGAAACATTTCAACAAAGAAATACAAATAGTTCAATTTCTGAAGCTTTCAAAAAAGTTGAATTTATTCAAAATATAACACAAAAAGCAAACAAAGAATTGGTTGTTTACCTTTCAATGGGATTTGGAAATCCTTACAACGATGAATGGAATAGTGAAATTGTAGCAATTTGGACAGAAAAATTACACAAAGATTTAGGTATAAAAATTTTGGCACTTTCTGACACAATTGGATGCGCAAATCCAAATTTAGTAAGCGATTTATTTAAAAATTTAATTCCTGCTTTTCCAAATGTTGAATTTGGAGCGCACTTGCATACTTTACCTGAAAATGCAATTGAATTAATTGACGCAGCTTATAATTCAGGTTGTAGAAGATTTGATGGAGCAATAAAAGGTTATGGTGGCTGTCCAATGGCGAAAAACGACTTAACTGGAAACATGCCATCTGAAAAAATCATCGAATATTTGAATCAAAACGCAATAGAAACAGGTATAAATAGTAGAGAATTTCAAAATGCATTTAATCAAGTTGATTCCGTTTTTCCAAATCATTAATTTAAAATAGTATGAATAATTTATTTAAAATAGCTTTCTTGTTTTTTGCAATTATTGTTTCCAATTCTTGTAAAAATGATTTAGACGATGTTGAAGATCCAATCAAAACAGAGAATAAAACGGAAAAAAAAGGCGAGGAAAACATTGAAGTACTTTTTAATGAAACTGTTTTTTCTGATGATTTATCTTTAAAGTTATTGAAAGAATTAGGTCATGGAATTTGCAATCCAAGTGAAAAAGATGCCGAGAATTACATCAATCCACCTTGTTCATCAAAGTTTTTTAAATTATTTGATTTCAAAGAAAAAACCTCAATGTGCGATGCTTTTATTTTATTGATCAAATCAAATGTCCATGATTTTCCACTTCGAAGAATCTATATTTATCAAAGAGAAAAAGGAAAATTGATAAAAGTAAATAGTTTTGTTGCGAATTTAATAGGAAAAAGAAAATCTAAAACCGAATACCAAGATTTGATTTTGCGATTTGCGGATAAAGATCAAAATCACTTCAATTGTATATATGTTTGGAGAAATAATCACTACGAATATGATCGAGTTGAACAAATTAATGATTCTAATGTCAAAGCAGAATTTAGAGATTCTATGAATATAGAAATATTGAAAGTTATTGAAGATAGTGGCATGCAAAACATTTAGAATTTTTATTAAGCCAAATTTTGTCGTTATTTTTTATAGTAAATTCTTTATAAGCAAAAAGCTAACTCCAAATTCATTCCCTAAAAATGGCTAAAAATATAGACTTATAAATAAATTTCTTCCAATATTACAATCCAATAACGTTAAATGAAAAAAACATTATTTCTTTTATTTGTAGCTTTGATCACATATTCCTGTGTCCAAGATTCGCATCTAAAACCAATTGTACCAAATTATTTACTACATGATAATAGTTCAAAAGTTTGGGTTATAAATCATGTTTTTTTTGATGGTAAAGATGAAGTGCCGATGTCATTCAAATATAAAACAATGCTGGTTTTTCACAAATCAGGAACTATTAAGATATATAAAATAAATGATATTTCAGCAAACACTGCCAAAGTTGGTAAATTTGATTTCTCTGTTGATCCAAAAAAAATCAGAATTGATTATAATAACGAAAAAGTAATTTTTGAAATAGAATCAATTAGCGAAGAAAAAGTTAAACTTAAGTCTATTCGTTCAAAAAACAAACATCAATATTCGATGGAGTTAATTTCATTTCCAGAAATCTAATTTTCACTCAACCATTAAATTACAGCCGCGCATATCAGCATTGTCATACCTTCCCATTAATTTTAAACCTTTATTTGAAATTTGACCTAAATCTTGTGTTGCGATAAATGAACAGGAATAAATATTTGCCAAATCAATCACATTTATTCCTCCAGTTTTACTTTCTGGCAAAAAAGAAAATGGGTCATTTATATCACGAATCAGAATTTTCATCCAGCTTGGCAATTTAAAAAACTCATCCTTATCACTGTATGCTTGAGAGAGCAATTCAGTCATTCCATATTCAGAAGAAATAAATTCGCACAGAAAAGCTTCTTTTAAAATGGTATGTAATTCCGATTTTGAAAGCTCTTTCCTCCTACCCTTCATGCCGCCAGTTTCAATTATCAAAGCTTTTGAAAGATTTGGTTTTTGTTCTGCTAGATCTAATAATGCGTAGGAAACACCAAAAATCACCACTTTTTTTCCTAAAGAAATTGCCTTTTCATAATTATCTAACAAAGAAGAAAAGTCATCTTTAAAAAAACCTGACAATTCGTTTTTAGTTTCTTTAATAAGTCTTTCAACCATAAAAACCAAACTAGAATTTCCCTGCTCTAAATAATTTGGCAATAAAGCTAAAATTACTTGATTTTGTATTTCACCAGAAAATTTCTCGTAACTTCTCAAAAATGACTCTTCGTATATTTTAGCTTTCAAAACATGGTGTTTACTTCTAGTCTGCAGAGTCGTGCCAGAACTTAAAAACAACAATTCTGTTTTTCTATTACTAAATATAACTTCATGTGATTTAAAAAAATGAATTGGCAAAAAAGGAATTTCTCCGATTTCTCTTGGTCTTGGACGATTTAATACTTGAACAAAATCTTTATAAACAAGACAATTTTCAACCTGGAATTGAAATATTTCTAAAGCTAATTCTTCAAAATTTTGATTATCAACCTCAAATATTTTTTTTTCTAAATTTGCAATCATCGAAATTATTTTTTACTTAAAGGAATCGAAATTTGAAAAACGGTACCTTTTCCAAAATTACTTTTTACAAATATTTTCCCTTCATGCTGCTCAACAATAAGTTTTACATAAAATAATCCTAATCCAAATCCCTTAACATTATGCAAATTTCCTGTTGGAACGCGGTAAAATTTATCAAAAATCATAGCCAAATTTTCCCTTTTTATACCAATTCCTTTATCAGAAATTGTGATAATAAATTTTTTTTTTTCGTTATAAGTATTGACTGTAATTTCAGGAGAATTTTCAGAATATTTGCAAGCGTTATCAATCAAATTGTAAAAAACATTAGTTAAATGAACCGAATCTCCATTGACATTAAACTTTTCAGCATCCATATTCACTTTTAATTTTCCTCCATTTGCAAATTGATTGAACTCAAAATTTTCTTCAATTTCTGAAATAATTTCATGAATATTTACATCCGACTTTTTCAATTGAATAGTTTCTTTGTCCATTTTTGCGACATTCAAAACTTGCTCAACTTGATGCTCTAAACGCTTATTCTCCTTGTAAATAATTCCCGCATACCGTTTTAATTTTTCTGGGTCATTAGTAAAATCACCCTTCATTAGAACATCACTTGAGAGCGAAATTGTAGCAATTGGGGTTTTTAACTCATGCGTCATGTTGTTGATAAAATCAGTTTTAATATCAGACAAGCGTTTTTGTCTAAAAATTACGTTGATTGAAAATGTGAAAAATATCAGGACAAAAAAGATAATGGAAAACATAAAAATCCAAGGAGAACGACTCAATTCGTATGCTTCCAAAGATTTACTACTCAAATTTGGAAAAAAAACGGTAAAATAATGTCCATCCTTTTTCCATTGTAATTTGGGTGAAGTAATTCCTTTAGCAGAATCAGAAATTGGTGCATACAGTGAATCTTTAGAAAATTTAATCAGATTTCCAAAAACAATGCTATCAGTGAAACAATCATAAATTCCATACTGAAAATCTTGGTGAATATTTTGATTGTAAAATTCTCTTTTTAAAAGAGTTTCCAAATAATATGGATGTAATTCTTCATTGATATCAACACTAAAATAATTGCTTCGAACTTGCTTCACAGCACCATATAAGTCAGAACTATCGGAAGTTTGGGTAGATATTTCTTGTAAAACATTTCTCAAAGAAATATGAACTAATTCTGAAAATTGTTTCATATTCAATGAATCCTCTTTTTCTTGAATTTCAACTGTTTTTTCTTGAGTTGCAATCGAAGTTTGAATCCAAAAATATTGCACAATAAGAATTGAAATCAGCGAAATGACACCTAAAATTATTACTGTTGAAATGGTTTTTCTTTTCATTCGGTGAATTAATTCTCAAAAATAATCAATTATCAGAGAAATTAGCCTTAATTTTAAATATCTTTACAAAAAAAATTCTATCATGATTGTTGTAACTGGAGCCGCAGGTTTTATTGGGAGTTGTTTGGTAAGTCGCTTAAATAATGAAGGGAAATCAAATTTAATTCTTGTTGACGATTTCTCAAAACACGAAAAAAATGCTAATTTAGAAGGGAAATTATTCAGATCAAAAGTTGAAAGATCCATTTTTGATGAATGGCTTTCTGACCATAAAAATGAAGTAGAATTTATTTACCACATTGGAGCAAGAACTGACACAACTGAATTTGATAAAACTATTTTTGATGAATTAAACGTCAATTATAGCAAAATGATTTGGAATTTTTGTTCAGAAAACAATGTTCCTTTGGTTTATGCAAGTTCAGCTGCAACTTATGGTTTGGGAGAATTTGGCTATGAAGATTCACATGAAATTATTCCAAATTTAAAGCCCTTAAATCCTTATGGTGATTCAAAAAACGACTTCGATATTTGGGCTCTACAACAAGAAAACCAACCGCCTTTTTGGGCTGGATTAAAATTTTTTAATGTTTACGGTCCAAATGAATTTCACAAAGGAAGAATGGCCTCAGTGATTTTTCATGCCTTCAATCAAATCAAAGAAAAAGGTGAAATGAAATTATTTCGCTCTCACAATCCAAATTATACGGATGGTGGACAATTACGCGATTTTGTGTATGTAAAAGATGTTGTTGAAGTTTGTTTGTACCTTAAAAATGAAACTCCAGTATCGGGAATTTATAATTTAGGTTCGGGAATCGCAAGACCATTTTTGGATTTAGCAAAAAATACGTTTAAAGCATTGGAACTAGCCCCAAAAATTTCATTTATTGATACTCCTGTTGATATTCGCGATAAATACCAATATTTTACAGAAGCAAATATGACTAAATTAGTAAATTCTGGATATAATATTCCTTTTCATACTTTGGAGGAAGGAGTTGAAGATTATGTAATGAATTACTTGATTGGGACGCGATATTATTAAAAGTTAAGTCTTTTTAACCAATGTAATTTTTAATTTTTATATATTTGTCTAAAAATATGTATTATGCTTAAAATCAAACTTTTATTCACAATTATTCTTGCCTCTTTTATTTGTTTTTCGCAAGAAACAAATTTTAAAGTGGGTGACGATGTTGAGTATTTTGATGGCTTAAATTGGCTTGACAGTAAAATTGCTCAAGTCGGCGGAAATGGTCAGTTTTTAGTTTATACAAATGCTGCCCAAACAACTACAAAATGGTTTAAAGCAGTTGATATACAGCCTCTTTTTAAAGAAGCAATAATAGTTGTAGAAAAAAAATAGAAACAGTCGAAACTACAGTGTTGCATCTATATCATCTTGGAGACATAATAAAATACAATGATGGCTCAAAAGAGATTGAAACTTCAATTATGAATTTAGGTCCAAATTGTACGTATCAAATTTTTTCGGATAGTACCAATTCTTCCACTTTGTGGAAAAATGAAAAAGATTTGATTTTAGTTTCTTCGACTTTTGATAAATCAAATAATTCAACAAAAGAATCAAGTTTAAGCATTAAATTAAATGAATTTATTGAGTATTTGGAAGGTGTTTACTGGTTAAAAGGTACAATATCTGAAATCAATGAAAATGGAATGTACAAAATAAGGGAATCATCAAGATGGTACAATACCGATGAAATAAGAAAAATTGATACACAAATTCAACAAATTGCAGCACATAAATTTTCTGTAGGCGAGAAAGTTAGAATCAATTATGGAAATGCTTTAATCGATTCAGAAATTCTTGAAATTGGTGAAAACAATTATTACCAAGTTTACTTTAATATTGAAAAAACCAAAACAACGTGGTTAGAAGAAAAAGAGATTCAAAAATAAATTCGAATTTCCTTTTTTATTTCATTAATTGTTTCAAACGAGTTTGATAACATTGCCAATAATTTCTCTTTGACGTTTCATTCAAATAGGAATTTTCAATCATTTTTTCCACTTTATCTGATTTTGACATCATTACAATTAAAATATTATTGAAAAAATTTTCGCTAATCCAAGCTTTTTCTGCCAAAACTTCAAATTGTTTTTTCATTTTCCCTTGCGCTAAATTTAGAGGCAATAATCCCTCATCTAAGGCGAAATTTTTATCCATAATGTGAATTCTACTATTCAATAAATCATAAGCTGGACTTAATCGATAATCTCCTAATGGTGTTTCCAAAAGCGAAAAATTCTTTAAATGTGCATCACCATTTGAAAATAAATAATTGAAAACAAGTAATTTAATCAATTTTGGTGCTTCAACTGTGTAAGCTGGCAAATGTGCTTTCATCAAATGAAATAATTCCAGATAATTCCCCAAATATTTATAGTGCTCACCGTGCGTTTGTGGTGTTCGACCAGCCAAAGAAGCAAAATCATCTTGAGCCAATTTTGAACCATCAAGTTTCACATCAAATCGTTTGGTAATGTATGCATGCGTCCCATCTTTAAAGAAAATCAAGGCATTTTCGGCTGTTTCAATACCATATACTTGTCTAGCAATTTGCATCGTTAAATGCTCATTTGCTGGCATTTGATCTGCTTTTTTTCCTACATTTGGAATTGGTTTCAGAATATAAGTTCCTCGTTCGTTTTCATTTACAAGGCGCAATTTATTTTTATCCAGCAACACAGAAAATTTTTCTTGAACTCCAGAAATTGACATTCGATTTCTATTTTCCTCAAAAAGTTCATCTGTTTCAATCGTTGTTGCAGGTGATTCATAAGGCAAAATATGATACACCAATTTACCTCCAAACACTCGGTTCAAACATGCTTTGCTGTAGGTTTCAAAACCTTCAGCTAAAGTTCCTGGGCAATATTTTATATCTGGTAAACTCATTTATTTTCGCTCTCCAGCAAGTTGGACTTCACAACTCGAATTGCACCAATTGCATCATTCTTAGCTGTTATCATCAATAAACCGAAATAATCATCTAAATCAATGCGATTAAAGTTACAAACTGCGTGTTTATTTGAGCCTTCTGGCAACATATTATAAAAAAAAGGAAACAAAAATTTAGAAGTAAATTCCTTTTTCGTTTTTGGTAAAGTTAGGCTAATTCCAACTTTACTGCTATCCGAAATCCAAGAATCGTGGTAGCGAAAAGTAAAAGAAGCGTCATCGTGTTGTGTTAAAACACCAGCTTCTTCTTCTTTAAACAAAATTTTCGCCATTCTCATTCAACTAAACTAATTATTTCTTTTAATTTAAACGAAATTTCCATTCCAAGTACATCGCAAATTTTTTGCATTGTTTTGAATGTTGGATTTCCCTTTCCGCTTTCAAGTTGTTTTAAGGTTCTTAAACCCACGCCTGAAAGCTGCGCCAAAGTTTCTTGCGTTACTTGCATTGCTTCTCGCCTAACTTTTATTGTTTTTATTATCTCTGTAAAGTGCATTATCCTGCTCTATTTGATACAAATGTACTTCTTTTTTTCATAATTACACCATAAAGTGCATCAAAAAGCACTAATTAATGTAATTTTAAGATATTTTAACAAAAAAGCATCAAAAAGTGCAACTTAAAGCACTAATTAATGTAAAAATGAACTTTTGGAAGTGAATTACATTAAATAGTGTAATATATAGCACTAATTAATGTAAATAAATCAATAACTTATTTTCCAGTATTAATTTAGAAGCAGGTTTAATTTCAATTTAAAATCAATCAATTATTTGCTGATTTTTAAGGATGAAAATTAAAATATTATCTTTATTTAAAGGAAAATAAATAGAATATTTACTTAAAATTATGTTTAAAAATATTCTATTTATCAGAATTTTCAATTGGTTATTTTCTTATCTTCGTACTTTATGAGAGGAATTGATTTAAAAGTATATTTAATAGTCACAAGAGATGTCGAAGATGGCTTTGAAATGATTCATTCTGTAAATGATAAAGATGTGGACATA
>CANLGD010000030.1 GCA_947490145.1 Flavobacteriia bacterium
AATTATACATTCACGGCAAATGCAGGAATTTGTGCAACTACAGCAAATCTTATAATCAATGTAAATCCAATTATTGCTCCAACTTTTACTGCAATTACACCAATTTGTTCGGGTGCAACTTTAGCTGCGCTACCAACAACTTCTTTAAATGGAATTGTTGGTACGTGGTCACCAGCTTTAAATAACACTGCAACAACGAATTATACATTCACGGCAACAGCAGGACTTTGTTCATCAACAGCTACAATGTCAATAACTGTCAATCCAAATTTAACGCCAATTATTACTTGCGGTGTGGGATCTGCAAGTTCCGTTTTGTTTAATTGGTCAGCATTAAATGGAGCAAATTCTTACGATATTTCTTATTCTGTAAATGGTGGAATTGCGCAATCTGGAGGAAATCAAACAGGTTTATCTTTTTTATTAAATGGCCTAAATCCAGCTGATGAAGTTGATTTAATTTTAACAACAAATGGAAGTAATTGTTATTTAACAGGTTTAGGAAATTGTGAAGCAATTGACTGTATTTTGCCTGCTATTACAAGTCAAGCAACAAATCACACAGCTTGTGAAGGAAATCCAGCTAGTTTCACAGTAATTTCTTCTGGTGGAGCAAGTATGCAGTGGCAAGTGAGTTTAGATAATGGTTTAACTTTCAGTAATGTAATTGACGCAGCCGTTTTTTCTGGTTCAACAACTTCCACTTTATCCATTTCTGATAACACTGGTTTAGATGGATTAATATTTCAGCTGGTAATCGATGAAATTAACAACTTATGTCCTAGAATTTCAAATCAAGCTGAATTAATTGTAAATCCTTACCCAGTAATTACTGCATTGACTAACGGTCCAGTTTGTGTCGGTAATCAATTAGATTTAAGTGTAAACAATGTGGCTGGAGCAAGCTTTTCTTGGACGGGGCCAAATTTTTCTTCCTTCCTTCAAAATCCAACAATTAATTTTACCCAAACAAACTATGCTGGAGATTACACTGTGACTTCCACCTTAAATGGTTGCGCATCATCTTCCACCACAACTTTAATTGTGAATATACCAACTCCTGTTTCAATAACGCAAGTCAGTTCTTTTTGTCAAAGTGAATTACCTGTATTTTTAACTGCAGATGTTTTGGGCGGAACTTGGACTGGAAGCGGAATTACTGATAATGTTTTAGGAATTTTTGATCCTTCACAAGCTGATGACATCAATTTAATAAGCTATACATTGAGTGCAGGTTGCGGTGGTTCTGCAACAAGTACCATTTTTGTTAAAACTAATCCTACAGCATTGTTTAGTGTTTCTCAAACTGCACTGGATCCATATTTTCCGGCTGTTACAACGACAAATTTATCTACAAATGCAACAAATTTTATTTGGCATTTTGACGATGATTCTATTTCAACAGCTTTTGAAACAACCCACAAATATGATAATATTCCTCAAAGTTACACAATTACACTTATTGCCTTTAATGAAGCTGGATGTTCAGATTCGACAAAAATTATTGTGAATATTCCTGAATTGTTGCTTTATTTTGTGCCAAATTCATTCACACCAAATGGTGATGAATTAAACAATACTTTTTTACCCGTTTTCACTTCTGGATTTGATCCTTTTAATTATCATTTAGAAATTTATAACCGATGGGGCGAACTTATCTTTGAATCTTTTGATGCAAAAATTGGTTGGGACGGAACTTTCAAAGAATTAGCACTTGTTGAGGACGGAACTTATGTTTGGAAAATTTCTTTTAGAGTTAAATCAATTGGAGATTCTAAAACATTCATGGGTGATGTAATGATTACGAAATAGTTACGAGTGTTGAGTTATGAATAATGAATTATGATTTCATCAATTTTGCAACGTATTTTCCAATGATATCAAATTCTAAATTAATCGTATCGCTTATTTTTAACTGATGAAAATTCGTATGTTCATACGTAAATGGAATAATACAAACAGAAAATTCATTTTCTTTTGAATCAACAACCGTTAAACTTACACCATTTACTGTAATTGACCCTTTTTCAACAGTTACAAACGGAGAATTATAAGTAAAGGTATATTTCCAACTTCCTCCTTGATCTTCAATGTTTTTGCAAATAGCAGTTGAATCAACGTGACCTTGTACAATATGTCCGTCAAGTCTACCATTCAGCACCATGCAACGTTCAAGGTTTACTTTTGTGCCAATTTCCCAAGTTCCTAAATTCGTTTTATTTAAGGTTTCTAGAATTGCTGTGACTGTATAATTTGAGTCAGTAATATTGACAACAGTCAAACAAACACCATTATGTGCAACGCTTTGATCAATTTTTAATTCGTTGGTGAAATTAGCATTTATTGTAAAATGAACATTTTCTTGTTCTTTGTTAATTGCAATAACTTCTCCTAACTGTTCGATGATTCCTGTAAACATAGACTAAAATTTAAGTGCAAATTTCGTTAATATAAATTGCTAAATCAAGGTTTTCAAAAATGAAAAGATAATTTTCAAAAATAAAAGACAATTTTTATTTATTTTTGTAAGTATAAGAATTAAATAGAATCGATATTACTGCTAGAAAATAAAAAACATGAACATCAAGAAATACATCGAGTCTGGTATTTTAGAAATGTTTGTCTTAGGCAAACTACTGAAAGTGAGTATAAAAAAGTTCCTTTGATGATGGAAAATACAAAAATTACAGTTCAAATAACTGTTAATTATCCGATCGAAAAAGTTTGGAAAATTTGGACTTCTGAAGAAGATATTAAGCAATGGAATAATGCTTCGGATGATTGGCACACTAGCAAAGCTGAAATTAATTTAGTTGTTGGAGGAACTTTTTCATCCCGCATGGAAGCAAAAGATGGTAGTTTTGGTTTTGATTTTTCGGGTAAATATACAGCTGTAAAAACCAATGAATTGATTGCATACACGATGGATGATCATCGAACTTGTATAATTAATTTTAAAAATATAGGAAACGAAACGTTAATTATTCAAACTTTTGAAGCTGAAACAGAAAATCCAATTGAAATGCAAGAATTTGGTTGGCAGGCAATTATGAATAATTTTAAAAAATACGCTGAAAGTAAATGATAATAATTACAGATTACCTGCGGAGCTGCCTTTGGCGGTGGCAGATTACAAATTACAGACTGCTTCACTTCTTGGAAAATTTTCTTGGAAGCGAAGCAATCTGTAATTTGCCAATTTGTAATATGCAATCAAAATAATAAGATGGATAAATTTTTTGAAGAAACTGTAAATCAAGCTAGAAAAGGTTTAGCTGAAGGAGGAATTCCTATCGGAAGTATAATTGTACATAATGGCGAAATTTTAGGAAAAGGTCACAACAAACGAATTCAAGATGGAAGTGTGATTTTGCACGGTGAAATGGATGCTTTGGAAAACGCTGGAAGACAAGAGGCAAAAATTTACAAAGAAGCCACTTTATACACAACTCTATCTCCTTGTCCAATGTGCACAGGAGCGATTTTACTTTATGGAATTCCAAAAGTTGTAATTGGCGAAAATAAAACGTTTATGGGTTCAGAAGAATTATTGCGCAGTCATGGAGTGGAAGTTATCGTTCTAAATGACCAAAATTGCATTGATTTGATGGAAGATTTTATACAGAAAAATCCAAAATTGTGGAACGAAGACATTGGAAAATAATTACAAATTGACAGATTACAAATTACAGATTACTTCGCGCTTTCTTCGAGAAAACTTTCGTGAAAGCGAAGAAATCTGCACCGCAAAAGACAGCAACGAAGTGAATCTGCCAATTTGTAAACTTCAATTAATATCTAATTAACAGTACAAACAGTAAGAAAATAGGTTTTCTGTGTGTTCAAAGTTTTCGCTTTCTTCGTAAATTTCTTCTAAAATTGCTTGCAAAATTTGCGGATAATATTCGATTAATTTTTCAGACGAAATTTCTCTTGCTTTCATCACAAAAGGATTGTTTTTGAAATTTACAAAGGAAATAATTCCGCTTTCTTTGATAACTTTTCCGTGTTTTTTGTAGTACAAAAAGATGTAAGTTAACAATTGAAAAAAATGCTTTGTTTCTTTACATGATGTTATTAAAAATTCAAGTTCAGTACCAGGAAAATTTGGCCTCATACTTTCGACATCTTTATCTGAAACTTTTCCTGTTTTATAATCGATAATTCTAAAATTTCCATTAATGGAATCCAATCTATCGACGTAACCTTTTAATTTAATTTTTTTTATTTCCCCAAAAACTTCCAGTTCAAAATCTGCTTCCAAGCTCATTTCTAACCCTTCAATAAAAAGCAAAGCTGTTGGATTTTGTTTGAAAAATAATTTCTCTGAATTCAAAAATTGCTCTGTTAATTCTATTGACATGGAATAACTCAAGAAATTTTTACCCTTCATAAATGCTTCCTCATCCCCGTTAAAATGCTTTTTGAAAGCTTGAAATAATAGCGGACGAAAGATATTAAGCATAAAATCAATGTCTTTTTCCATCAAATTTTTCGCTTTCCCATCCAGTTTATCTCGGTTAAATGGTTCGTACAATTCTTCCAAAACACTATGGATAATTGTTCCAAAAGTATTGGATTCCATTTCTTCCTCTACTTTTTCTTCTTCGCCAAATTTTAGAACATATTTATAGTAAAAGTCTAGCGGACAAGCAAAAAATGATTTTAGCATTGACGCTGAAGTTCTCGAAGCAAATAGATCGTCCAATTTTGCATACAATTCAGTTGTTTTTTCAATCGCTTTTTTGCTAACAATTTTCTCCTCTTGAACTAAAGTATAATCTCTTTTTACAAGTTTAATAGCTGGATTTGTTTTGATTAATTCCAATTCTAACTGAGCGATATACCTGCTTTTTTCTGTAAATCCTAAACCATCAGCTCCATTATGAAACGTGATTGTCATGTCTTCACAGTGATGCAACAAGCGGTAAAAATGATGTGCAAAAAGTCCTTGCTTGTCTCGAGGAGAAGGCAAACCATAAAATTTCCTTAAATCCATTGGAATCAAGGTTTGAATTGGATTTGTAGGAGGCATTTTTCCTTCATTCAAACCAATAACAATGATTTCTTTGAAATCCAAAAGTCGTGTTTCTAAAAGCCCCATAATTTGTAAACCTTCAATTGGATTTCCATAATAAGCGACGCTTTCACTTGTCCATTCTTGCTGAAAAAGTGTTTTAAAACTCCGCAAGGACATTTCTGGAAATCCTTCTAAAACGCAATTTTGAAAATCAATTATTACTTCATCAAAACGTTGAACAATTGCTTTTTCTAATTTATTTACTTCATTACTTTTGAATTCATTGAATAAAATTTGATTCAAGTGACGAATAATTTCAATTGCTTTTGCGTACGAATTTTCCCAAGGAATGTAAATTAATCGCAAAATTAAATCTAATTTATCCGAAATATTAACTTTTTCTGGCGATTGAAAAACAATGTTTTTTGTTCGAATTGTTTTTTCTCTTTGGTGTAAAATTTTCTGTTCCTCTGGATTTAAAATTTCATTTATAAACGGATGATTCCACAGATTGAATAAATCTTTATAGTAAACAGTAACTCGATTATAGCGTTGAATTCCTTCTTGAATGTTAAAAATTAAATCCACCCAAGTAATCAAAGCACTCGATTTCAAAGGTAAACCAATTGTAATATTTGCTTTAATTACCGTTTTCGGTATGTTTTGCAAAAGTGGAATAATTAGGCTTTCATCGGCTAGCAAAATCAAGGTTTGATTCAATTCTTCCTCCGTTTTTTGTGCTAAAATTGTACTTGCAACTTTCACTTGTCCTGTAGCTTGCGAACACGAAATAAGTTCGATTTTTTTTGTGGACGAAGAAAGGATAGAGTTCGACTTTATCAAGTCTTTTTCGCCTAAAAATTCAGCAAATTTTCTGATAAATTGTCCAGCTTCATGATTTTTATCATCCATGTAGAATCCATCAGTATCGAATAAAATTTCTGCCCTTCCCAAGCGGTGAATTTGTCTGAAAATAGTCATTTCAGCCAAAGACAACGCATTAAAACCTGCAAAAAGGAAGTGTGTATTTTTATTTTCCTTGAACACTAAATCTATTTCTGAGGCAATTTTATTATAAACTTCACCTTGAATACAAGCATTTTGATTTTGAAGTTCAAGTTTTAATTCCTTAAAATAATGTGGTAATCTTTCCCAAAAAGCTAAATATTTCTTTTGACTTTCAGTTAATTCTTCTGAATTAAAGCTCCAATTTTCAATTTCTTTTACGTCTTTTAAATTCCTAAAAAGTTGATTTGAATCGACTAGATAACGTTCAATTTCATCAAAATCACTTAATAGAATTGTTCCCCAATTTAAAAATTCATCAAATGTTTTTTCAATATCATTTGCTGGATAATTTTGATGAATTTCAAATAAATTTAAAAGTAAACGTGTTTTGTCAAGTACAACTTTTTCAGACAAAGAATTAATCCAATTGTTGATTGTAACTATTTTAGGGGCAAAGATCGGCTTGTTAACACGTTCAAAAAGTGCTTTTTGTACGTATTGTTTTGCACGTTCAGAAGGTAAAACAACAGTCCAATCTTGCAAAGGAGTTTTGCTCTCGAATAGTGTTTGGGCAATAAGTTCAACAAATTTTTGCATGCAACAATAGATATAAAGTATAAAGATAACAAAAAAGAAATAAATCCAAAGTGCAAAGGATTCTTGTTTCACCTAATTTATAAACTTGTATTTAAAAATACGCCACAAAACTATAGATTCATCTTTCCAACCAATTTTTTTTCCTTCTTAGTTTGTTCCTCCATTGCATGAAATACTAACTTCGTAACTCCTGATTTTTGGAATTTTGGTCAATTTAGCGGTCATTTCTGGCTCAATTCCGAAACGTTTTTCTTTGATTTCAATTGATGAGCGCATTAATTTGTAAGAGTTTACCATTTGTGTTAAATTCAAATTTGTCGTCATATTTGATAGATTTCTCAAATTTTTTTTCCTAAAGAATTCAGGTACAAAACTGTTCTAAACGGATGATTACTTATAAAAAGTGAACCAAAACAACGTCTACATTGTCTTTGAAAACTGGTTTTAACACCAAATTATATTCGTCAGGATTACAAAGCATATTAGTAGCATCTTGAACAATCAATTTAATTGTGTTTGCATCGTTACAAATTGGAATTAATATCAATAATTTCTGAATCATTTTTGATTTTTGGTTCATTTAATTGCGAAAAACTGCACGAATCACAGCTTGATATTTTTGCAAAAAACTGTTTGTAAAGTTTATAAAAAAGAAAACTTACCGCCAAAAAAATAATTAAAGAAACAATAATTTCTTGCATTGAGTTTAATTTTGTGATTAGGAAAAAACCTGATAAACAATAAAGCTAGAAAGATAAGCCAATCCTCCCATATAAAAAAGTTGGATCAATGGCCATTTCCAAGTTTTTGTTTCCGTTTTTACGGTGGCTAAAGTTGCCATACATTGCATCGCAAAGACATAAAAAACCATCAATGACAATCCTGTTGCAAGTGAATAAATAGGTTTACCTAGACTATTTCTTTCATTTCGCATTGTTTGAAGTAATCCCTTATTATCTTCTTGGTGGACGCTGTAAATTGTCGCCATAGAACCAACAAAAACTTCTCTTGCGGCAAAAGATGTAATCAAAGAAATGCCTATTTTCCAATCAAACCCTATTGGTTTTATGACTGGTTCGATTGTTTTTCCAAGAATTCCAATATAGGAATTTTCTAATTTGACCGAAGCAATAACTTGCGATGAATCTGCATTTTGATGTTGCGAATAATTTATATTTTTAACTGCATTTTGCATACTATCGCTTGGTCCAAAAGTTGCTAAAGCCCATAAAATGATTGAAATTGCTAAAATCACTTTTCCTGCTTCCAATACAAAAACTTTACCTTTTTCAAAAAGTGAAATAAAAATATTTGACCATCGAGGCACTTTAAAATCTGGAATTTCAAGTAAAAAAAAGCTTTTTTCTTCTGTTTTGATGAAAATTTTTAAAATCCAAGCAATGAATAAAGCTGTAATAATTCCGAGTGAATACATGGCAAAAAGCGTTAAACCTTGAAGGTTTATAAATCCAAAGACATATTTATTAGGAATAACCAAGGCAATCAGCAAGGTAAAAACAGGAATTCTAGCGCTGCAACTCATTAAAGGTGCAATCAAAATGGTAATTAATCGTTCCTTTTTGTTCGAAATTGTTCTTGTAGCCATAATTCCAGGAATAGCGCAGGCAGAACTTGAAATCAATGGGACGACACTTTTGCCGTTTAATCCAAATGGCCGCATGATTCTATCCATTATAAAAACTGCTCTTGCTAAATATCCCGTTTCTTCCAAAATCCCGAGGCAGAAGAACAAAATTAAAATTTGCGGTAAAAAAACCAAAACACCACCTAAGCCAGGAATAATTCCACCGGTTAGTAAATCAGAAAGTATTCCCGCTGGCAATTCTTCGGCTGTCCAAGACGCAAAATCTGCAAATGATCCATCAATTAATTCCATTGGTAAGGCAGCAATTGAAAAAATTAATTGAAAAATAGATATCAAAATTAAAGCAAAAATTACATAACCAAAAATTGGGTGGATTGTAATTTTATCATAGAAACTCAGTTTTTTTGATTTACTTACATTTTGAGATTTATTTTGAACAAATTTTGAGATTAAATTCTTAATAAATTCAAATCTTTTTGATGTTTCAATTTCTTGACTTACCGTGTCATTATTATTTGCCAGAGTATAATTTTCAAGAATTTGTTTTCTATCAGTAATTAAATTAGTTTTTGAATTTAGTTTAAAAATTTCTTCTTTTAAAATATCGATTCCAGCACCAACTCTTGCATTTGTTTGACAGATTGTAATTGTTGGAAATTCGATTTTTAATTTTTCTATGTCAATTTCTATTCCTTTTCTGTGCGCTATATCTGACATATTAATGATCAGAATAAGCGGCAAGTTTAAATCATAAATTTGCGCAAATAGTAAGAGATTCCGCTCTAAATTTGATGCATCAGCAACTACTAAAACTGCATCAGGAAAATCTTCGTGTTTTGGATTTGAAAAAACATCATAAACAATTTTTTCATCTGCCGAATGCGGATAAATGGAATATGTTCCTGGGAAATCAATTACAGTTACTTGTTCGTTATTTAATTTTAGTAAACCCGATTTTTTGTCAACGGTAACGCCGGGGAAATTTGCAACATGTTGATTTAAACCCGTTAAACGATTAAAAACAGATGTTTTTCCAGTGTTTGGGTTTCCAATTAAAGCAATTTTTTTCATTAAAATCAAATCAATTATTAACAGATTTTATTACTTCAATGTATTGCGCCTCATTTTTCCGCATGGATAAAACGTAATCTCCAACTTGAATTGCTATTGGATCTCCAAAAGGAGCTTTATATAAAATTTCGATTTCTTTGCCCGAGTAAAATCCCATTTCCAATAATTTGGAACTAATTTCTGAAGGAAGAATGCTGCTCACTCTTAATTTTTCTCCAATTTTACATATGTTTAAACTCTGACTCAATTTAACTCTTGATTTAAAAGGGTAAAGTTAAGTTAAAATTAACAAATTGTGATACCACAAAAAAGGTATTCTGATTTTAATAAAAATAAATTGATTACACCCATATCTACCACTAAAACTGAATTTAATACTGAAATCTAATTTTTGTTCTTTTTCATTATTCACAAGTTCATGAGATCGCTTCACTAAGTTGCCAAAAAGAACCAAAAGGCTAGTGCTTGAAAACTCATTTACCTTTCAACAAACGACGCTAAAAATTCAAAACTCTCCGCCGCGGAGGATCAAACACTTGATTTTTACAGGCTTACTTTTTGAGAAAGGTACCAAATTTACGTTTTCGAGGCACGATTTAACGAACTAAACCATAATTCATTTTAAAAAATATATTCTTGCGGTAACAGTGAGGTTAATCAAAAAATAAAAAAGCACTTTGCGATTAAACAAAGTGCTTTAAATCTAATTCTGAATTTTGATTTCAATTTTGTTTTTTTAGGCATTTTTATAAATTTCAAATTTTAGTCCACCTAGGCGGAGGCGGATGACAAAATTGAAATTAAAAATAACGACCAAAAACGAGCTTGAAATAATAATTTAGTGTTTGGCTAGGTAATCAGCAACACCTTCGAAACTTGCTGTCATACCATCGTCACCTTTTGTCCAATTTGCTGGGCAAACTTCTCCGTTTTCTTCGTTGAATTGCAAGGCATCAACCATTCTTAGTGTTTCATCAACGCTTCTTCCGAGAGGGAAAAAGTTAACAGTTTCATGCATAACCATTCCTTCTTTGTTGATTAAAAATAATCCACGGTAAGCAATCATTGGTCCATTTGCAACCAATTTTCCATCCATGTCATAGTCATAATCTCCAGCTAAAACACCGAATGCCTCAGAAATAGTTTTTGATGTATCCGCAACGATTGGATATTTTACACCTTCAATTCCTCCTTTGTTTTTTGCAATTTGTAACCAAGCCCAGTGAGATTCTTCTGTGTCAGTTGAACAAGCAACTAATTTTACTCCTCTTGCTTCAAATTCTCCTAATTTTGCTTGAAAAGCATGTAATTCTGATGGACAAACGAATGTAAAATCTTTTGGATAAAAGAAAAACACAACGTGATTTTTTCCAATGTATTGATCTAATGAAAATCCTTGTACAATTTCCATTCCGTTTACTACTGCTGCTGCACTAAATGATGGTGCTTTTTTTCCTACTAATACTGCCATTTTAATTTATTTTTATTTGTTTATTTTTCTGTTTTTAGTGATACAAAGTTAATTCTTTTTAAAAAGAAATAATGAAAAATGCAAAAAGAAATTATTAATTCAACCAGGCTTTAAACATCCAATTTGTTTTTTCTTTTTCACGAATCAAATCACTCATCAAAGCCGCTGTTCCTTCATCTTCTTGATCTGAACTTGAATTTAAGATAGATTTTTCAAGATTTAACAAAACTATTTGTGCGTCAAAAATATATTTCATTCCTAATTTTCCGTCTTTAATTATTTGATTTTCTTTGATTTCACTTCTACTTAAATAAGCAGTGAAAGTTGACAATGGTTGTAATTCCAACGATAAAATTCTTTCGGCTAAATCATCAATTATAATTTGAGTTCTTGTATATAATTCTTCATACTTTAGGTGTAATTCAAAGAAATTTTCACCCTTTATGTTCCAATGCAAGGAGCGTAGATTTTGATAATGGATTTGATAACTTGCTAATAAATTGTTTATTTTTTCTTCCATGACTTCCTTTTTTAAACAAAATTAAGGAATTTGTTTTTATAAACTTAATTGATTAATTTTATACTTTGATAAATTATATTTATGAATATTTCTCAACAGCAAATTTCGTATATCATCAGTTTACTTGAACACAAAAATTTTGGTAAAGCAGCTGATGCTTGTTTTGTAACTCAACCAACACTTTCAATGCAAGTCAAAAAAGCGGAAGATTCTCTTGGTTACAAGATTTTTAATAGAAACATAAATCCGCTAGTATTAACTGAATTTGGCGAAAAATTGTTGCCAATTTTGTATGAATTACAAGTTGAATACGATAAAATCCTCCACCTATCAAAAGAAAGTGAAGGAAAAATGTTGGAAGAAATTAAAATTGGTGTCATTCCAACAATTGCATCCTATCTAGTTCCTGAATTATTTCAGCACAAAAATCTGTTCACTAGTAATTTAAAATGGGCAATTAAAGAATTGAAAACGGCAGAAATTTTAGATCAAATTCAATCAAAAAAAATTGACTTAGGAATTTTGGCTGGACCTCTTACAACAAATTTAAGTGAAAATTTAAAAGTTTTATCTTTATATAATGAAGAGATTTTAATTTACTCTAATCAAGAATTAGATCAAAATAAAATGAATAAAATCCATATTTCTGAATTAAAAAATGCTCAACCTTGGTTGTTGAATAATGGAAATTGTTTACGCACTCAAATGATTCACTTTTGTAAACTTTCTGATTCTCCAAAATCTGATTGGAATTACGAAGGAGGAAATTTAGAAATGTTGATTAAAATGGTTGACATAAATAAAGGATATACTTTGATTCCAGATTTTTATCAAAAAGCATTTTCTGTTGATAAAAGCAAGATAAAACATATTTATTCTGAACATGCAAATCAATTTCCCGCAAGAAATATTATTGGAATTTGTTCTCATAAAAACAGTAAAAAAACAGAAATTAATGAACTTTTTAATTTCATTAAAGTTAAGTTTGCTAATCAAGATATGAAAAAATTTGATGTTTTAGAGATTAAATTATAACAAAAAAAGCAAGAATTACTTAAAATTCTTGCTTTTTCTAAATATTGTTTTTGAATCTTATTTACTTACATTTAAACAAGACATTTCTTCTGGGCTATCTGCTCCCCAAGTTGGAATTGTAGCATAAGTTCCTCCACCTTTGTATGTGTAACTTGCATAAACTGCTGTCATATAACATTTTCCATCTGTTCCTTTATATGAAACCCAAATTTCATGGTATTGGTAAAGAGGTAAATCATAATCATTTTTCTTTACGTATGGTTCTTTCGTTAAAGTTACCGCTTTTACTGTTGAGGCAACTCCTCCTTTACTTGAATAACCTTTCAAATATTCAGCAAATTCAGCTCCTTTAATGTAAGCTTTTGCGCCATCTTCTAATTTAGTATTTACTGTTACTGCTTTTGGTAAAAATACTTTTGCAATTTTTTCAGCATAAACTTTATCTAAGTATTTTTGAAATGCTCCACTATTGATGTATGTTTCAGATTCTGCTTTAATTTTAGCAACATTTGCTTTTCCTTCAGTAAGAGATTTTTTTGCTTCAGCACTTAAATTTAAACTTGCATCTGTTTCAATTTTAGTCAAATAAGCTGTATATTCATCACATTCTTTGATAATCAACTTTGGATCTGAAATTTTGTTTTTTGTGTTTAGCTCAACGATTTCCTTTTGGTAATTTTCCGTTGAAGCCCAAACTGCAAATTGATTTCCATTTTTTAAACATGTTTCCATATTTGTAAAATCTTGTTGCGTTTCAACGTTATTATAACCAACTAATTGTGCAGTTAATTTTTCGTATTCTGCTTTACTTGCAGCATATTCTGCGTATGTTTTTTTGTAATCTCTGTACGTTCTACAATAACATGTTGCTTCATCTTTGAAACCATTTTTATATTCAGTTGGTGCTGTATATTGGTTGTCAAATAATTTTTCTAATTTTTCAACTTCCACATAAATTACTAATTCTTTGTCGGCTCTTGTTTTAATTGGATTGTATCTGTCATAATATTTTTCTGACTTACAGTTTGGTTCTAATTTTTGAATGTGACCCAAAGTTCGTTCGTTTTCAAACATTAATTTAGTAAGTACTTCATAATCAACACTTGATTTAGCATATTCAGATTCCAACTTTGTCAAATTTTCAACTGCAGTTTTACGGTGATGTTCAGCACTTGGATCATCTGAAACTTGGCTAAATAACCCACTTGGATCTTTACCGATATTTATAGTTGATGTACTTGAACCGCCATTATTTCCGCCTAAATTTGGTTTGGTAATTTCAATCGTTGGTTTTTTGATTTTTATCTGAGAATTTAGGTTAAAACTCAAGGTGGACGTTACAAAAAGTCCTAATATTGTGATTTTTGTTAATTTCATGTTCTTTTTCTTATATAATGTAACACAAATTTACTTAATTAATTTTAAGATTTCAAATTTTAAATCCTACACTAAATTTCACGCCATAAAAATAAGGATTATGCTTAAGTCCTTTTTGCACTTGGAACATAGAGTTGAGTTGATAAATATATTCCATAGCCAACGCAAAACAGATGAAATTTAAATTATATTGCAAACCAATTGTAGAGCAACTTGATAAGCCAAAGGAACTTAAATTACTAGCTTTTTTTGTACTTACACTCGTTTCTGTATCTTCAATTTTAATAGTTTCCGTTTTTTTATACTCATATAACATTTGTCCTTGCAATCCTGTTGCTGCAAAATAATTCAGCTTTTTTCCTCCTTGAATACCAATTTTAAATGGTAAAATAAGATTTGAATACCTTGTTTTATAAGAAATACTTGTATCGTTTCCTTCAAATTTAAAATCTTCTCCAAATTGCTGATATCCAATTCCGAAATTGTAAAAAAAGTTTTTCGTGATTTGACTTTTTAAGGCTAAATCAACATTAAACGAAGGAATTTTTACTTCAGAATTTAATTGATCTTGATTTTTCACAAATTTTTCTCTAATGCTTAAATTTCTAAAACTTGTTCCTTTTGAATAAGACAAAAAAACATAATTTGTCTTCAAAGAATCACAATTTTGAGATTTTGTATTTTGCAGGACCTTTGCGTTTTTACTAGTTTTTTTTCCACTTTCAATTTGACTAAAAGTACTATTAGAAAAAGAAATTATTAAGGTTAAAGCGATTATTGTTTTGTGCATTTTTTATTTTCTAAGATTTCAAAATTACAAATTTTATTTTTCTTTTTTGGTGAAATTCTATATTTAAAGAAGGACAAAACCGTTTTTAATTTTTGAAACGAATATATACTTGTAAAACAACATTTTATGATTAATAATAGAGCAATTACTTAACCGTTAGAAACTAGTATATATCAGATAATCAATAAATTATCATTTTATGGTAATGCTAACTTAATTAGTCGCTTTTAACCGTTATAAACCGATATATATTTATTTATCAATCAATTAGCGTAAAAAGATTATTCTTTTAAAATAAATGTACAGCAATTCTATAAATTAGTTTATTTTTGTAGAAAAAATTAATACAATGTCAAATCATTCTTGGAAAATTGATGGAATAAAGGAAGTTTCGAACAAGCAAGCAACTGTTGTTTGGGAAAATGATCACTTTTTTACGATTCACTTGAAAAATGAACAATTTCACGGTGAATTAATGGAAGAACAATTGGAAAACAAGTTGATCAAAGTTAAAATTAATCACCGTGAATTTACAATTTCTAAAGAAGGTCAATTGGATGCTTTGATTGAAGAATTAGGTTTAAATGTTGTTAAGGTCAGAAAATTGAAACAATTGAAATCTCCAATGCCAGGAAGAATTGTTACAATTGCTGTTCAAATTGGTCAAGAAATTGAAATTGGCTCAGAATTATTAACTTTGGAAGCAATGAAAATGGAAAATGTTCTGAAATCTGATGGAATCGGAAAAGTTAAAGCGATAGAAATTGAAGCAGGAGATGTTGTTGACAAAGGTTCGGTTTTGATTACTTTTGAGTGAAATCTAATTTCAAATTGTTGATAAATTTTTCCAATTTTTCTACAAAAAATAGGCAACTTTACACTTTTATATAACACCATTTCTGAATTTTATCCATGAAAGTTTGTATTGCCGAAAAACCAAGTGTAGCGCGAGATATTGCCAAAATTATTGGTGCTATGCAAGCTAAGGATGGTTATATGGAAGGAAATGGATATCAAGTTACCTGGACTTTTGGTCATCTTTGTACTTTAAAAGAACCACACGATTATACCGAAAAATGGAAAGCCTGGCGATTAGAAGAATTACCAATGATTCCATCAAGTTTTGGTGTTAAAGTAATGGCAGATAGCGGTGTTCAAAAACAATTTCAAGTAATTCAACGCCTTGTTCAAAATGCAGAAATGGTCATAAATTGCGGCGACGCCGGGCAAGAAGGTGAACTTATTCAACGATGGGTTTTATTAAAAGCAAAATGTACTGTACCGATCAAGCGATTGTGGATTTCATCTTTGACAGAAGAAGCTATAAAACAGGGTTTTAAGTCCTTGAAAGAATCTTCTCAGTACGATAATTTATACGCAGCTGGAAGTGCCAGAGCAATCGGAGATTGGCTTTTAGGAATGAATGCAACACGCTTGTTCACCAAAAAATTCGGTCAAGGCAAAGCAGTATTTTCCATCGGAAGAGTTCAAACTCCTACTTTAGCAATGATTGTGCAAAGGCAAAAAGAAATTAATGCTTTTAGGTCGGAAGATTATTGGGAATTAAAAACAATTTACCGAGAAACGGAATTTAATGCAACAATTGACCGTTTAACTTCTCTTGAAAAAGCAGAAAAAGGCCTAGAATATTTAAAACAAAATGAATTTGAAGTAACATCTTTTGAACAAAAGGAAGGAAAAGAAGGAAATCCAAGATTATTTGATTTGACTGCCTTGCAAGTTGAAGCGAATAGAAAATATGGCTATTCTGCGGATGATACCTTGAAATTAATTCAGAATTTATACGAGAAAAAATTGGTTACTTATCCGAGAGTTGATACAACCTATTTGACTGAAGATTTACACCCAAAAATCCCTGGAATATTGCAAGGCTTGACATATTACAAGCGTTTTACAGAAGAACTTTTATCAAAACCAATTCCGAAGTCTAAAACTGTTTTCGACGATAAAAAAGTTACAGATCACCATGCAATTATTCCAACAGGAATTGTTCCATCGGGAATTACGCCTCAAGAACAACACATTTACGACACAATAGTAAAGAGATTTTTAGCAGTATTTTATCCAGAATGTAAAATTTTTACAACCACAGTAATTGGAAAAGTTGGTCAAGTAGAATTTAAAGCAATGGGAAAACAAATCTTAGATTTGGGTTGGAGAATAATCTTCGCTGAGGATCAAGCAGCAAAAAAGGATGACGAAGAGAAAGTGATGCCTTTGTTTGTTAAAGGAGAAAAAGGTCCTCATGAACCAAAAGTGCATCAAGGTAAAACCGCAGCACCTAAATTTTATACAGAAGCAACTCTATTGAGGGGAATGGAAACAGCTGGAAAGCAAGTGGAAGACGAAGAAATGCGTGAATTATTGAAAGAAAATGGAATCGGAAGACCGTCGACTAGAGCAAATATAATCGAAACCCTTTTTAGAAGACGTTATATTGAACGCAACAAAAAGAATATTTTTGCGACTCAGACTGGAATTGATTTGATTGATACAATCCAAAATGATTTGCTAAAAAGTCCAGAATTAACCGGAGATTGGGAGCGAAAAATCCGCATGATTGAAAAAGGAGAATATTCAATCGATGTTTTTAAAACGGAATTAATTCAGATGGTTGTTGATTTATGCAACGAAGTAATTTTTAATTCACGTAAAATAATTTCCATTGCTCCAGAAAAGCTAGAAGCTGCTCAAGAAGAAAAAGTGAAAAAGCCACGAGAAACGAAACCAAAAGAATCTGCCAATGCGGAGAGCAAAATTGAAATCGAAAAAATGACTTGTCCTAAATGTAAATCAAATCTTCTCAAGAAAGGAAATACTGCTTTTGGATGTTCAAATTTTTCTGTTTGTGGTTTTAAAATACCTTTTGAACTTTTAGGTAAAAAATTGACTGATAAATTTATTTTTGAATTACTTTCTAAAGGAAAAACCTCAAAGATCAAAGGCTTAATTATCCCAGGAAATTCAAATCTTATTGATGGAAAAATTGTTTTTACAAAAGACTTTAATCTGGAAGTTGAAAATTGATTTTAAGACATTAAGACTGCAAGATTCAGAAGCCAAGACTCTGCTTTATGTCCTGACTTTTGAATCTTGCAGTCTTTGGTCTTTTATAAACAGTCTTAATATCCTGATGTCCTAATATCTTGACGTCCAAAGTTAAACTTTAAAAGGCAAACGATTTATAATTGATCTTCCCAATGTAATTCCATCTGCATATTGCAATTCTGTGCCAACAGAAACTCCTCGGGAAAGTGTTGAAATTTCTATCCCAAAAGGATTGATTTTTTTGTATAAATAAAAATTTGTTGTGTCGCCTTCCATGGTAGAACTCAAAGCAAAAATTACTTCTTTCACTTCTCCAGCTTCGATTTTATGAATCAAACTTGGAATATTCAAATCCGAGGGACCAATTCCATCCATGGGAGAAATTATTCCTCCTAAAACATGATAAATTCCATTAAAAGTTGCAGTTTCTTCAATCGCCAAAACATCACGAATATCTTCGACAATGCAAATCATTGCTTTGTTTCGCTTGTCAGAAGTGCAAATTGCGCAAAATTCAAAATCTGAAATATTTCCGCAAGAAGCACATTTTTTTACATGGTCCTTCAAAGCGATAAATGCTTGTGCAAAATTTTCTATTTCTTCAGGTTTTTGTTTCAACAAATGAATTGCCAACCTCAAAGCAGAACGGTTTCCCACTCCTGGCAATTTTGCAAGTTGTTCAACAGCTTTTTCTAGATAAACGGATGGAATTTTCACAGTACAAAAGTACGAATTAAAAATAAATTCCTAATTTTGCAGAAAAATTAATTGATGAAACCCCCTTTTGAAATAATTGAATTTTCTTTTGCTGGCCTACATTTGCAAGAACCAGGCGCTTTGATTTCAAACTGGTTGATCACAGCTTTTAGTATATATGCTTATAAATCAATTAATTGGTCAAATTCACCAGCCTCATCTGCATTCAAAAAATTCTATTTAGTTTTAGCAATCTCAACTTTTTTAAGTGGATTTGGACACGTATTATTTCAATATTTTGGCGTTTTTGGAAAATATCCTGCTTGGATTTTAGCTGTAACATCTGGATATTATATTTCAACTGGGATTTTATATTATTGGAGAAGTCACAAATCATATAAATTATTGAAATATTTTTTAATAACAAAATCAATTGTTTTATTGAGTTTAAGTTTATTAAATCAAACATTTGTTTTCATTGCAATTGACTCAATTTTAACTTATTTACTTTATTGTGGTTATTTAGCAGGAAGAATGTGGGCAAAAAATAATTTGGACATGCAATATTTTGTTTATGGAATTCTTGTATTAATTCCTTCAGCATTTATTTTTTTAATGAACATAAATTTACATAAATACCTAAATAGAGACGATTTAAGTCATTTATTAATGCTAATTTGCATTATTCTTTTTTATTACGGGGTGAGAAAGATGAATTTAAGGTATTTGAATAAATAACTTTTTGTTAGCTTTACAGAATGCACTTAATTGAACCTTATTTCGCTTGGCGAGATTTTTACATCTCTTCTGAAGACCCATCTTCGCCTTTTTATGACAAAATAAATAGCGAGTTTGAATTTACTGACAGCATTTATAATTATCTAATTCATCCTCAATGGGATAATTTTGGTTCTCCGACATTATTTATAAAAATTATTTATGTTGATTACGATGAAAACTTTTGCATAATCGAATTTATTGGCGAATGGAACGATGCGATTGAAAATGATATTATGACTTTAAAAAGAGATATCATTGAACCAACCATGGAACACGGTATCAATAAATTCATTTTAATTGGCGAAAATGTGCTCAATTTCCACTACTCCGACGATTGCTATTACGAAGAATGGTTCGAAGAAGTGGAAGACGGTTGGATTGCTTTAGTGAATTTTCAAGATCATGTGACTCGAGAGTTTGAAAAAGTGCACGTTGACCATTATTTTGTCATGAAAGGAGAATTAGACGAACTAGAATGGAGAACAAATACACCTCAGCAATTTTTTGAAAAGATTAGTGAATATGTTACTAAAAGATTGGATTGAAATAAAGGAAAGATTATTTATTCTCACTTAAAAAGCGTTTCCATTCTGAAGCTTGAAATTCATTCATTACTCTAGGAAATTTATTTTGGGATCCTAATTTTCCCATATTTTCCATGAATTTATAGAACAAATTTGTGTCGATGCTAGTTAAGGTTGGCGGATTTAAACTTGCTTTTCTAACTCCTTTGTAATCATCATTTAAAGCACAAAGCTCTTCATCAATTTTTTGAATAAACAGTTCAGAATCAATTTCTTTTTCCACGCCAATGGTCCAAGAATGACGCTGATTTGCAACGTCTGTATAAATACAAAATTCTTGCATTTCAACTTGCATTTCTTTACTTACATTTTCAAGCGCTTGGTTGATGTTATCCAAAGATAAATGTTCACCAACAAGGCTTAAATATTGTTTTATGCGACCAGATATTTTCAGTTGCCTTGCTGCGACATCCGTAAATTGAACCAAATCGCCAATAATATATCTCCATAAACCTGCATTGGTAGAAATAACCAAAGCATAATCAACGTTAGATTCTACTTCATTAACTGTTAAAGCCTTATGTCTATTTATTATTTTTCCTTCCGTTGTAAAATGTTTATCATCAAAAGGAATAAATTCATAAAAAATCGAATTATTTAACAATAATTTCATTGAATTTGAATTTGGAATACTTTGGTAAGCAAAGTATCCTTCACTAGCTAAATAAGTGTCTAATAAATGTACTTTTTGTCCACAAACGCGCTCCAATCTCTTTAAATATGGTTGAATAAAAACGCCACCGTGAACATAAACGTGAAAATTTGGCCAAATATCATGAATAGAATTTAATTTGTGAAATTCAACAATCTTTTCCAGCAGCATAATGCACCAACTTGGAACTCCAGCAACAATTCCAATATCCCAAGATGGAGCTTCCTCAACCATTTTTTCAAGCTTTTTATTCCAATCTTTGATTTCTGCAATTTTATTATTTGGCTCTGTGAAAGGTGTTACCAACCAACTTGTATGCTTTTTTAAAATCCCACTTAAATCCCCTTCAACATGATTTTCAATGGACGTTAATTCAGGTGATCCACCAACAATTAATAATGATTTTTGAAAAAATTCTACAGGTAAATCTAACTGATGAAGCATAACAACTTGATTCATACTTGTCTTTTGAAAAGATTTAATAGATTCTTTTGTAACAGGAATTCGTTTACTTGGCGAACCAGTTGTCCCCGAAGATAAAGCGTAATATTTTATTTTTCCAGTCCATGTGTTATCTTTGACACCATCAATTGAACGATGCAACCACGTTTGATAAAATTCTTCATATTCCACCAAAGGAATTTCTTTTTGATAAGCTTCAATTAAATTTTCATTATTTAAAATTGCTGTAAAATCATGGTTTTTACCAAAATTTGTCTTTTTAGCTTTATTCAATAAATAGGAAAGTGATTTAAGTTGGTAAGAAAAACTTAAACCCTTAAATTGATTTCTTTTAAACCCAATTTCTGCGGTTTTTTTGAGAACTCTTCCTATGATTTTCATTTTTGTGGTTGTTTTATTTGAACGTTTAGTTTTTTTTCAAAATAACATCTCAAAGATAAAATTTTTAAATTGATTTCCTTAAGAAATTGATAATTTTTTAAGAAAATAAATTTATATTGCTGTGTTTTTTTAAAGATTTGTATCTTTGCATAAAACCAAATTTAAACCCATGAGATAGGCTTGCTAATTTGCACGAGAAAGCACAAAAAAGCATGACATATTTCATATGGCAATCAAAAAAATACTTAGTGAAACGCTCTCATGAGCACTTTTAAAAAATAAACATTAAGCGAATAAATTATTTACATATGAAAAACAAAGTTTTTATTGTTCCTCACGATTTTACTTCTGTTGCAGAAAATGCTTTAGAGCACGCTTTATCGACTGCAAAAATTGTATCAGCAAAAATATTTTTATTGCACGTTGTTTCTAAAGAAAAAGAAATCTTAGATGCTGAAAACAAATTAAAAGATTTAATAAATGCAAATGATACAACTATTGAAATAGTTCCAGTTGTTAGAGTTGGTAATATTTTTGAAGACATAGGAGAATTTGCATCCGAACATCATGCAGATTTAATTTTTATGGGAACTCATGGAAGACATGGTTGGCAGCATATTACCGGAAGTCGTGCTTTGAAGGTTATAACACACTCAACTGTTCCTTTTATTGTTGTGCAAGAAAAAGCAATTAAAATAACGGGTTATGATGACATTGTTGTTCCTTTAGATTTAAACAAAGAAACAAAACAAAAATTAGCTTATGTTGCCAATATTGCAAATTATTTTAAGTCAAAAGTTCATGTTATTACTCCAGATGAGTCAGATGAATATTTGAAAAAACAAGTTGAAGCCAATATTCGTTTTGCGCAACGTTTTTTTGAAGAAAGAAATATTCAGGTAACAACAAAGGTTGCTCCAGTAAGTGGTTTTGACAAGGAGGTTGTAAAACACGCCGTTTCAATTGATGCAGATTTAATTGCTATAATGAATTTGAATCGTAATAATTTGTTAGGAGTTATAACCGCAAATTATGAATCTTATATTTTGACAAATGACGCTCAAATACCAACTTTGATTGTAAACCCAATTGAAAGTGCTTATGGGTCAAGTTTCATGGCTGGTTAAAAAATATATTTAATAAAAAAATCCGCTTTAATTGTTTTTCAAGCGGATTTTTTTTGTCTCAATGTTTTTTTTTCAAATTTCCATTTCTGGGACAAAATCAGGAACGACTAGCTCTCCTTCTGTTTTTGAAATAATCTCTTCTACACTTACTCCAGGCGCTCTTTCTATCAAATGAAACTTTCCATCTTTAATTTCTAAGACAGCTAATTCTGTTACAACTTTTTTGACACAAGCAACTCCTGTTAATGGTAAACTACAGCTTTTTAAAATTTTAGATTCTCCTGCTTTATTGGAATGCATCATAGCAACAATTATGTTTTCAGCAGAAGCCACTAAGTCCATTGCTCCGCCCATTCCTTTTACCATTTTACCGGGAATTTTCCAATTTGCAATATCGCCATTTTGAGAAACTTCCATTGCACCTAGAACAGTTAAATTTACTCTTTGACTTCGAATCATACCAAAACTCATGGCACTATCAAAAAAGCTTGAACCTTTTGTGGTTGTGACAGTTTGTTTTCCTGCATTAATTAAATCCGCATCAACATCATCTTCAAAAGGAAATGGACCAATTCCAAGCAATCCATTTTCTGATTGTAAAATCACTTCTACGTCTTCAGGAACATAATTTGCAACTAATGTTGGAATACCAATTCCTAAGTTAACATAAAATCCATCTTTTAATTCTTTTGCTATACGTTTAGCAATGCCGTATTTATCTAACATAAGAAGATTTTTACTTTTGAGTAATTGTAATTTGTTCAATTCTTTTTTCGTAATCTTTCCCTTGAAAAATTCGATTTACATATATGCCTGGAGTGTGAATCATATCCGGATCTAAATCGCCAGCAGGAACTAATTCTTCAACTTCAACAATTGTAATTTTTCCAGCCATTGCCATTAAAGGATTAAAATTTCTTGAAGTTGCTCTAAAAATCAAATTTCCATGGGTGTCACCTTTCCAAGCTTTAACAATGGCAAAATCACTTTTAAAGGCCATTTCCATCAAATAAGTTTTACCATCAAAGATGCGTGTTTCTTTACCTTCAGCAACTTCTGTTCCAACTCCTGCTGGGGTATAAATTGCAGGCATTCCATATCCTGTTGCCATACAGCGCGTTGCTAAAGTACCTTGCGGAATTAACTCTACATCTAGTTCTCCACTTAATAATTGTCTTTCAAATTCAGCATTTTCACCTACATAAGAAGCAATCATTTTTTTAACTTGACGTGTTTTTAATAACAAACCTATCCCAAAATCGTCAACACCAGCGTTATTTGAGATACAAGTTAAGTTTTTTACTCCTTTTTTAATTAATCCATTAATTGAATTTTCTGGAATTCCACACAAACCAAAACCTCCTAACATAATTGTCATGTTGTCTTCGATTCCATGCAATGCCTCTTCAACATTTTTTACAACTTTATTCATTTATAAAATGATTTTTGGTTTAAACATAATTTTTTACAACTCTATATCTGGCTCAACAATTCCCTCTATATCTTCTCCGATTTGTTCTTCATCGGCTGCTGTTCCAATATAGGTATCTGAACAAG
The DNA here is from genome assembly GCA_947490145.1 of Flavobacteriia bacterium. Taxonomy (GTDB): domain Bacteria; phylum Bacteroidota; class Bacteroidia; order Flavobacteriales_D; family Crocinitomicaceae; genus M2408. Next base: position 23,804 of record CANLGD010000030.1, read on the forward strand.
AGAACATACTTTCGTCGAAATCCTTGGGTTTTTCAAAATCAGTTGTAGAGATTGAAATATTAGCATCTTTATAAACCTTGTTCATGTAATATCCATATATGGGCATGGCTGTTCTTGCTCCTTGACCTTCATCAGTTGATCTAAAACGAACAGCTCTATCTTCAGCTCCAACCCAAACTCCTGTTGCTAAATCTGGTGTTAACCCGATAAACCATCCGTCAGAATTATTTTGAGTTGTTCCTGTTTTACCAGCGGTCGGAAAAGTAATTCCTCCCCAATCTGCTGCATAACGCAATCTTCCTCCTGTTCCACCAGTAATTACTCCTTCCATCATTTTCAATACAGAATATGCTACAGATTCATTAATTGCCTCGCGAGAATTTGGTTTTGCGCTATAAATTACATTCCCATTTCGATCTTCAATTCTTAAAATCGAAGTTGGTTTATTAAAAATTCCTTTGTTGACAAAGGTTGCTTGAGCAGCCACCATTTCATAAAGAGATAAATCCATTGACCCCAAACACATAGCCGGAACAATATCGTTTGGAGCTAATTCAATATCAAGGCTTTTCATCAATTTTGCCACTGTTTGAGGTCCACCTTTTGCTCCCATTTTTGCCATGATTGCAACGGTAATATTGTTCATGGAATTTTTTAAACCTTGTCTTACCGGAATCATTTTTCCACTCATTGCTCCATTTGAATTTGAAGGACACCATCTACCATCAGGGTTGCCACTTGGATCAAATAAATCAACACAATGTGCAATATCAGGTATTTGCGTACAAGGCTTTACAACTCCCATGGCAATTCCTGCTCCATAAACAAATGGTTTAATGGTAGAACCAACTTGTCTTTTACCTAATCGAACATGGTCGTAAGCGAAATGGTCAATATTTGCACCACCAACCCACGCTTTGATAAATCCAGTTTCTGGTTCAATAGAAATTAGTCCCGCTTGTAAAAATGATTTATAATAGCGAATTGAATCAAAAGGTGTCATAGTCGTATCAATTTCTCCTTCATCTTTCCAAGTAAAAACACGCATATTGGTTTTTTCGTTGAAGTTTTTTCGAATTTCACTTTCAGAATATCCAGCCGCAATTAAACTTTTGTATCTGTCTGAACGATGCATTCCGCTTGTCATAATATTTTCTGCTTCTTCGTCGCTGATAGAATTAGAGAAAGGATAATTTCTCATTCCACGGTTGTTGCGATTGAATTTTGGTTGCAGATTTTTTCGTAAATGTGTTTCCATTGCTTCCTCAGCGTAACGTTGCATATCAGCATTTACAGTGGTGTAAATTTTTAATCCGTCGCGATAAATATCATATGGAGCACCATCTTCACGTTTGTATTTCAAGGTTCCATCAGCTTTTTTCTCCTCAAACAATTTGGTTATCTCTCCTCTCAAAGATTCCCTGAAATAAGGAGCCATTCCTCTTTTGTGATCTACAACTTGATAGTCGCAAACGATTGGTTTTACTTTTAATTTATCATACTCAGCTTGCGTAATTTTTATCCTCAAAGCTTCATTTCCATCGTTGCTGTTTTTCAACCATTGAAATAAAACTTGATTTCTTCTATTCAATGCTCTTGTGCTATCAGCTGTTCTTGCTTCTCGAATTTCTGCATTTGTAATAGCATTTGGACTTACTCCTTTTTTACTAGCTAAATTAGATCTGTAATCTCTAATTGTGAAAGTATGTGGATTAAACAAAGAAGGATTTTTACACATTCCAATCAACATAGCCGCTTCTTCTTTGGCTAAATTCTTTGGTGTTTTGTTATAATAAACTTTCGCAGCATTAAAGATTCCAACAGCGTTGTATAAAAAATCAAATTGATTTAAATACATGGTGATAATTTCTTCTTTTGTATAACGTTCTTCTAAACGAATTGCTATGATATTTTCTCTTGCTTTTTCACCAACACGGCTAAAAATTCTTCCAATTTTCCCTGATTCTTCAACCGATTCACCATTTGCTTTTGCTATTGCTTCACGGTCACGTGATTGAAGTGTAAATAATTGTTTTGCAAGTTGTTGCGTAATTGTTGAAGCTCCACCAGCTGCACCAGCACTTGTAATGGAACGCAAAATTGCTTTAATATCAAAACCTGAGTGATTATGAAAACGCTCATCTTCAGTAGAAATTAAAGCATCTGTTACGAAAGGAGAAATTGATTTATAACCAACACTTGTTCTATTTACCTTCCAATAGCGGCCTAACTCCGTAACACCATCATCGGCAATTACAACTGAAGCTAATAATTCTGGCGGATTATCCAACATGGAAACTGGTGGTAAATCGTCCTCTGATTGAAATAAAAGTAAACAGGCAACAAATAAGAGGGGGAAAGTTGCAACAAACCAAAAAATTATGGTCATTTTTTTATGCTCCTTTTCAGTGAAAGCAAAAACAACTGAAGGTTTCTTTTTTAAATTCATCGTGCTACGTATAATAAGGTGTAAATGTAAGTAATATTTAAAAAATATGCAAAAAAAGTATCATAAAGTAAAAAGCAGTTACTCTAATTTAAGAATAACTGCTTTTACAAGACATTAAGACTTATAAACAATTTAAGTAAGACTTTGATTTTCTTACTAAAAAAATTAAAGTCTTAAAGCGAAGAGATCTTGCGCTTTAAAATCATTTACCTATTTTATTTTTTCTTTTTAAGATTTTCTTTTACGAAATTCTCAATTGCAGCAGTCATTGACGGCATGTTTGGTTGAGGTGCGTGAATGTCTAATCTCAAATTATTTTTTAAAACTGCATTGGCGGTTGTTGGACCAAAAGCAGCAATCAAGGTGTCATTTTGTTTGAAGTCAGGAAAATTTTTCATCAAAGATTCTATTCCACCAGGACTAAAAAACACTAATAAATCATAATAAACGTTCTCTAAATCGCTTAAATCAGAAGCAACAGTTCGATACAACATTGCTTTCGTAAAATTAATTTTGAACTGAGTTAATGTTTCTGGAATTTTATCTCTTAAAATATCAGTACAAGGCAGCAGAAACTTTTCACTTTTATGCTTTTTCATGGTGTCTACTAATTCCTCAATCGTTTGCTTTCCAAAGAAAATTTTTCTTTTTCTATACATAACGTATTTTTGAAGGTATAAAGCAACTGCCTCAGAAATACAGAAATATTTCAAATCGTCAGGGACTGTGAAGCGAACCTCTTCAGCTATTCTAAAAAAATGGTCAACTGCATTTTTAGAAGTCAATATAATCGCTGTATGATCTGGGATATGAACACGCTGAGTTCTAAACTCTTGCGCCCCAATTCCCTCAACATGGATAAACGGCCTAAAATCAATTTTAAGCTTATATTTTTCCGCTAAGTCGAAATAAGGTGATTTGTCACCATCTGGCTTAGGTTGAGAAACCAAAATTGTCTTGATGCTCAAAATATTAAAATTAAATTACACATTCCGTACTATTTTACAATAAAAATCATATAAAAAATGAAAATTGGCAAAATTTCGAGGGTGCAAAAGTACAAAATAATATAATACCAAGATACATTGTGTTGAAATGAAAAGATAATTCCTCTAAATATTTTATAAATCCAAAAAAATGACATCAAAATTATAAAGGCATAGATAAAATAGATTGACCATTTTAAATTGAAAGTCCACAATAATAGTAGCAATGAAAACAGAATTCCTACTAATTGAGAAAGCACAATTACATTTTTCTTATTTTCACCAAAAGTTTCCTTTTCTCCCGTTAAAAAGCCTACAATATTATAACAAATTAATGGCCATAGCAGAAAATAAATTGGTAAAAGTGGAAGAAAAATAAAAATATTGATTTCCTTTACATACGAGAAAGAAAAATTTGCCAAGTACAGCAGAGTAGAAGTGGAAATTAAATAATTGAGTAATAAAAAAATGGAGCCCATTGAAAACAAACTGTATTCATCTTGAATTATTTTATTGATGTTGTTGTTTTTATATAAAATTTTTGAAAAAACAACCACAAAATTTGAAGATCCAAATCGAGAAAAAGCAATTAAAATAAATGAAATAGATAAACCAAAAAGAGCAATCCATAAAACACTTTGATTGCGCTCAACTAAAATTAGAGGAATATCAGAAAATTTATTTCTAGCATCAAAAAAATGAAATCCATCAGTAAATAATCTAAACGAAAAATCATCTAAAAAATTTCTAACTACTGAATTGAAATCAAAATTTATCACTTTATTTATAGTTTGGTATAAAAATTTCACAAATTTACGTTTTTGAAAATTAGATTTGCGTTTTTTGGAGAAAAATGTTTTTAAAGAGAATTTAATTCTCATTTTTACCCAATAATTGATAAAAAATGTGATTTTTATAAGTTTTAATAATTTAAAATCGTTGTGATTACTAAAATGCATCTCTGCAGGAGTCTAGATTTAAGTCCATGTCTAATTGTTATAAACATTTAATCCTTCTCTACCGTTTGGTCTTCAAAGGCTAAGCAATTTTCTCCGATGGGATTCGTAACTCTTATACCGAGATTTCATAGAGAAAAAATCGAATTGAAAAAGAAAATGCTTGACCCACTTAACGGTCACATATTTATAATAATTGACTTGATGAATAATAACGACTCCAGCGGACTCAAATAAATAATTTCTTTTTCTCACAACTCTAATTAAATTCTGTGTTTTTTTCAACAAAATATCTTTTTAATTGTTAATTTTGCACTTTAATTTTGAATTTTTAGAAACGATTAACATATGAAAACAGATTTATTTACGCATCCAGATTATTATAACATGGATGATTTGCTGACTGAAGAGCATAAAATGATTCGTGATGCAGCTAGAGCTTGGGTGAAAAAAGAAGTTTCTCCAATTATTGATGAGCATTATGAAAAAGCGACTTTTCCAATGCATTTATTAAAAGGTTTGGGTGAAATCGGTGCTTTTGGACCTTACATTCCAGAACAATATGGAGGACCAGGTTTAGATCAAATATCTTATGGTTTGATTATGCAAGAATTGGAACGTTGTGATTCTGGTTTGCGTTCAACTGCTTCAGTACAAAGTTCTTTGGTAATGTATCCAATCTGGAAATATGGTTCCGAAGAACAAAAAATGAAATATTTACCAAAATTAGCTACTGGCGAAATGATGGGATGTTTTGGATTAACAGAACCAGATCATGGTTCAAATCCAAGCGGAATGCTTTCAAACTTCAAAGACGCTGGAGATCACGTCATTTTAAATGGAGCAAAAATGTGGATTTCTAACGCTCCATTTGCAGATATTGCTGTTGTTTGGGCGAAAGATGAAACTGGAAGAATTCATGGTTTAGTTGTAGAACGTGGAATGGAAGGGTTCTCAACTCCTGAAATGCATGGAAAACTTTCTTTAAGAGCGAGCTCAACGGGAGAATTGATTTTTGTCAATGTAAAAGTTCCAAAATCAAATATTTTACCCGGAAGATCAGGTTTAGGTGCTCCGTTAAGTTGTTTAGATTCAGCTCGATTCGGAATTGCTTGGGGTGCTTTAGGTGCTGCAATGGATTGCTACGATCAAGCTTTGAGATATTGTAAAGAAAGAACACAATTTGGAGTTCCAATTGGCGCTTTTCAATTACAACAAAAGAAATTGGCTGAAATGATTACTGAAATTACAAAAGCGCAATTGTTAACATTACGTTTAGGTCAACTAAGAAATGAAGGTAAAGCAACAAGTGCTCAAATTTCTATGTCAAAAAGAAATAATGTTGAAATCGCTGTAAACATTGCTCGTGAGGCAAGACAAATTCATGGTGGAATGGGAATTACAAGCGAATATTCAATGATGCGTCACATGGCGAATTTGGAATCTGTATTAACTTATGAAGGAACGCATGATATTCATTTGTTAATTACAGGAATGGACGTTACAGGAATTCCAGCTTTTACAAGAGAGATGCCTGATTTATCTGCCATGTAATTGCAGATTATAAATTACCTGCGGTGCTGCCTTTGGCGCTGGCAGATTGCAGATTGCTTCGCTTTTCAAATAAATTTAATTGAAAGCGAAGCAATCTGTAATATGTAATCTTTCAATTTGTAATCATTTATTAAAAATTTAAAAAAAATACTTAATTTTGAAAGACCATTTATTGATTTAAGTGGTCTTTTTTTATTGTGCAAAATTTATTTCATGCGTTTATTATACTTTTTATTAAAAATATTTTTACAATATCCACTTAGATTAATTTTTTCAAAAATTAAATTCGTTAATGCAGACAAGCTTTTTTTTGGCAGAACAATATATGTTTGTAATCATCCAGCTTCCTTTTTGGACCCATTGGTAATCGCTGTCTTGCAGAGACCAATTGTTTTTTTTATGACGCGATCAGATGTGTTTAAACCTTTATTGAAACCTATTTTGTGGGCTGCACACATGTTACCAATTTACCGAGAACACGATGGGGAAGACACTAAAAGTAAAAATAATGCGGTTTTTAATAAATGTACAAATATCCTAAAATACGGCAGAAATCTAATGATTTTTGGGGAAGGTTTTACGGATGATGTTTTTATTAGAAGACTTAAACCTGTAAAAAAAGGTGCAGCAAGAATTGGTTTTGGCTCCTTGGTAGCATTAAATTGGGAGAAAAAAATTTACATGAAAGCCGTTGGAACAAATTATTCTGATCCCAATTATCTGGGTGGCCAAATATTGATTTCAAATTCAGAGAAAATATGTTTGAACGATTACAAAGAAATGTACGAGCAAAATTCTTCCAAGGCAATTAATGAAATTACTAAAAGAATTGATAATTTGCTTCAAAATCAAATTACACACGTTGAAAACAAAGATTGGGTATTTTTCCATGAACATGTTGCACGTTTGAAAAAATTTGGCTTAGATCCAGTTGATACAGACTTTTCTATTCCTTTGAAAAAACGTTGGCAAAATTCAAGGGAATTCGCACTTTGGATGAACGCACAAAATTTGGATGAAAACATTGAATTAACAGAATTGAAAAAAGAATTAGACGCTTTTTTCAGGTTGATTAAAAAAATGAAATTGGAAGAAAGGTTTTTAAACGAATTTTCTCAAACGAAAAAACTAAGTACATCAAGTGAATTAATGAAATTGATTTTCCTTTCGCCTTTTGTTTTGATTGGCTTAATTAATTTTTATCCGCCGTACATTTTTGTAAAACGTTTTGCTGAAAAATCGTTCAAAAGACG
>CANLGD010000031.1 GCA_947490145.1 Flavobacteriia bacterium
AAAATATTCAAATTGTAACTTGCTGCACGATTTGAGTTTATTGTATAACTTGCATCACTTTCAAGTACAAATCCTTTTGGCATTTTCCATAGAAAATTTGAAGTAAATGATTGTATCGAATAGGGTAAACTGGATTGTGTACTAATGGAATTTGATGGAGCTACATAATTATAAGAACCACCAATTGAAAATTCCAAAGAATCCCTTTCAATCCTAATTTCACCGCCACCACCTAAAGTAATATTTTTTGCAATATTCTCAACATTATTAATAAAGGATTTAGATTTCGTTTGTGAAGCGTACATATTCGGATAAACATCTAAGAATTTTTTAAATAAAGGAAAACCACCTCCAATATTAAAACTAGAATTTGTATTTCCATCAACATTTATTGTTTGTGAAGTAATTCTACCGTCATTATCAAAGCTAGTTGCATTTGCAAAAGCATTATTAGTGATTGTATGAGTTAAAGAAGTCCACATGTGAGTTCCTGAAAGTGCTTTGTAGAAATTGTAATTTCCCGTTATGTTATGCACAAAATTTGGCTTTAAATCGGGATTTCCTTTTACTAATCTGTTTGGATTAGTATTATCTTGAACAGGTTGAAGTTGATTTACAGATGGTTGTGAAGAACTTGTGCTGTAATTAACTGATAACCTATTGTTTTGAGAAAATTTATATACAAATCTAGCTCTAGGTAAAATATTCGTTATATTTTGATTGATAGTTGTGTCTAAAATTAAATTTCTATTGTCAATTAGTACATTTCTAACTCTAACTCCTCCAGACAAACGTAATTTTTTGTAATCATAAATCAATTGCGTTCCACCACGATTATATGATTTTAAACTTTCAAAACTATTGGATAAAGTTGAGTCAATTTTTGAATAAGAGCCATTTTCAAAATCTCTGGTAAATTTTTCTTGATCATTAAAATTTGTAAAATACTCATATTCAACTTCAAGTTTTACTTTTTTATTCAATGGTTCTATGTAAGAAATACCAGCAGTATGTGAAGTTGAAAGAGATTTGTTATCTTTAGATTGATCAGTGTTATAACTTTCAGTTGGAAAGACATAATTCAAATCTAAAATATTTAAATTTCCGGTGGACTTATTTTTATCGTAATTGAATTTATAATTTGTTGTAAATTTTCGACCTTTTTTCTTGAAGTCTTTTCTGTAACTAACTCGTGTACTAAAAGTCGTACCTTCAGCTTCATTTTTATTCGTTACCTCAGTATTTCTGGAAAGGGCTAAATCTTCGAATAAAAAATCAGTTTTGTCAATTGAAGTAGAGTTTGTACTATTTAATTCAGCTTTTGGTTCAATTTCCAAGGTTGAAAGTGAATCAATTTTATAAGTCAATTTCATATTCAATTCATGAGATTGATTTTTAGAATCAGTTGCATTTTCTAAATCAGTTACATAAGAAGTATCAGATAAAAAATACTGAGAACGATTTTTTTCTGAAGTTTTTAATGTGTTATCTGAATAAGTATAATTAACACCTAATTCCAATTTTTTACTTATGTCTTCATTATAATAAACTCCAGTTTTAAAAGTTGTTGGAATACCATCTCCTTGACTTCCAGTAAAATTCCAATTCCAATTATCTTCTTCTTCGTTATATCCTCCACCAGTTTCCATACCATATTTGTACATATCTTGCCAGTCTAAGCTAGATTTCATAGTGTTTGAACTGAGTGCAAAAACTGATATTTTTTGCGTTTTATTGAATTTATTTGCCAACAATTCTCCTTCATAAAAAGATTTCCCGTTCCTTACTGCTCCAAAATCTGTTGCACCAGAAATTTTCCCAAAATATCCCTTCTTGGCTTCATCCTTGAGTCGTAAATCCATTACTTGAATAGTTTCCGAATCATCAGTCGCATTTACGTCTTTTTTTTCATAAATTTCAACTGTTTGCACGCCATTTGCTCCCAAGTTTTTTGTTGCCATCGTTGGATCTGCACCAAAAAATTCGTCTCCATCAACTAAAACTTGTTGGATTTCTTTTCCTTGTGCCTCGATTGTTCCATCAGCGTTTACTTTTATTCCAGGTAATTTTTTAAGCAAATCTTCAACAACTGCATTTGGTTTTACTTTAAATGAATCTGCAACATATACTAAGGTGTCACCTTTATAATAAACTGGATCTTTGTAAGCATATATCACAACTTCTTTCAAATTTTGACTAATAGGAGGGAGCACAATTCTTTTGATGTCAAATTCATGATTGTCTTGACTACCAAACATATAATATGAATTGTCACCAAATTTTGGATGGGAAACGATTAATTGTAAAGTATCGATTTTAAGGTTGTAAAAAGCGAAGTTACCATTTAAATCAGTTCTTTGAAAATCGACTAAAACTGAATCTTTTATACGCACCAACATAGCCAATGCATTGTGCAATGGAACGTGGATTGAATTTGTTGTGTCTTGAACATTTCCTGTAATCCTCATTTTTTGATTGAATGAGAAAAAAGGAAGAATTAGAAATAGTAGTAAATAAATTATTTTTTGGTGGGAAAATTTTGTTTCTTTTATCATATTTAACTTTTGTATGGTCACTGTCTAAAAATGCTCAAAAACTATTTTCAAGAACGTTTTTAAATAAATTTGTTACAACAAAATCTATAAAAATATGAAAGAAAATATTTTTTACAAGGATAAAGAAAATAATTGAGTTAAAGATGTTAAAGTTTGTAAATTGTAGAAATTTAGGTATGAGTGGCTTTTTTAGACAAAAGAATATACTTTGTTAAATGGTTCCATGCGAAGTAATTCGTCACTTTTTATTTTTTATTGATTACTTTTTATCTTTAACAATATAAAAGCACCGCATTAGAACCTTTCAAGTTCAAGTTTTTAGAGATTTAGTTTAATTATTGATACTGAAGATGACGATTAATTTAATATTAAAAAGTTGGTCACTCATCAGCTAAAAAATATTATTTATCAATCTCAGTCAAAAAAGTCGTTAACTCAGACACAATATTTTCTTGACGTTTAACTTTTTTGCGGATTTTATCTGCCTCCACAAAGTCCTTGTTTTTTTCAAAAGCGTCAATTTTCAAATTGCTTTCTTTCAAACTTTCATCAATCATATTTGCTAAAAAACTTACATTTTGTGGCATAAACATTTTTGTGTAAGTTCCTCCAATCGCATATTGTTTTTTGTAAAGAGAAAGAGCTTTTTCTTGTAAGTCAACACTTTGATGTGTCATGAAATAGGAAAAACCATTCAAACACAAAATTGCATCATAACCAGTAACTTTGTTTTCATTCATTATTTTTTCAAAGAAAGGAAAATTATCAGCCGTACCTTTTGCCGCATAAATTTGTGCAATTGTTGAAGTTAATTTATTTGATTTCTCGTTTTCTAGACTTTTTGCTTTTTGCATTCCTAGAATCTCATTCTTTTTATTTAATTCGGATAAAGCAGTTCCAATTACTAGAAAAGAAGAATCTTTTTCAATTGCTGAAATGCATAAATCTTGGAAGTCCGAAGCCCCCATTTTTTTAGATAAAAAGGCTAAAGCCTCAGATCTTACAGCTGATTTTTCATCTTTTTTTGCGAATGAACTAATTTTCTCAATTGCTGATACTAAATTTTTACCTTCAAGTAATTCTGCTTTTTCAATAGCAAGTAGGCGAATGTTCCAAAATGGATCATTTAAAGCATCCAAAATCATTTTTTGTGATTCAGCATTTAATGTTTTTGTTCCAGAAATTAAAGCACTTTTTCTAGCCAAATAACGTTTTCCATTGTAATATTGATGCACATACTGAGTTTCAGGTTTCACTTCATCAATGATTCCTAAAGTTGATTGTTGATTGTCAAAAAGCACATTTTTTAGCGTTCCTGTAACAGGAAAAGTAAAAACATTATCGACTTTGTCAACCATAACTTTGTGAGGATGTTCTCCTGAATCATCAAAAACTACAATTTCAATTGGCAATTTGTATAGTGGGACTTTTGCAAAATTTTGATTTTGGTAAATTTTTACTGTAACAGTTTTGTTATCAGGATTAAAACTTTGTTCAACACTTAATTCTGGATGTCCAGAAGCTTCAAACCATTGGGAGAAGAACCAATTCAAATCCTGACCAGAAACTTCTTCAAATGCCAAACGTAAATGATGAAATTCAGCTGGCTTGTATTGATTTGTGGTTAAATAAAGTTTTAATCCGGCAAAAAATGCTTCGTCACCTAAATGTGCTCGCAACATATTCAAAATTCTACCTCCCTTATTATATGAATGTCCGTCAAACATTTGCTCTTTGTCAGCATAATCTCGCCAAATTAAATTGTGATGTCCGCCATTTTCAGCTGATTGATAATATCCTTGCTTTTCATTTTCTGCATTGTAATCAGCTTCATCCAAACCATAACGGTGTTCGTCCCAAAGGTATTGTGAGTAATTTGCAAAAGATTCATTCAAAGGTAAATTTGACCAAGATTCACAGGTTACTAAATCTCCAAACCAATGGTGAAATAATTCATGCGCTATGGTAGAATTATCGTTTTCATCCAATAATTCTCTTTTTGTTTTATACGCATAATCTCCAAAAATGACAGCCCCAGTATTTTCCATAGCTCCGGAAACATAATCTCTCACAATGATTTGATTGTATTTATCCCAAGGATATTCTACTCCTGTTAAGTCTGAAAAGAATTTGATCATCGCTGGAGTTTCACCAAAAATTGCCTGAGCAGAACTTTCCCATTCTGGTTCAACATAATAGTTAACCTCCATTTTTGAACCATTTTTTCTGATGTAAAAATCTTTCACAACTTTAAATTCACCAACCCCCATCATGAATAAATAAGTTGGATGTGGCAAATCTTGTTTCCAATGATCTGTTTTTGTTCCATTTGAATTGATGGTAGATTTTACCAATAAACCATTTGATAACGTCGTATATTGTGCATCAACGGTGATGAAAATTTCTTGCGTTGATTTCACATTTGGGGCATCGATTGTTGGAAACCAAACTGAACTTGATTCTGTTTCACCTTGTGTCCAAATTTGGGGCATTACCGATTTATCTTCTCTTTTTGGATTGATAAAGTATAAACCTTTGTCACTAGTTATGGCATCACTTCCAGAAGTTTTGCGTTCGTCAGGCTTTGCAATGTAAGAAATTTTTAGTGTGTAATTTTCGGATTGTGAATATGTTTTATCTAGTTTAATTCTCAAAAATAAACCATCATAACTAAATGGAAGATTTTTCCCAGCTAAAGTAACTGTATTTATTTCCATTCCTTTTGCATCTAAAATCAAGCTATCCGTTGCGTAAAAATGTGGTTTTGCCGTCAATGTTTCAATACCAATTAATTGAGATTTTTGCCAATCAAAACTTACTTCTAATTTTGTATGAATTAAATCAGTAAAAATCGTTTCAGATGCATGAAATACTTTTTGTTGCGTTATATTAATTTCAGCAGTATCAGTAAATGTTTGCAGTTCATTCCACATTATTTCTGGTACTATTTCACCTGATTTTTTGGTTTTAGAAGTTCCACAAGAAATTAAAAAAGATATAGCTGAAAAGTAAATGAAATATTTCATGTTTTTTTGAATAAAAATAGACATCAAAAAAACGAAAAAAAAGTGAGAAATGGGCGTTTTTTTTGTTTAAGGTAAAAATTAATGTTGAAAGGAGGAAAAGAATTATGAGTAATGAACTATGAATAAAGAATTAAAAATGATGAATTGCAATTTTAAATTGCTAAATCTATCTTGTATCTAAATCGACTACAGCCTTAATATCCTAAAATCTTAAAGTCTTGATGTCTAATTTAGAGTCCCGCTAAATTCAATCTAATTTTAATTCCCGCACTCGTATTTCCTGTAGGATATGATGTTGCGATTTTTGGCGTATTAATCACTTGGTCATAATACAATTGAATCGTTACATTTTGTCCGATGTTATAATCTGCTGATGATTTAATTGAAATTACTCGTTGACCTGCAGTCGCTTGATTCGTATTTTCGACAACTTTTCTAACGATGGTAGAATTATCTCTGAAAGAGAAATCAAAGCGCAAATTAATATCACTTGGTGGAAATTTATTTAATGCCTTAATTTTTTTGAATTTCACTTTGGAGAATTTGTATCCGGAACCGATGACAATTTCTTTTCCTACTATTTCAGTTAATTGATTATTTGCCAAAGATAAGGTTGCATTTCTGTCCTTTTTAAATTCAAATTTCGTTATCAATCCTTGTCCTTTTACATTCCAGGTTGCATCAACTCCAATTAAAGGTGAGAAACGCTCAGAGATTGAAATTGATTGCATTTGTCTTCCTGAAATGAAATTATTGTTCAAATCAACAGCTGCTGGATTTCCATTATCATCAATTTCAGCATTCAAATTTGTTTGTAAACCTGCAATACTAACAGTTGAAGTATAACCATGTTTTACAACAAAATTTTTGAATATTTTTTTTGTTTTTTCAAATTTCGTTAAACCATTGTAATTGATTGTCCAATTTGGAAGCGGAACGTTTCTAAATGGATTGATATTTTTTTCATTAACTGCTCTGCCAGAAAATGAAGTTAAAAAAGCTCCAATTACGACTTCTTGCTGAGAGCCATCATATCCAGAAAAATAACCTGATCCAATTTCCTGAGAATTTTCATTCAATCTTCCTAAAACGCCAGAAGCGGCAACTCTATTTGCTCTTAACAAGTCAAATGTTTCAGATTTATATTCTTCTCCAAGTTTTACAAAAGCAGAATTAATGGAAATTGTTGAATATGTTAATGTTCCTGTTTCCATTTTACTTTGTGACTCGTATCGAGAAGTCAAATCATTCCAACGGAAAAAATCCGCTGAATTCAAACCATAATTTCTGTTTAAACTCAATTCAATTGTCAAATCTTTCATTGGTTCAAGTGTGGCTCTTCCAGAAATATTTTGAGAATGTGTAATTGTATGCTGACGATTTAAGGATGGAGTTTGCACTAACCAATTGTTGTCTGCTGCAGTTCTAGCGATGTCGAATCCATTTTCTTTACCAAAAACATCATAACCTTGTTTCCCGAAATTAAATCCAGCAACTGGAGCTGCAAATCCGTTTGAGAAACCTAAATAGCGAGTTTCTTGATTAAATCCAGGTAATAAAGTTCCATCATTTAGAACGTAAGTTCCAGAAACATTTCTAACCGACATAACCAATCGACCTAAATATCCAGCAACTGGATGGACCTTTCCTTTACGTTTTTTCTCAGCTTCTTCTTCTCGTTTTTTCTTTTTTTCTTCTCGTTTTTCAAGTCTTAATTTTTTTCTTAACTCTTTTGGAGTCATTTCAGATTCAGGTTTTTCTGGCTCAACTTTGTCTTTTACAGGAACAGTTGTTTTAGGTTTTACAGTTCCTCTTTGTTGTTTTCCATCGTCTAATATTTTTTTGAAAAATGGTACTTTGTTGTATAAAGTTACAAAATTCATTTGCGCTGTAAGATTTACAACACGAGAGTTTTGAATCACATTTCCATATTCACTTTGTCCTAAAGGTCCGCGCTGCCAATTGTAAGTTCCACTGTATTTTGCATTTGCTGTTACCCAATTTAATATTGGAATTTTATCAAAGGGAACGTTATAACTAAAATTATAATCGTGTGTATAATCAGTAGTTTTCCCAAAAGTATTCATTTGAGTACGGATAGAATCTTTGAATAATTTGTAACTAGTTGGATCCAATTTTCTATCTACAATTCCGTTTGCTTCATCAAATAATGCTCTGTTATTTGCATTAAAACCAAATTTCAGATTTTTAGTAATATCATAACCCAAAGCATAAGTTCTGTTCCAGAAAAATGATTTTACATATACTGGTGAAAATTCATAATCTGGAGCCAAATTGTTTCTTATTTTTCTTTCGTTATAACTTCTTTGTAAATCATTGTTGAATGAAATGTTCTTTGGAGTTAGGTATAAATTCATGTCACGAACTATTGCCCACCAAGGAGATTTTTGCATGAATTTCACCTTTTTGAATGGTTCAATAGGTTTTGCATTAAATGAATATGCGTAAGTTAATCCACCTTTCCATAGTTTTGTTCGATCATAATCTAAGTTAAAATCGCGTCTTAAATTTTCACTGTACGAATAACTCACTGCAAAATTGGAAATGTCAAAAAAGTGTGCAGTTGCTCCATCTTTTCTTTCTTTTCTAACATTTGTAAAATTGTATGATTTACGTTCATTGAAATCTTGTCCTAATTGAGCTCTGCGTTTTCTTTCAGCAAGATCCTCGTAATCTTTCAACTTTATGTCAGGATTGAAGGGATCATATTCTGGGTTGATAACTCCGATTGAATAACCATAAAAGAAAGGAAGAGATAATCTTGACTTTTTGCCTAAAAACTGACCCAATTGCATGTTTGTATTGAAATCAAAATTGATTTGCTCGTTTCTTTGTCTTTCTTGTACGCGGCTTTCAATTGAACCCCAATTTATTCCTTTATAACTTCCAGACATGGAAACATTAGCAAAATCTGCTGCTTGAACTTGCATTCTTGCAACCGCTGCACTACCTCCACCATTTTGGAAATCAGACAAGCGTAGTTCATTTACCCAAAAAATTCCACATTTTGATAATCCATCATCTTGCCAAGCATTTTCATCCGTTTTCTTTGGATTACGAATACCAATCATAATCGTTCGAATTCCTTGTAAATTTGGACTTCCTTTTACTTTTAATAAGCGCTTGGCATTTTCTGGGTCAATTCCAACATATTCAACTGAATTTGTTAAACTTGAATTTGGATCTTCTGTAACTAAATTTCTTTTTTTCTTTAAAGCCAATAAATCATCAAAATCTATTTCGACCATATTTCCTTCAGGCCAAATATCTGTGTCTAACGAAGCGTCCCATATTGTTGGACTCAGTGGAAGTTCGTATTCGTAATAGTTATCGGTAAAATCTGTTCCAAGTCTTACAAATAAAGTTACGTCTTCGCTATTTAGAGGTTTTGCTTTAGAAAATTCTTCTGCATGAACAAACAATTTCATTTTTTTGTATGTACGAACATCAAATTGCACATTTTTGTATGCGGCGCGTGCGTCACCATCTTTCAAATCACATACTTCCAATAACAATGATTGTTCATTCATTTGTCTTTGTTGCACCTGTGAAGGATCGACCTCTCTTACAATTGTTGGAGGAATAACATAATTTACTGGCTCACGTTGTGAATTTTCCTCAATGTTTACAGCTCCAATATTGAAAGTTGTTAAATTTGGATCTGTTTGAATTACCTCACCTGGTGATGTTAAATCATGGACGTATCTTCTCCATTCTCCGCGAATAAATTCTAATCTTGCAAAACGTAAAACAACCTCTTCATCAAAATCTTTCATAAACATACGCATGAATCTAATGGAACGAAAATCAGTAATCCCATTTATAACTCTTTGTGGTTCAGCTAAAGGAACTTTAAATTGAATCCAACGTTCAGTTTTATTTCCGTTTTTAAATTCTTGAATATTTGTAATGTTGTTTTTTCCAACTTCAAGGTCATTTGGTCTTAAACTAACTTTATATTGGAAATAGCTTTCAGATTCAGACAAATTGTTGTCTTGATTAATATCTTCATTGTCAGGCATATTTGTTGCTTGAGTTGGATAACCGTCAGCATTAGCCGTATCAGACATTTCGGTAGTTGGGGAATTTCCTTGCATTCCATTGTACCTTTTGTAACGTGTTAAGATATCTGCTGCTTCAGAATCATAATTATCATCTCTATAAAAAGTAAAATCATCATTTGAAGGATCGGCAATCATTCTAGCTTTAACATCAGGAGTTAAAGTAGTATTATTTTGAACCCATGTAATATAAGATTGGAAGGCAACTTTTTCTTGCTCATTTGTATATCCATCTAAACCTAAATCTTGATTTATTCTAGTTGCTGGATCTGTATCAAAAGCATTTACAACAACTTGTTGCGTTGAGACTTTTGCCCAATCGGTGGTGTCCACATTTTCTGCAACTCCAGTTAATGGTAAACCATTTTCAAAACTTTTTCGAGAATCATTTAAAACATCTTCCGAAACATTTCCTAAATTGAAATATAAATCTCCACCATTGTGCGTAGAATTTGGATTTACATTTTCTGCATCTTCATTGTATGGATCCAACATCCAAAATTGAATGAATTCGATGTTCGTTTGTTCAAAATCATTCGTTGATAAAGAACGCATAATTCCTCCCCAACGATTTTGTGGATTCGAAAATTGGCCTGTTCCTAAGACGGTATTGGTAGTATCATAATTATACATTCCTCTTTCAGTAGGATAATATGCCAACTCCAACATCGGTATATTTGAGAAAGTTCCAACTTGTTGTTGCAAATTTGGAAAAATATCTTGTTGTTGTACCAAACGCATTCTACTGTCAGAAATCATCTCAGGGTTTTCTTTGATGTGCTGAGGTGTTAAATTATTATTCTGATAAAATAATAAATCAATTAAATACCAACTTGTTTTTGCTCTTTTAAAACCAGAACTTAGATTTTTTTTCGATGCCTCTGGAAATAAATCACTTTGGCCTTGGGGAATTGAAGCTAATTTCCAAGCACTGACTGTTCGTAAATCAATTGTACTTTGACTTCCTTCAAAATCATCCACATAAGAAACTCCTTCTTTGGAAATTGCTCTCGGTACACCAGGAATCAAATGTGCAATTTCACCAGTAAATGAAATATTTGATTTCGCTTTTGTAGAAATCACAGGTAAGAAATCAACTAATTTAGTTAAAAACGGTAAATCTTTTTTGAAAGCAACATCTAAACCTAAAACATTGTTTTTGAATGGTTCACTTCCCATATCAACTTTAGCTGTAACAGGTCTTTCCATCATCCTCATCCACGTTGCACCGACATTAAAATCTTGTCCAAATTTATAATTCAAATGAGTTCCTAATAGTGATTTTGATTGAAAACCAAAGACAGAATTACTTTCAATAGAAATTTTAATTGGCGTATTTGATTCTAAAATTCCTGTATTTAATATTTTTACACGGCCTAAATTGTAATCAACTGTGAAATCTGTTCCTTCAACCAATTTAGAACCTCCAGCTGTTACAGTTACAGCACCTTGTGGAACGTTCAATGAATTTAAAGGAATATCGGAACTGATGGAAGACTGATATTGACCTCTGAATAAAAATCTGTTTTTTGCCGGAATTTGTTGTGCTGCTGTTTTCGTAGAATCATATAATTCGGTGTAAGCAATTGTATTTGCTGTAATTTCAGGAATTCCTTGAGCAATCATTTTATTGTACAAGGTTTTTCCAAAAGGTTTAGCAGTTGAAAAATATACTCGTCCATTTTTTGGATTGATTGTACCACCATTTTCAGCCCTATTTCCTGCAAAAGTCATTGGAGCAAAATCGAATAATCCATCAGAAAATGGTTGATTATTCATATTTAATTTATCCATTTCTACTAATGTCACCAATTGTTCTTTATCTAAACCGGCATAAGGGAAAAAATTAACGGGTAAACTAGTTTCAGGATTGTTGTATAAAACATCTAATCTAAATCCTTGTTTATCCAATTGATATGCTCCAATTGAGTATACATTTTTCATCATCAAATTCCAAATTTTTAATTTAGGTTTGGTGATAGTTGGTTTCAAAAGTTTTAAAATCAATGCATCTTGACCAGAAATCCCATCTGTGGCAAATTCACCGACTTGGTATGTTTCGCCTTTATAAGTATATTGGTAGGAAATTGCTAAAACTTCGTCGTTATTTAATGATTGATTTAAAGAGATAAACCCTAAAAGGGGGTTGTAAGTAAATTCTTGCTCAGAAAGTTTTCGTGCATTTTCAACTTTTTCGTAATGAATTGCTTGCTGAAAGGGTCCTGGAACAATATTTTGTGCAGATAATGCTGAAACGGATGAAGAAAATCCTCTAACTTGGGGTTGATTTGACAACCAAGCGTACATGCTATTCGCTTCATTATCAGGAAAAGGAGCACTTGTTAAAATTTGAGGTCCACCTTCTAAATATTCTGCTTTTGATTCACCTAAATCAGAAAATGCTAGAATATTACGCGTGTTTTCAGTATTGTTAACACGATTTGTCAACCAAACTTCAATTTTTGTAATATTTATTTCAGATTTCACGATTGGCAGTTCTGCCATAGCGGCATCGTATGCATCAACAAAATATTGATTTAAGAAATAGTGGCGGTTTGCTTCGTAATTGTCTGCGGTGATTTCAAAATTTTGAACTTGTGCTTTCCCTGCAATATTTATTTCTTGTCTTTTCCCTTTTGAAGATGCAGCAACGCCGTCAATTGTCAATCGACCAAATTTTAATTGTGTTTTCACTCCAAATAAAGTTTGAGAACCTTGAATAAGTGATGTGTTTAAAGGTAAATTTACATTCCCCAATTCGACTTTCTGAATAATTTGATCTTCATCACCATTCCAGGCTAAATTACTGATATTATCAAAATCAAAGGCGGCAGCTGTATTGTAACTCGTATTTAATTTAACTCTAGTTCCGATTTGTCCAACTAAATTAATTTGCATTTGTTGTTGAAAATCAAAACGGGTAACTCTTCTTTGTTTTACAGGAAGAATCGGATTATCATAACGAGAAGAATTTACACCCAAAGTTAATTCAACAGAGCCTTGTGGACGAATGGAAATTTCGTCTGAACCAAAAATATTTGTAAACACTTTACTTGGAATTTTTATTCCAGGAATTAAGGGTTGATTTTCTTTTGTTTGTTCGTCAATTTTATCTTTCCAATTATCTGCTTGTGATTTTTTTCTTTCGTATTCCAAATATTCTTCCATTGTCATCATGGATGGATTTCGATAATTTAGTTCAGAATTACCAATAGATTCTTTAAAGATATAAGTTCCAGTTTTTGGATCGTAAACAATTGTCTGTTTTACCGAACTTGGATCACCTAAATCAAAACTTTGGTTTGTAGTTTGAGTAGGATCAACGTTATTATTAATGGGAAAAGGCAAAACCACTTGGTTTGAATCAGGTGGATTTTGAGAAAAAACCTGAAAGCATGTCAATAAAAGCAGACTTAAGAATGCTTTCTTTTTCAATGGGTTATATTTAAAATTTTTAATGAATATCATTACAAAATCTTCAACGCGGATTTAATTAATTGTTCAACACTTTCTTCTCCTGTAGTAATTTTATCTAGCGCTTTGTCTACAATTTTCTTGTCAAAGCCTAAAGAAACTAATGCATTTAACGCATCAAATCTATTTGTATTGCCTTGATTGAAAATATTTTCTGAAGAAATATTTAGTTTGGCTACTTTATCTTTTAAATCGATAATTACCCTTTGTGCAGTTTTTACACCAATTCCTTTTATACTTTGAATTGTTTTAACATCTTCTGTGGTAATAGCAACTGCGATTTCTTCCGGAACGAGAGATGAAAGCATAATCATCGCCGTATTTGGTCCAATTCCAGAAACTGAAATTAGGTAATTAAACATTTCTCGCTCATCTTTTGTAGAAAAGCCATATAAAATTTGAGCATCTTCTCGAACGATGAATTGTGTAAAAATAAAAATTGACTCCTCACTTTTTAAAGACGAAAAAGTGTGTAAAGAAATTTTAACTTCATATCCAACACCATTGCATTCCACAATTAAATTGGTAGGATTTTTTTCTATTAATTTTCCGTTTAAGTGACTTATCATTTTTTTGGGCTTTAAGATATTAAGGTTTCAGTATTTTAAGACGAAAGACAAAATGACCCAAAAGTCAAGACTTTGATTTGTGTTGAAAACTAAATTTATCTAAATACAAACCAGTCTTGACTTTTGAATCCTAAAGTCTTTATGTCTCAGTGTCATAACGTCTTGATATCTATTTATTTTGTGCATCAACAACCGCAACTTTTACCATGTTAATAATTTCTCTGACTGAGCAACCCATTTGCACTACGTGAATTGATTTTTTCAAACCAACCAAAACTGGCCCTACAGATTCAACCTCTGTCATTTCTTGCAACAATTTATAAGCAATATTTCCAGAGGATAAATTTGGAAAAATCAAGGTATTTACTTCTTTATTAGCCAATTGAGAAAAAGAAAATTTCTCCATCATCAATTCATTGTTTAAAGCGAAATTTGCTTGAATTTCTCCGTCAACACATAAAGTTGGGTATTTTTCGTGTAAAATATCAACAGCTTTTGCCATTTTTACTGAATCTTCTCCAGGTGAAGAACCAAAATTTGAATAACTCAATAAAGCAATTTTTGGCGTAACTTTGAATTTACGAATTGTTTTGGCAACATTATTTGTAATCTCAGCGATTTGTTCTGCAGTTGGATTTAAATTAACTGTTGTATCAGCTAAAAATAATGGACCTCTTTTTGTTAGTAAAATGTATAACCCGGCAACAACCGTTACGTCTTTTTCTGTCCCAACCGTTTGAATTGCAGGACGCACAACATCTCTGTAGTTTCGAGTAGCACCAGAAATCATGGCATCTGCATCGCCCAATTCAACCATCATTGCACCAAAGTGATTTCTTTCACGCATGATTTGAATAGACTCAAATTCTGTAAAACCTTTTCTTTTCTTTTTTTCAAAAAAAGCAAGTCCGTATTTTAATCTTCTTGCTTCTTCCTCCTCCGATTTTGGATCAACGATTTCAAATTCATTGAATTCAAGAGAATATTCTTCAATTAAAGCCTCAATTCTTTTTCTTTTTCCTAACAAAACTGGAAAAGCAATTCCTTCGTCTGATGCAAATTGTGCTGCTTTTAAGATTTTATAATTATCTGCCTCAGCAAAAACAACTCTTTTTGGATTTGATTGTGCTTTAACGGTTAAGTTTCTCAGTAATTTATTTCCTAAACCTAATCTGCTTTTTAATTCATTTTCATAAGCATCCCAATCTAAAATTGGATTTTTTGCTACTCCAGAGTCCATTGCTGCCTTGGCAACAGCTGGTGCAACATAATATATCAAACGCTGATCTAAAGGTTTTGGAATTATTTGTTCACGACCAAATGAAATATTTTTGTCACCGTATGCTTCAATAACCTCTTCCGGAATTGTTTCTTTAGCCAAAGATGCGATTGCCTTTACAGCAGCCAATTTCATTTCCTCGTTGATTGTTGTTGCACGAACATCTAAGGCTCCTCTAAAAATAAATGGGAAACCCAAAACGTTATTCACCTGATTAGGATGATCTGATCGACCTGTCGCCATGATAATGTCATTTCTAACTGACATCGCTTCTTTGTAAGTAATCTCAGGATCTGGATTCGCTAATGCAAAAACAATTGGGTCGTTTGCCATGGAAGCTACCATTTGTTTTGAAACCAAATTTCCCTTTGAAAGTCCAAGGAAAACATCAGCTCCAACAAAAGCCTCTTCTAAAGTCATGCTTTTTTTGTGAGAACCAAAAAATAATTTATTACCTTCTAAATCTTTTCTTTCTAGAGACAATAAACTTTTGCTATCGAACATGAAAATATTTTCAATTCTTGCTCCTAAAGTATGATAGAGCTTTGCGCAAGACATTGCAGCAGCTCCGGCGCCAGAAATAATTATGCGAACATCATCAATTTTTTTGTCAGCTAATTCTAATGCATTAATCAAGGCAGCGGAAGAAATAATTGCAGTTCCGTGCTGATCGTCATGCATTACTGGAATATCCAATTCTTCTTTTAATCTTCTTTCAATTTCAAAAGCTTCTGGAGCTTTAATATCTTCTAAATTAATTCCTCCAAAAGTAGGAGCAATTGCTTTTACTGTTTGAATAAAAAGTTCAGGATCACTTGCATCAACTTCAATATCAAAAACATCGATATCAGCAAATATTTTAAATAATACGGCTTTTCCTTCCATAACTGGTTTTGAAGCCAAAGGGCCAATATTACCTAAACCTAAAACCGCTGTACCATTAGAGATGACAGCAACTAAATTCCCTTTTGCGGTATATTTATAAACATCTTCAGGAGTTTGTGCAATTTTCAAACAAGGCTCTGCAACTCCGGGAGAATAGGCTAAAGATAAATCTCTTGGTGTGGAATATGGTTTTGTTGGTACAACTTCAATTTTCCCAGGTTTTCCTGATGAATGATAATCTAAAGCATCTTGAATTCTAATTTTTGCCATATTACTAATTTTAGTTTTACCAATTATGTCTGCGATATAGTCCAAAAAATAGGACTATTTTCAAACTATATCGGCATTAAACAGATTTACATTTAGTTTTTAAAATAAATATGCTTTGTATTACTTGCTATTAAACAAGCTGGCAAAGGTAACAATTTGACTTTATAAATACAATCTATTTTAATAAAAAAACCGCCTCAAATTAATGAAGCGGTTTCCAAATTGTAATTTAAAATTGTAATTTACTTGGCTATTTGAATTTTTTGCGTAGCAATTGAATTTGCGCCTTTAAAAACTAAAGTATAGTTGCCGTTTGCAATTTCTTTCATTTCAATATTCATTGAAGTTGCATTAATTTCCCAAGTTGATAAAATTCTACCAGAGATATCAATTAATTCAATTGTCGTGTATTGAGTTAGAACATCAGATGCAATGTTAATATTTCCAGCTGTTGGATTCGGATATACTTTTATTGCATTGATTGTGTTTTCGTCAATTCCTGAACAAGAATAGGTATTTACAGTTACCATATCTGTGTTTGAACAACCAATTGCATCAGTTCCAGTAACTGTATAAGTTACATTTCCATTAGCTGCAAATGCCTGATTGTTTGCAATACCATTGCTCCATGAGTAAATTGAAGCACCAGAACCATTCAATGTAACCATTGAACCAGCACAAACATTAAGGTCAGTACCAGCATCTACAGTTGGTAAATCTAATTTAGTGACAGTGATTTCATCTGTATCAATACAACCGTTAGTTGTTCCAGTCACAGTGTATGTAGTTGTTGACATTACTGCAAATTCAGTGTTATTTGTAACACCATTCGTCCAAGAATAAGTTGTTGCACCTGATCCTGCTAGAGTTACCATTGCTCCTTCACAAACACTCACATCGTTTCCTGCATTAACTGTTGGATTTGTTTTTAAAGTTACAGTAATCAAATCTGTATCCGTACACCCGTTTGCAGAAGTACCAGTTACAGTAAAAGTAGATGTGGCACTTAACACGAAAGGTGTGTTGTTAGTCACGCCATTATCCCATGTGTAGGAATCTGCTCCAGAACCATTTAAGGTTATCAATGTTCCTTCACAAACACCAAAATTTGCACCTGCATCAACAGTTGGAGACAAACTAGTAACGGTAACTACATCAGTATCAGTGCAGCCATTTGCGGCTGTGCCAGTTACGGTATAATTTGTAGTGTTAGTTATAGCAAATGGTGCATTGTTAGAAATTCCATTTGACCACGAATAAGAATCTGCACCTGTGCCAGTTAAAGTAACAATTGTACCTTGACAACCCTCTAAGTCTATACCAGCATCAACAATTGGTGAAGTTAAAAATATAACTTCAATAGAATTAGAAGTTAAACCAGCCGCAGTTACTGTGTATGTGCCACTTTCTGTTACATTAATGGAAGTTGTTGTAGCACCATTTGACCAAATGTTACCTGTAGAATATGTTGAAGTAAGTGTTACAGGACTACCAGTGCATTTTGTGATCGTTTGGTTTGTAATAGTCGAAGTTGAAGTAATATTAGGTGGATTCATTGTTACTACCTTAAAAGGAATATCAATTCCGTCACCAAAATCAGCATTATTTAAAATATTTACACTCGCATTGTCTCTAACATTAATTGTACCTGGAGTCATTCCATCACCATAAGAATCAGTAATTGAATATGTGTAACAACCTAAAGTAGGCAATGTATATGTAAAATTGTAAGTTGTATTATTGGCTAAAGTCGGATCTGTAGTTCCAGCAACTGTTGCACCTGCAGCATTTTTAATTCTCCAAGAAGTTTCAGAAGCATAACCATCAGTCAAAGCAGTTAATAAAATTGTATTGTTAGTTTCTATTGCTCCTACAACACCTACATTCATTGAGTTATTTGTAATATCAGCATCGTTTGAACTAGAAATAGTCATTACTAAATTCCCTCCAGTAAAGTTAGGAATGACTGAACATGTTATTGTCGCAACCCCATAAGTAGCTAAAGAACCTGTGTAAGTTCCTGTTGCAACTTCTGTCCCGTTTAATGTAACAGACACTGATGCGCTTGTTAAAGCACTTAAACCATTGTTTTGAATTTGAACTTTTGGCGTATAATTTGCTGGTCCACAAATTTGAAGATCTCCTTTATTAGCTAAAGCCTTTACATCAACATTTTGAGATGCTGGAGGTGGGCAAGCAGAAACACCGGCATACAATGCAGCTGCAGAAGCTTGACCTGGCTCAGAAATTATTCTATTTGGACAAATTTTATAAATAGTTGGGAAATAGCCAATTGCATAATCATTATTAAAAGCATTGATAATTGCTGCTGCGGGATCAATAATTGGATGATCAACACCTGTTACCCAGTCTCCTTGCGTGTTTGTACCTGTTCCATTTAAATCTGCAGCATTTGTAGTTCCATCACCTTCAATGTAAATTACTATCACGTCATCAGTTGTGTTAGCGTTAACGCCATTCCCACCTGCAGGACCGTGAGCTGCCCATAGATCATCAAGAGCTCCAGAATTATGAAAACTCCAACATGGACCACACCAAGTAGCAGAAATATCCAAGAAAACCGTTTTTCCTTGATCTAAGTACGTGTAAAGGTTGTGGCTTGTTCCATTGATATCCGTCAATGTGAAATCAGGAGCGACACTTCCATCAGGTAATTGGGCATTGACAGAGAATCCTGTTAATAATGCAATTGAGAATAATATTTTTTTCATAGTTCGCGAATTTTTTAGCAAATTTACATTTTGCAATAATAAAAACTTTAAACTAAAACTGTTTATAATTTTTATTATTGGAATGCTAATTTTTAACGAATGTAAAAAATGAAAAAAGTTATCATCTTAACAGGAGCTGGAATAAGTGCTGAAAGCGGACTTAAAACTTTTAGAGACAGCAATGGTTTGTGGGGTATTCACAAAATTGAAGATGTTGCAACTCCAAATGCATGGAAAAAAAGTCCTGCTTTTGTGCAAGCTTTTTACAATATGAGAAGAAAGGAAATATTGGAAACCAAAGTCAATTTTGCTCATTTATATTTAACAAAATTAGAAGATAATTTTGATGTCCAAATCATCACTCAAAACATTGATGACATGCATGAAAGAGCAGGAAGTAAAAATGTACTTCACCTCCATGGAAATATACGTTTTGCAAAAAGTTCGGGTCCAAAGCAAGAAGAAAAATTGTATCCGATAAAAGATTGGGAATTAAAAATGACTGATTTGTGTGATGATGGTTTTGTGCTTCGTCCTCATGTTGTTTGGTTTGGTGAAGAAGTTCCGATGCTTGAAAAAGCTGCTGAAATTTGCACTAATGCAGATATTTTGATTGTAATCGGGACATCATTAAATGTTTATCCAGCTGCAAGTTTAATTCATTTTGTAAATAAAGATTGTCTAAAAATTGTAATCGATCCAAAAGTGAATGAACTAAAATTAGATTCAAGCTTTATTCAAATTAATCAAACTGCTGTGAAAGGGGTTCTGGAACTTGAAAATTTTATTCTTATAGACAAATGAAGATTTTTTCAAAATGATTATATTATCTTTGATGTAGCTTCGAGGTGAGGCTTTTTAAAATGTCACTTTTGAGTTAGCTTTTGCTACTTATAAGGTTAAATTTTTGAAATAACGAAGAGCTGGTTATTACCAAACATTCTTCTTTATTTTTTTAAATCCGTATCCAACCATTCAAAAAATTCTCTGTACCATAAAATTCCATTTTGAGGAGTTGTAATCCAATGTCCTTCTTTAGGGAAATACAAATATTTACTTCTTAATCCTTTCAGTTGAGCTGCTTGATATGCTTGTATTCCTTCAGATTCAGGAACTCTAAAATCCATTCCACCATGAATTACAAGGATGGGAGTATTCCAATTTTGGACAAAATTATGGGGACTATTTTTTGCATAATATTCTTTGTTTTCAGGCAACCAATATGGACCTTTATTATCCCAATTTGCAAAAAACAATTCTTCAGTTGTTCCATACCAACTTTCTAAATTAAATAAGCCACAGTGTGAAATGAACGTTTTGAATCTTCCTTTATGAATTCCTGCCAAATAATAAGCGGAATATCCTCCGTAGGAAGCTCCAACACAACCAATTCGATTAACATCAATGTATGGTTCATTACTAATGTTATCAACAGCTGCTAAATAATCATTCATAGCTTGTCCACCCCAATCTTTTGAAATGGCATCGTTCCATTCTTGACCAAAACCGGGTAAGCCTCGTCTATTTGGAGCAATAACAATATAACCTTGAGATGCCATTAGGGCTAAATTCCAGCGATAAGAAAAGAACTGACTCACCATACTTTGTGGGCCACCTTGACAATATAAAACACTTGGATATTTTTTGTTTGAATCAAAATTAGGAGGTAAAACCATCCATACTAACATCTTTTTTCCGTCGGTTGTTTCAATCCAACGTTCTTGAACACTTGGCAAATCCAATTTTGACATAATATCATCATTCAAATTTGTCAAATTCTCTGTTTTACCTTTTTTGATGTTTACTGAAACCAAATCTGTTGGATCGAGCATGGATTGTCTTGTTGTAATCAATTCATCTCCAGCTAAATCTATACTTAAGAAGTCAAATTCTTCCGTCGTGATTTGTCTCAATGCTTGAGTTGAAATTTCCAACTCAAATAGTTGTTTCATTCCTTTAAATGGAATAATCATGTAAACGAATTTTGAATTTGGACTAATACAGAAATCATCAACTGTAATATCGTGTTTTTGAGTTAAATTTACATCTGTATTTGTTCTTAAATCTCGAACTATTAAATCATTTTTATCTGCTTCAAAACCATCTTTTGCCATACTCTGCCAAAATAGGAAATTACCGTCAGCACTGTATTTTGGACTTGAATCATAGCCTAAATAAGCGGATGTCAAAACAGTTGTTTTTGCTGTTTCAATTGCATATTCATACAATTGACTATTCGTACTTAAAGCAAAGGCTTTTCCTTTTTTCTTTTTACAACTATAAATAATTTTTTTAGAATCAGTTGAAAAGGCAATTTGGTCTGAACTACCAAAAGGAGGCAAAACACCATCATAGAATTCATTTTCTAATAAATCTTTGCCAGAAACAGCAAGTTTATTGTCCTTAAATTCGTATAAAAATAGATGTTTTTTGGTGTCATCCTGCCAATAATTCCAGTGGCGATACATTAAATCATCTTCTAATCGAGCATTAGCTAAAGGTAAATCTGGGTGTTTATCTTTCAAGGTAGATTTCATTTTCACAGCAGCAATAAAAACTAATTTTGTTTCGTCAGGAGAAAATTTGAATCCTTCCAAATCCATTTCTGTAATTGCTGAAACTTGTGTTTTATTTTTTCCTTCTGTATTCATTTTCCAAAGTTGAACACCTTGATTTTCAGTTGACATAAACCAAATTGAATTTCCAATTCCCCATTGGGCTTCCATTTCGCTGAATGCAGTATTTGTAATTTGTGTTGACTTGCCTCGTTTCAAATCATAAACAAATAAATCGGTATTTCCTTTATTTTCTTCAATCGAAAAAGTTCTAATTTCCAATAAAACCAATTTCCCATCAGGAGAAACCTTGCCGCCAGAAAGTCTTTTTACTTTAAACAAAAGTTCTGGACTCAACACATTTTGAGAAAAGCAATTCAAAGAAAAAATTGCCAAGGAAAAAATAAAAATTATTTTGAACATATTAGAAATTATTTTAACAAAGCTAAGGAAAAGATTTGGGACAAATTAGAATTTAAAATTATTATACATTACAATTTTTCAATTTCCTGCTTTCTTTCCAAACTTAAAATCTATTTTATAATAGAAAAGTGGCAAGAATCCCAATTGTTGTTTTTCGGAAATTGGTTCTACAGTTGCATCAGCTAAATTTGGAGCAAATGCAAGGCCCAACAAATTTTTAGTGTTAAATAAGTTTACCAAATCCAAACCAATTTCATGTGTCATGTTTCGGGCATTGTATTTCCAATTTACTTTTAAGTCAAAGCGGAAATAATTTTTGAATTGTCTGTTATTAAATGCTGAATCGATGAAAACCAATTCATTTAAAATAGTTGATTGATTTATATCAACATAACCATAACGTTTTCCGCCTGCCAAAGTAGTTTTTATTCCAATCGAAATACTTTGTTTTTCATTCAATTTGAATTCTTTTCCACCCAAAATATTGACTGTGAATTTTCCATTGTAAGAAGTGTTTCTTAAAATCCCATCGCTTCCTTTGTATTTTGAATCATACAAAGAACCTGAAAACATAAAGAAAAATGATTTATCAAAGAATTTTTGAACCGTTAATTCTAAACCATAATTATATCCTGTTCCAGTATTTTCAAGAGAATCTGGGAAAAAACGAGCAAATCCACTTCCTTGATTAATTAAGGAAAAAGCAGATGGTTTTATTGAAACTGGCACATTGTACAATGATTGATAATATGCTTCCGTTTTTATTTGGAGACTTTTCTTAAAATTCTTTTCATATCCAACTACCGTATGGATACTTTTTGTGAAATCCATTTTTTTGTTGTGAATCACGTTTTGTTGTGAAAGTGAATCGTATTGGTGGTATAAATACGTATATAAAGGTTGCATTTGACTGTGTAAACCTGCGCCTGCAAAAATTGCTTGTCCACCTTTCATTCTGTATTTCCAAGCCATTCTTGGTTCCACAGGACTCAAACTTTTGCTCAAAGAATAATATTGACTATGAATTCCAGCTGTGAAATCCATGTTTTCTGTAATTCTCCATTTCCATTGGACAAATGGTTGAATTAAAAGTGCTGTTCCTTGAAAATTCCATCGATTTACAAATCTTGAATGATCAGTGACTAAAGCAGAATCCAACATATTTATAAATTGGTTTTCAATACTAAAGCCTACCTTAATTAAATGTTGCAAATTAATTTTATGATTCAAACTCGTATAATTTGTCAATCGAGCAGTCTTGAATGAAAATCCCATCAACGGATAAATTGAATCCACTGAAATCGGGAAGCGAGTTTCTCCATTTTCAACTAAAGTATCAATGTGGCGAATTAGAAAATTATGGTGGGAATGCTGTTCTTCAACACTATATGCAAGTGATGAGCTTAAAAATGTCTTTTCGTTTAACGATTTTTTGTAAATTAAACCTGTTACTCCCATTGAAGTTCCAAAGTATTGATCTCTGTCACCTTCACCATATAAATCGGTAGAATATTCTTTTTGTTCAGAAATTTTTATTGTAATGTTACTTTTCCCGCCAATTCCAAACAACGACAAATTTCCTCCTTTTTTCAATTGCCAATTAAACTTGAAAGCTAAATCACCATAGACAGGCACTGCATCAGTACCGATTTTAATTCCCAAATTGTCAAACATACTCAAAGTTGAGTAGCGGCCCATAACCAAATAACTTGATTTACCGGATTTAGAAAGTGGTCCTTCAGCTAAAAGTTCTGTCCCTAAAAATCCAAATTGACCTGTAAACTCATGATTTTTTGTATTCCCTTTTCGCATTTTTAAATCAAATACGCCTGAAATACTATTTCCATATTCAGCCGGAAAAGCACTCATGAAAAAATCCGAATTTCCTAAAATTTTATTGTTTAAGATAGAAACTGGTCCACCGGTACTTCCCGAAATTGAGAAATGTGATGGATTTGGAATCTCAATTCCTTCTAGTTTCCATACAATTCCTAAAGGTGAATTTCCTCTAACGATAATGTCATTTCTTGAATCATCAGCTCCTTGAACACCAGCAAAATTTGAAGCCATTCTAGCAGGGTCAGATCTTGAACCAGGATAACGATTTGTTTCCTCGACACTAAATTGCTGTGCAGAAACAAGCGCTAATTCATTAATTGTTTCACCTTTTTTCCTAGCTGTAACTTGAACTTCTTTTTGCAAAACAAATGTTTCAGCCATTGGAATTTCCAGGACATTTTCTTTACCAGAATCTACAACTATAGTTACAGTTTTATTTTCGTAAGAGATAAATCTACAAACAAGTTCATGTTTACCAATTGGAATTTTGTCGAATTCGAAATCGCCATTTTCATCAGATAAAACACGAAATAATTTCGTACTATCAGATGTGAAAATTTGAATTTTCGCCCCTGATAAAGGAGTTTTTGACTCGCTATCAAATACTTTTCCTCTTACTGATTGAGAATACTGACCAAAAATCAGATTTGAAAGGATACAAAAAATGAAGGTACTTAAAAATTGAATTTTTAATTTCATAAAATTGAATTTAAAATTTGGAGTCAAAAAAGTTTAGAGGTTAGCTTTATTTTTGTAGGCCTTTTCATATTCAGCTTTTGTCCAATCTTTAAAGTAGACCTCTTTTAAAATGAAATGGTTTAATGGGTTTTCACTAAAATTTCGCACTTTAGAATATAGTAATTGAATGTCACCATTGTACCATAAAACCATCAAAGGTGGATTTTTCATAAGTTCTTTTTCAGCTTCGGCAAAAATAGTCAATCGTTTTTTTAAGTTGTCTTCTTGTTTTGCCTCTTCAAATAATTCATCAAATTTTGGATTTCTGTATCTAGATTGATTAACAATTGAAGGATCTGAAGTTGATTTTGGAACTATTTTTCCATAAAAATTTATTAAGAAAGTTTCGGGACTAACATAATCGCCAAACCAAGCTGAACGGAATAAGTCACCTCTTCCATATGACGCATCTTGGTTTTTTTGTTCAAAAGAAGATGCATCAATATTTACATTTATTCCCAAAACTCTGTTTAATTGTTGAGAAATTTCTTCAGCAACTGCGGAATGCACATCTCCAGCATTTAATCTTAGGTTTATTGAACCAAAATTCATTCCATTTGGATATCCAGCTTCAACAAAAAGTTGTTTCGCTTTTTCGGGGTTATAATCATAAGAAACCTCTTTAATGCCTTTGAAATCATATGCTCTATAAGCAGATGATATTGGAGGAACTATTCCGTAAACTCCGTTTTCATATGCTTGGCCTCGAAGTATATTTTGCGTTATTTTATTTCGATCAATTGCATAATTAAAAGCTTGTCTGACGCGAACATCTTGAAAACGAGTATCATTCATATTAAAGAAATAATAATTTGTAGCTAATAAGGGATTATTCCTTAGAATTAGCAGTGGAGGAACAGAATTAAAATCTTTCATACGTCCTTCTAACATTGCTGAAATTCTGCTTGTTGGCAGTGCTGCAATAAAATGCGTTTGGCCATTTTCAAACATTTTCAGTTCGTCTAATTTCTTGGTTTCGATAGTTAATTCAATTCCATCTAAATAAGGTAGAGCATTACCCTCTTTATCTTTCATGTAATAACCATCATTTTTTGTCAAGGTAATTTTGGGTTTCTCTGATTTCTCATCAATACCAGCATAGACAAAAGGACCAGTTCCAATCATCAATTTTTCTTGGCCTGCATCAAATACTTTTTTTGAAATAATGGATGCGTTTATATTTGCCAATTTATTTAAGAAGTTTGCATCAGGATTTTCTAATGTAATTATGATATTGTTTTTGTCAATTTTTAGACCTTTGATTTTTTTAGATTTACCTTCATGAAATTTATCTACTCCTTTGATGGTTCCTTTAAAGAAAGTTGAATATGCAGGAGTCGGATTTCCTTTACCATCTTTTTTACAAGCCATTTCAATACTAAAAATAACATCTTCTGGGGTTAAAGTTCTATCCGATTCATTTGATAATATTTCGCATTCGTGAAACAAAACATTTGGTCTAATTTTAAAGTTGTAAATTAAATTATTACTGGAAACAGACCAAGATTCAGCAATTTGTGGCATTATTTTTAAATCTTCAGAATTGAAGGAGACTAACCCTTCCATAACTTGATACATTACCTGCGCCGAGTGAACATCTATAACATCTCTTGCTATATTTGTGGAAGGAAAATCATTCAAGCACATTTTAAATAATCCACCAGCGTGTTCAAAAGTTTTTTTAACTTCTGACTTACAAGATGTTATACTTATGAATAGGATGAAAATTATAATTATTTTTTTCATAATTTTACTAAGTAGCTTGAATTAATATTCTACAAGAATACAAATAATTTTTTTAAAAATTAACATTGGTTTAAAAATTACACTTAAACAAACGGTAAAAAAAGTCATATGTAATAATTAAAAAATATTGTGAAATTCTTTTTGCTTCGTTTTTACAAATTTTATTTAGCTAAAAAATACATGTTAAATCAAAATAAAGTATTAAACTTGTATCCTGATATACACCTATAATTTACAATACAGTTAATTAAGCATAAATGAAATTTTTAATTACATTTTCTTTTTTATTGGTTTTCAGTAACTTGACTTGGGCAGCATTGTCATTAGAGGGAAGCTATCAAGGAAAAAACCTTTATGTTCAGAATCCAGAAGATGGTGATGGGTTTGGATTTTGTGCTACCAAAGTAACAGTAAATGGTGACGTTATGCCCGGAGGAACAAGTTCAAGTGCATTCGAAATTGACTTTTCTTTATTTAATATTGAAATTGGAGAACCTGTTTTCATTGTTATAGAGCATAATGATGGTTGTAAACCAAAAATTTTAAATCCAGAAGTTTTATTGCCAAGAAGTACTTTCAAGGTGAGTGATATGACGATTTCAAATTCAGGAAAATTAGCCTGGAAAACAACAAATGAAGATGGAAAGTTACCATTTATTATTGAACAATATCGCTGGAACAAATGGGTTGAAGTTGGTGAAGTTCAAGGAAAAGGAAAATCAGGTTTAAACGAAAACTCTTATGAATTTCAGGTCATTCCTCACTCAGGTGAAAATACGGTGCGAGTTGCACAAATTGATCATTCAGGGACTAAAAAATCTTCAAAAGAAGTTAAATTTGCATCTTCAACGACTGTAGTTGAAAAAAATCCAATTAAGGTAAAAACAGTCATTAATTTCACTGCAAATGAAAAGCTAGTTGAAACCAAATACGAAATCTTCGATGCTTATGGTAACATTGTTAAGAAAGGTTTTGGTTCTTCTGTAAATTGTGAAAACTTATTAAAAGGTGCTTACTATATTAACTTTGACAATAAGACTGAGAAGTTTTTCAAAGGGTAAGTAAAAGAAAAATTTATTTTAAATCTCGTTTCCTTTTTTGGTATCGAGATTTTTTTTTTGAAAAGGAATTATATGCGAAAAATTGAACATTTAGGAATTGCCGTAAAAGATATTGATGCATCTTTAAAAATCTATGAAACATTATTAAATAGAAGTTGTTACAAAAAAGAAGGTGTAGAGTCAGAAGGAGTTTTAACTGCTTTTTTAGAAATCGGCGAAACAAAAATTGAATTGCTTCAGGCTACAAATGAAGATTCCCCTATTGCAAAATTTATTGCTAAAAAAGGACCGGGAATTCATCATATAGCTTTTGATGTTGAAGACATTGATTCAGAAATAAAGAGACTTGAAAGTGAAGGTTTTGAATTAATTAATAAAACGCCAAAAGATGGAGCTGACAATAAAATTATTGCTTTTTTGCATCCAAAATCTACTGATGGAATTTTAGTTGAATTGTGTCAAGAGAAGAAAAATTAATCAAAAAAATCATTTAAGACTGCTTTAAATCCATCATATTGAGGCTTTTTAAAAATTTCACTTTTGAGTTTACGTTTGTCAATGAGATAGTTAAATTTTTAAAGTAACGAAGAGATGGTGGTTTTACAACGGTCTTATTATTTTTTAATTTTAGCGATTATAGAAGTAGTTGAAAAACCTTCTTCTAAGCTAATCACCTTTACTTCACCTCCATTTCTTTTGACAATATCAGAACCAACAATGTATTTCTTATTGTTTATATCGGTAATTTCTGGATCATAATCTGCGCCTTTTACTAAAATATCGGGTTGAAGGGTTGAAATAGTTTCAAAAGGGGTGGCTTCATAAAATAATATTACCAAATCCACAAAAGCGAGAGAGGCAATGATTTTCATGCGTGCCTCTTCATTATTTATAGGTCTGTCATCGCCTTTTCCAAGCAGTTTTACTGACAAATCAGTATTAAGAGCAACAACTAATTTATTTCCCAATTCAGCAGCTTTTGCAAGATAGGTTACGTGTCCAACATGCAAAATATCAAAACAGCCATTTGTGAAAACGATTTTATCATTTTTTAATTTCCAAGTATTAACTTTAAAAATAGCGGTTTCTATATCAACTATTTTATCATGGATAAACGAAAGTCTAGACATTATTTGAATCGGTTTGTGAATAATTTTTGTTTGATTTTTTTATTGAAGGTAATTTTAGAACCTAAAGTTTCTAGCGAGTATTTCCAGCGA
The DNA here is from genome assembly GCA_947490145.1 of Flavobacteriia bacterium. GTDB lineage: Bacteria > Bacteroidota > Bacteroidia > Flavobacteriales_D > Crocinitomicaceae > M2408. The sequence goes on from CANLGD010000031.1 coordinate 28,455, forward strand.
TAAGTTCTAATGCTGAAAGCGAAAAAGCTTAAAAAAAGCGTTAAAATAATCCATAAATAAGTTACTTCTTGCAGTGCTTCTAAGAGATAATTTAGCGATTTTTCTGTCATATTTTGAAAGAAAAACCAAACTAAATACGCACCCAATGCTAAAGGTAAAACGGTTTTTAGGAGTTTAAAAACAGTTTTTTTCAAAATTAATGAATTAGATTTGTTGATTCATTCGGAAACACAATGGAAGGTTTAAAGGTTTTTGCTTCTTCAAAATCCATCAAAGCATAACCTATAATAATGATGATGTCATCAATAGCAACTTTTCTTGCAGCTGGCCCATTTAAACAAATCATCCCTGATTTTCGTTCACCTTTTATAACGTAAGTTTCAAAACGTTCACCGTTATTCACATTCACAATCGCCACTTTTTCACCTTCAATTAAATTTGATTCATTCATCAAATCTTCATCAATTGTAATGCTACCGATATAATTCAAATCTGCTTGTGTAACTCTTACTCGGTGAATTTTCGACTTTAAAACTTCTATTAACATAAACTACTTTTGTACTGCAAAAATACAAAATTAATTAGAGTTTGGGATTAAAGATCTTATTAATTTCTGCTGTTTTTTTAAATAAATCAAACTTGTATTTATGTTTTTTAATGTACTTTTGTAAAGTTAAAATTAAACAATTTCAACCATGACAGTTAAAGAATTTCAAGACGACATAAGACAAGGTATTCCAAGTGTTTTACCTAGTAAAAAAGAGTATGAATTAAACATAAATCATGCCCCAAAGCGAAAAGAAATTCTTTCTGCTGATGAAAAAAAATTGGCTATACGCAACGCTTTACGCTATTTCCCAAAATCCTTTCACGTTGAATTAGCTCCAGAATTTTGGGAGGAATTGAATACTTATGGAAGAATTTATATGTATCGATTTAGACCTGATTATGAGATGTATGCTCGTCCAATTTCTGATTATCCAGGAAAATGCGAACAAGCAAAAGCCATCATGTTGATGATTCAAAACAACTTGGATTATGCTGTGGCTCAACATCCGCATGAATTAATTACTTACGGTGGAAATGGAGCTGTTTTTCAAAATTGGATTCAATACCGTTTGACAATGAAATATTTGTCAGAAATGACTGATGATCAAACTTTAACGATGTATTCTGGTCATCCAATGGGATTATTTCCATCTCACAAAGATGCACCAAGAGTTGTTGTTACAAACGGAATGGTGATTCCAAATTATTCTAAACCAGATGATTGGGAGAAAATGAACGCTTTGGGAGTTTCCCAATACGGTCAAATGACTGCTGGATCCTACATGTATATCGGGCCACAAGGAATTGTGCATGGAACAACTATTACTGTTTTAAATGGTTTTCGTAAAATTAAAAAATCACCTGCTGGATCACTTTTTCTAACTTCAGGTTTAGGTGGAATGTCTGGAGCGCAGCCTAAAGCTGGAAATATTGCTGGTTGTGTTACCGTTTGTGCGGAAGTTAATCCAAAAATCACTAAAATTCGCCATGAACAAGGTTGGATAAATGAAATTTGCGAAAACTTAGATGATTTAGTAATTCGTGTTCGCAAGGCACAAGAAAATAAGGAAGTTGTTTCGATCGCTTATTTAGGAAATATTGTTGAAGTTTGGGAAAAATTCGATTCAGAAAACATTCATGTTGATTTAGGATCTGATCAAACGTCCTTGCATAACCCTTGGGCTGGAGGTTATTATCCTGCTGGTCTTTCTTTTGAAGATTCAAATAAAATGATGGCCGAAAATCCTGAATTATTTCATCAAAAAGTACAAGAAACATTGATTCGTCATGCTGCTGCTGTAAATAAACATACAGCAAAAGGAACTTATTTCTTCGATTATGGAAATGCTTTTTTATTGGAAGCATCAAGAGCTGGAGCTGATATTATGGCAAAAAATGGAATAGATTTCAAATATCCATCTTATGTACAAGATATCATGGGACCAATGTGTTTTGATTATGGTTTTGGACCTTTCCGCTGGGTTTGTGCTTCTGGTAAACCTGAAGATTTAGCAAAAACAGATAAAATTGCTTGCGATGTTTTAGAAGAAATGATGAAAAATAGTCCAATAGAAATTCAGCAACAAATGGCTGACAACATTCAATGGATTAAAGG
>CANLGD010000032.1 GCA_947490145.1 Flavobacteriia bacterium
CTTGTTAATGAACTTGGTCAATTAATCAAAACAATTGAGATTTCAAAAGAGAATAACTTTGAAATGAAAATAGAAGGATTAAATCAAGGAGTTTATTTTGTGACAGGAATTGTTAATGAAGAGGTGATTACCAAAAAAGTAATTGTTCAATAATATGTTAACTTAAAGTGCTTCAGACGACAAATTATTTAAGACTGAGGCACTTTCTTAGATTGAGGATCTCGAGGTCTTAGATTTAAAACTAAAAAGTCCTGCAAAATATTAATTTGCAGGACTTTTTTTATAGCATTATCGTTTTAAACAACTTTTTTTACCAAAACTGATTCATATAATTCTTCGTACATTGGTAAAACTTTATCGATGCTAAAATCTTTTGCTCTTTCAAGAGCATTTTTCTTGAAGACAGATAGTTTTTCTTCATCTTTTAATAAAATCAGGGCATTTTTTGCCATATCTTCAGTGTCTCCAACATAGGATAAATATCCAGAATAGCCATGGATATTTACTTCTGGAATACCTCCAGTATTTGTTGATATTACAGGAACTCCAACTGCCATTGCTTCTAAGGCTGCCAAACCAAAACTTTCTGTTTCGGATGGTAATAAGAATAAATCGCTGATTTCTAAAACGTTACTTGTGTCCCTAACTTTTCCAATAAAAACAACTTTATCGCAAATATCTAATTCTCTGGCCATTCTTTCGGCCAAACTTCTGTCAGGTCCATCGCCAGCAAGTAATAATTTACTTGGAACTTCAAGATTTATTTTATGAAATATGGAAACAACATCTTCAATACGTTTTACTTTTCTGAAGTTAGAAGTATGCGTGATTATTTTTTCTTCATCTTTGGCATACATTCTTCTGACTTCCATGTCAATTGGCTTAATTTCAGGAAGAGAATCAATAAAATTTGGAATAACATGAATTTCTCTTTCTGTTCCAAAGTGATTATAAGTATCTTTTCTTAAACTGTCTGAAACTGCTGTAACACCATCAGATTGATTGATACAGAAGGTAATCACAGGTTCAAAAGATTGATCTTTTCCAACCAATGTTATATCTGTTCCATGCAACGTTGTGATAAACGGGATTTCAATTCCTTGGGTTTTTAATATTTGTTTCGCCATATACGCTGCTGAAGCATGGGGAATTGCATAATGAACATGCAATAAATCCAATTTTTCGTATTTCACAACGTCAACTAATTTACTAGCCAAAACTGTTTCATAAGGTTGAAATTCAAATAAAGGATAATCGCTTACAGAAACTTCGTGGTAAAAAATATTTTTTCTAAAACTTCCTAATCTTACAGGTTGGGAGTATGTTACAAAATGTATTTCATGTCCTTTGTCAGCCAAAGCTTTTCCTAATTCAGTTGCAACAACGCCACTTCCGCCGTAAGTTGGATATAAAACGATACCTATTTTCATTCAATTATTTTTAACCTAATTATCAAACAAATCGCAATTAGATTTTGTTTGAGATTTTAATGTAAAATTAGAAATTAATACACGATAATATCATAATTTTAAGTTAAAAAATACTTATGTGTGATATTCTATTTTTCAATCACATGCCAAGTATATGTTTTTTTGTTGTCAATATGTGTTGGAAGTGCAATTATTGATTTGAATTTTAGTCTTTTAACTTTTATAAATTCTAAAATATAAGCATTTTCTTGAGCTAAAAATTTCTCTGATAAAATTCTCCTATCAACTATTTTTTGTTCTTTTGGCAACAATTCAACTTCTATGTCATTTAATTGAATCAAATTATTTTTTTGAGCCTTCAAGATAATTTTCACTTTTTTGGAAGTTTCATTAATAATAACAAATTCTGTTTGAAATGGTATTGAATAATTTATAGTTTCAGGCTTCTTAATAATAATTTCCTTTTGTTTAACCAGTGAATCGGGTATAAAAGTAATAAGACTCGGAAAACCATCAGGCTGACTTTCATTTGAATACTCAGTTTGTTTTCCTTGGTCATCAAATTCATGTCGGTAACGGTAAAACTGAATACCGCCATCTGGAGCTGAACTATAATACAAATTATTTACTTGACCATTTGGATAATAATTGATTTCAACGGAAGCATGACCAGCAAATTTTCTTAAATCGTAATGAAAAATTTCAACACCTAAATTATTGTAGCCATAAATGTCGCCTGAACGGTTCTCTAAGTCCCAGGTTTCTAAAGTCGATATTTTACCATTTTTATGAATACAGGAATTGGTTTTACCACCTTCAGCATTTTTTCCATTTTTACAATTCAATTGCGAGTTCGAAATAAATGGTAAACAAAAAAGAAATATTAGTGTTTTGATTTTCATCTGTGAACAATTTGTTTTTTAATTGTCAAGTGTAATAGGTCAATCAATTTTCATTGGTGCTTGCGTATTTTATTTTACTTGACTATTTCATGAAAAATAGAAGCCAATTTATGTGCCAAAAAAATCTATCCATTAAAATATAAAATCACATCATCACATAATAAAAAGGAGTATTTCTATTTTTTCTAAATGACTATGTGGTGAAAAAAGTACAAAAATTTATTTTTTCTCTCTCAAAATAATTTTCGCTTTGTCCCAAAAGGAATCTAATTTTGTTAAATTTAATTCAGAAATATCTAATTTTTCAGACGAAATTAATTCTTCCATCAATTGAAAACGCTGCATAAATTTTTTATTCGTTCTTTCAAGTGCATTTTCGGGATTCACATTAGCAAAGCGGCTCGCATTGATAATTGAAAATAAAACATCACCAAATTCATCCTCTATCTCGTCTTGGCGTTTGCTTTCTATTGCTTCTTTTAATTCACCAATTTCTTCCTGTATTTTTTCCCAAACTTGTTGGTTTTCTTCAAAATCAAATCCCACACCTTTCACTTTCTCTTGAATCCTCATTGCCTTTACCAGGGCAGGAAGAGATTTTGGAACTCCTTCTAAAACTGATTTCCGTCCTTCTTTTAGTTTTAGTTTCTCCCAATTTTTCTTTACATCTTCTTCCGAATTAACAACCGTATCGCTGTAAACATGTGGATGACGAAAAATTAATTTGTCACAAATTTGATTTAAAACTTGATCTAAAGTAAATTCATTTGTTTCGCTTCCAATTTTACAATAAAACACCAGATGCAAGAATAAATCGCCAATTTCTTTTGAAATTTCGTTCATATCTTTTGAACTAATGGCATCTGCCAATTCGTATGTTTCCTCAATAGTTAAGGTACGCAAAGACTCAAACGTTTGCTTTTGATCCCATGGACATTTTTCACGTAAATCGTCCATTATTTTTATTAGCCTATCGAATGCTACTAGATTTTTATCCATATTTTTTTAGGATTGCAGATTACAAATTAGCAGGTTACAAATTGCCAATCTGTAATTAATATTTTATTGGTAAAATTACTTAATTCTTGTTGAAATGCAGAAATTAACTTTGCAGATTGATTTTTTTGTAAATTTGTGTTATGTTTTTGAGGTTACTAATTATATATTTTACGTTTATTTCTCCTGTTTTATTTTCTCAAAAATACGACGTCGATTTTGAAGTGAAGTCAAAATATGGCTTTTTAATTGCCCATCGATCCATCATGAGCCACATTCCAAAAGAACACACAAAAGGATTTGAATTCAGTGTTGTTTTGCAAACAAAAGGGTCAAAGTCTTGGCAAAACAGCATGAATAGACCTAAAATTGGTTTTTCTCTTATGGGAACATCCGCTGGAAATAAAGAATTAGTTGGTAATTTATTTGGCACCTATTCCTATTTGCAATTTCCATTGATAAAAGGAGAAAAAAACTTTTTTTATGCTAAAGTAGGAGCAGGAATTGGTTATGCCCACAAAGTTTTTGATCAAGAAACAAATCCGAAAAATATCATTTTAAGTTCACACTTTAATGCATTAATTAATTTGGGTTTATTTTATCAGCATCATTTTAAAAAATCTTATGTTGCTATCGGATTAGATTTAACACATTTCAGTAATGGAGCTTCTGAAGTGCCAAATTTAGGCGCAAACTTACCTTATGTAAGCTTAGCTTATGGGCATAATTTCAGGAAGTCAAATACTGAAATAAAGTTGAAAGATAAAATTCAATTTTCTAAGGAATGGAATTATACCGTTTTAGGAATTACTACTTTTAAAGAATCATATCCGACAAGTGCAGCAAAATACACTGTTTTTGCAACAAGTTTTTTAGGACAAAAATTATTTTCGCACAAAGTTGGCTACGAAACGGGTTTTGATTTCATCTATAAACCAAGTATTAGAAGCTATAAACCAGAAATTTACAAATCAGCAGAGAGTATGTTTCAGCTTGGTTTTTACAATGGATATGTGATGACTTTAGACAAACTTCAACTGGCAATTGGAATGGGAATTTACCTCAAAGACGAATACAATGCCGACGATCGATTCTATCACCGAGTTGGAATGAAATATTACTTAAAAAAAAATTTATTCTTGAATCTAACTTTGAAATCTCATTGGGCAAAAGCAGATTATGTAGAATATGGTGTAGGGTTTAGGTTTTAAATTTATATATATGAAAAACATTACATTTTTAATTCTAATCTTTTCAATTTTCGCTTGTAAAAAAGCTGAGAGTAGAAAGTGTTTGAAATCTACCGGAGAAAATTCTGTAAGAATTGTTGCTTTGCCTGATTTTGTGAAATTAAAATTAAAGAAAAAGTTAAAATATATTTTAGTTCAAAATGATTCCACTTATCTAAAAATCAGCGGAGGAAAAAATATGTTGAACTTGGTATCATGGAAAATTTCAGAGGATGGATTTATGGAAATTTTCAATGAAAATAAATGTAATTTCCTACGAGACTTAAAAGATGTTATTACGGTTGAAATCCATTTTAAGGATTTGACTGAAATTATGTTTGAAGGTTCAGAAACACTTATTTGTCAAGATACATTGAAATTAAATTCCTTGTTTTTTACTGTTTTAGATGCCTGCGGGACATTTAATTTGAAAATCAAATCAAGTGAACTTCGGGGTGATGTTGCATACGGCTGGGGTGATTATACGGTGGAAGGAATTTCTGAGAATGCAACAATTTCTATTAAAAGTAATGGTTTTTGTAATGTTGAAAAATTAAAAGTGAACAATAAGTACGAGTTGATTAATGAATCTGTCGGTGATATGCAAGTTAATGTTTCAGATGCAAAAATTAGCGGTTATATTTCTGGTAAAGGAAATATTTTTTACCAAGGAAATCCAATTGAAAATGAAGTAAAATTATTTGGAGAAGGAAAAATGATTTTGAAATAATCATTCCAAATAATCCGAGAATGTAAAAGTAAAATTAAATTATTTTTTTAATAATTTTTAATTTCAGTTAACTGAAAACCATTCCATTTGAAATATTTTGTTTTTTCAATAGTTTTTGTTTTATAACTACCATCAGTATTTAACAATAACTCACCGTTCATATCTTGCTGACTTATGATTTGAGTGTCATTAAAAACAGCAAATTCATTTTTTGGAACAATTAGTTTTGGGGGGAATTTTGAAATATTTAATTCTCCGGTAAATGTATTGAAGACATTTTCAATATCGCCATTTAAAATCAGTAAAACTTTCCCTTGGTTGAATTTTATGGGTAAAAACAAGTTAGAAACATGTCCATCCGGAATTTCATCATCAAAAGAAGATTCGGTTCTAATTAATTCTGAAAGTTTCCCATTGGCATCAATAACAAATACAGTTGTAATTCCACCACCACAATATGCATTTGTCATTGTTGATCGAAAAAGGATATTTACGTTCTTCCAACTATTTACTTCAACAGTTTTTGCATAATCATTTCTGAACGATTTTAATTCCAAAGAATCTACAAATTGATTTTTGGTATTATCAAATTTATAAATCCAACATGAATTTTTTTGAAGAAAAAAATAATTACAGAGTCCCTTTTCATCTCCAAATGTATGTGTCGAAACATCAGAGTTTTTTATGAAACCGATTCCAGATTTCAAACTAATTTTATACCAACTTTGAATTTTGAATGTGGTCAAACTATGTTTTACGTTAAAGGAATCTATAATTTCAGTTTTTATTTCTTTTACATCTTCACCAACTTCCAGTAAGTTTAAAGGATTTTTGAAATAAAGCGATTCAATTATAATACTATTTGTATCAGGTTTAGAATAAACTTTTGCAGAACTTGAAAAAACAGATGCTTGAAAAATATTTTTGTCGCCTCCGAGTTCAACAGCATGAAAAGAAATTGATGAACTTGATTCTTGTGACTTTGAATAGTTTGAAATTGATAATACAAAGCAAACTATTATTTTAATTTTCGAGATTGATTTCATTTAAGTGCATTAAAATTATTAGTGGAGGCCAAAATTATCCAATTTACGTGCCAATTTATATTTCATCAGGATAATGAGCAGAAATAAGGCATTTTAACACTTTAAATAATAATTATCACTCAAATAAATTAATTCACTATTTTTACACTCAAAATTTTGATTTATGTTTAGACGATACATTTTAGTAATATTTTTATTTTTTAGTTTTATTTCTTTTTCCCAAACAACAGTTGAGGGTTTTGTAGAAGATAAACGAGGAAATCCAATTCCGTCTGCAACACTTTCATTAAAAGATTCTTATGATGGAACGGTATCTGATTCATCAGGTTATTTTTCTTTTACAACGACCGAAAAGGGAGATTTTATGTTACAAGTAAATTGTACTGGATATAAGCCTTTTGAACAAAATGTTAATCTTGATAATGCAAAAGTGACACTTCAAATCAGTTTAAAAGAAATCATTAACGAACTCGCTGCAGTAACAATAACAGCTGGTTCTTTTGAAGCCAATGACAAAAAAAGAGCAGCAATATTAAAACCTTTAGATATCGTTACTACAGCTGGGTCTAATGCTGATATTTCAGCTACTTTGCAAACTTTACCTGGTGCTCAGCGTGTTGGTGAGAGTGAAGGCTTGTTTATTCGTGGTGGATCCGCCGAAGAAAGTAAAATCATAATTGATGGAACGGTTGTAAATAAATTTTTCTTTAGCTCTGTGCCTGGAATTGCACAAAGAGGAAGGTTTTCTCCATTTTTATTCAACAGTACAGCTTTTAGTACGGGTGGTTACAGTGCACTTTATGGTCAGGCTTTGAGTGCGGTTTTAAATTTAGAAAGCATTGATTTACCTGAAAAATCTGAAGTTCAGGCCGGAATTTCTCCAATCTTTGGTTCGATTGGTTTTCAAAAATTAGCTAAAAGCAAGAAATTTTCATGGGGTTCGAGTTATTCTTATTCAAATTTAGCTTTGTATATGGCAGTAGTGCCGCAGCAGCAAGAATTTTTTCATGCTCCTGAATCAAATAATGTTGATATTAACTTCCGATATAAAATGAAGAAAGGAATTGTCAAATTTTATTCTTACTACAATAACAGTTCAATTGGTTTGAGAAGTGCTTCGATGGATAGCATTGGATTAAAAAACATGTTCGTCTTGCATAATTCAAATTTCTTCGCAAACATAAGTTGGAAACAACTGTACGGACAAAAATGGAAACAATATACTGTTGCAAGTTTTAGTTATAACAAGGATAAAATTAGAAGTGAAATGCAAAGCAATGATAACGGAAGATTACCCATAACAGGTATTTCCTTATTCGACTTTGGAACATTTAACATTCAGGCAACTGAAACGATGTCACAATTGAGAACGGTTTTAGACAGAAAATTTAGTGGATTAAATGCAATTCGTTTTGGAGGAGAAGTGTGGTTCAATAAAAACATTTCAAATTATAGTTTTTATACAGGAGATTTTTCTGTGCCAATTCAAGAAACTTATTCAGCAGCTTTTGTTGAGGCAGATGTTTTTTTAAGTAATAAATTAGCTTTTCGACCAGGTTTTCGTTACGAATATTCAGACTTGACAGCAAAAGCAAATATAGCGCCCAGAGCAAGTATTTCATATCAAGTGGCTAAAAAATCGCAATTGAGTTTTGATTATGGAATTTTTTATCAGACACCAGATAGAAAATATATGACTCAAAATTCAGATTTTAATTACATGAGAGCTGATCATTATATTTTCACCTATCAACATAATTCTCCAGAATATACTTTGAGAGGACAGATTTATTACAAAGATTATAGAAATTTATTAAAGACTGATGTTGGAAATCGAAATGCTGAAAGCACTGATGGATATGGATATTCGAAAGGATTTGAGATTTTTTGGAGAGACAGAAAAAGCATAAAAGGCTTGGATTATTGGATCAGTTATTCATACTTAGATACCAAACGAGATTATTTGAATTTCCCGATTTATGCGCAACCAACTTTCTCAGCAAGTCATACTGGAAGTATTGTAATTAAAAAGTTTTGGGTGAAAAGAATGTTTGGTGTAAATTGGAGTTTTAACTGGGCAACCGGAAGACCATATTATAATCCAAACAAACCAAGCACTGAATATTTATCTGATAGAACGCCATTTTATAGTTCTAATAATTTTAGTTTCAATTGGATAACAAGTATTAAAAAAGCACAAACAGTGGTTGTAGTTGGAATAAATAATATCTTTGCACAAAAACAAGTTTTTAGCTACACATACAGTAATTTACTGAAAGATGATGCTGGACAATTTGTAAGGCAAGAGCTTGGACCCCCAGCAAAAACAAGCTTTTTTATTGGGATGTTTATGAGTTTAGGTAAAGATAGAACACAAGATAACATAAATAATAATTTATAAGAAAAAGTAAAAAGATGGCATTAATATTGCTGTTCATAATCAATTAATAAAAACCAAAAATTAAACGTATGAAAACAATCTTATTTATGGCTGTAATTTTGACAGCAACAATCTTAAGGGCTGAAGAAAGCAAATATGAGTTAGGAATGAATAAAGCAATGACAATGATGCAATCATCTAAAACGGCACCAGATATGTTGGCGGCTTCTGCGCTTTTTGAACGAATTGCTGATTCAGAAAAAGACAAATGGCTCCCTTATTATTATGCAGCCTATACAAACATTCAATCAGCTTGGATGGATGAAAAATCTGATAAAGATAAATTAGCTGAAAGAAGTTTGATGTTAATTGAGAAAGCAGAGCTTTTGGAAACAAATAATTCTGAGATTTTCTTATTGAGACAAATGGTTGCTATTCAGCAAATGAGTGTTGATGGAATGAGTAGATGGAAAAAATATGGTGACATTGCAAATAGCGCTTTAGACAGTGCAAAGAAAGCTGACCCAACAAATCCAAGATCTTATTTTTTAGAAGGACAATCTGTTTTAAATACACCAAAAGCATTTGGTGGAGGAGAAAAAAATGCAAGACCAATTTTTGCTAAAGCAGTTGAATTGTATGCAACTTTTGTTCCTGCATCAAAGTTACATCCGGTTTGGGGAAAAGATGAAGCTAGTGAAATGTTGAAACAATGTGAGAAATAAAAAATTCTCTGATTACACTTTTTTCCCCATTTAGAGCTTTTTTTTCCAAGTTTCTAAATGGTGAAAGTTATTTCCCTAAATCAATCTTAATCTGAATTAAATCGCAAAAATTGGAACTAAATTTAATTTCTTGAAGGTGATTTTCATTTTCAAAAGCGAGTAAATCTCCTTTTTCGAGAATTTGATTTTCAAAAATTAAACTTCCATTTACAACAAAAAATAATTCTTTTTCAGAAGATAAATCAATTTTTGAAGGTTGACTTTCTTTTAATTGAATGTGTTTTAATTCTCCTGAAGTTTTTCCTTTACACATTAAATTAAAATCAGTCACCTTTCCTTTACTTTTTGTATTCCAGTCTCCTTTAAAAGAATCTTGTTCAAATTCACTTAACTTTTTTGCGTGGTGATTTTCGTGAAATAAATGGATATTTCCTTCCAAAACCATCAAAGTTCGATTTATTTCTGGTAAAGGAGTAAATATTGATTCTTCTATTTCCACAGTTGCAGCGCTTAATCTAAACAAAAAATCTCTTTTTTGAAATTCACTTCCATTTGGGAAAATATAAATTTCACTAGTTGTTCCGCCAGACCAAGTAGAACTTTTTGTATTGAAAGCTCTTATGATTTCAAATTTCATTCTTAACGATTTTTTAGTGCAGAAAGTGTTTTTATGAAATTCTCTTCAACAATTTCTTTTTTAGTATGTCTTCCATTTTCTGCATGAATTTCTCCATTCACAATTGTTGCTAATTGATGACTTGAATCAGCTGTATACAAAATTGTTGAAGCAATATTTTCAATGGAAGTTGAAGCCAAAAGTGGTGCAGAAGCATCAATTATTGAGGCAGAAAACGTTTCTCCCACTTTAAAATAATCTGTTGAAAAATTGTTCATTGCTTTTCGTCCTGCGATTGTTGCCATTTCAAAAGCACATAATCCGGAATCGCCTTCCACCATGTCGGAGTGCTTTATTGATGAGGTGAAGGTATTTCTTTTGTGCGAAATTAAACGTTGGCCATAATCTAAAACACGTAATTCTTCCAAAGGATTTATTCCGATGTGCGAATCTGTCCCAATGCTCCAAGAACCGCCCTCGTTTTGGAATTTTTCAAGAGGAAATAATCCGTCTCCCAAATTGCCCTCCGTTGTTGGGCAAAGAACTACATTTGCTTTACTTTTTGCAATTCCAGTACATTCAGCTTGCGTTAAATGTGTTGCATGAACCAAATGAAAACGTTCGTTCAAATCAACATTATCTAGTAACCATTCTACTGGACGTTTATTCAAGTAGGCAACAGAGTCTGAAATTTCTTGTAATTGTTCTGAAACATGAATGTGAAAAGGAATATCTTGCGGACCAGATTTTGCAATTTCTGCAATTTCTTTCGGTTCAACTCCGCGCATGGAATGAATTCCGATGGCACAATTTGCTCCCGAATAATTTTTGCAAACTTCTTTACTGGCTTCTAATAATTTTAAATAAGAATCTATATCGGAAGAAATAAAACGTTTTTGTCTTTCGTTTGGTTTTTTACCAAATCCACCTTTTTGATAAAAAATTGGAACTAAGGTAATATTTATTCCAGCAGTTTTAGCGGCTGAAACCAATCTTTCGCCCATTTCAGCTAAATTTGAATAGGGTTTTCCATTCAAATCGTGGTGCAAATAATGAAATTCTGCAACATTTGTGTAGCCATGACGCACCATTTCACTGTAAAGCATTGTCGCAATTGCTTGCATTTGATCTGGATTGATTTTCAAAGCTAAGTGATACATTGCTTCACGCCAAGACCAAAAATCATCCGAAGCTGCACTGGGAATATGTCTTTCTGCCAAACCTGCCATCGCATATTGAAAAGCGTGAGAATGTGCATTTTGAAATCCTGGAAGTGCAAATCCGTTTAATTTTGTTGCTGACGTGGAGAATTTATTTTCTTCAATGGAAGTAATAATTCCAGCTTCATTTACAGAAATTAGTGCATTTTCAATCCATTTATCTCTTTGAAGTAAGCCTTTTATTGAAAATTGTGACATTATATTTTTTCTAAAGTATAAATTAAATCTAAAAAAGTTTTTCTCAATATTTCACGCACATTATTTGCTCTTTCTTCATCAAAAATTGTTTCAGAATCATCCATGTAAAGGATTTTATTCATTTCCAATTGCAAGGAATGAATATTATTTTCTGGTTTTCCAAAATAACGTGTAATGTGTCCACCTTTGAAAGGATGGTTATGATTTATTTTATATTTTCCTGCACTTAAATTGCCTAAGGCAGCTTTAATGATTTCAGAGTGAGCCGTTTTTTCATCGTTATCGCCTAAAATCATATCAGGGAAAAATTCTTTTTGTATCGTTGGAACGGAACGACGAATCGAATGTGCATCCCAAAGTAAAACCTTTCCAAATTCATTTTTTCGTTCTTCAAGAAGTTCCGAGATTTTTTGATAATAAGGCCAATAATAATTTTCTAAGCGGCGATTAATTTCATTTTCATTTGGAATCTTATCTTCTGAAGCATAAATATCATTTCCAAAAAAATCAGTCGTAGTAGTCAATCCAGTTATAATTCTTCCATCATTATAAAGTGGTTTACTCTCAGGATCACGGTTTAAATCGATTACCCAACGATTGTATTTTGCATAAATAATCGTGATTCCAAATTCTGAGGCAAAATTATAAAGTTCGTGCACAAACCAATCTGTGTCATCTGGTTTTGAAGCCATTTCAGGTTTGTAATCTCCGATTAATTCAGCAGGAAAATCAGTTCCACAGTGCGGAACGCTTAAAATAAAAGGAACTTTTTTTCCTTTTGGCTCAATAATATAAAATGGATTATTCATAATAATACTAAATCCCAAAGATAGTATTTTTTCAAATTCAAAATAGATTATTCTTTAAAAGGTGATTAAACTTCCTCCCTGAAGGGAGGAAATGGATTTAATTAGCAAACTAAATTTATATCCCCATAAACATCTAAGATTATATTAAAAGCTTTTTAACAAACTTTAATTAGTCATGTAACTCAATGCACCATCACTGTGTGAAAGAGATTGAGCATTCAAGCAGACCACAGGAATCTTGAATTTATTGACAATTAAATTTTGGATGAATTTTTCAAAAATCGGAAAAAGTGAGTCAGAAAAATATGTTGTGGCGATTAAATCTGCATTTTCTGTCTCGGCAAAATCAATAATATATTCCAAGAAATGAGATTTTGTTACTTCAACAATTTCAAATCGGTGTTTCACATCATTTTCAAGTAAATGTCTTTTCGCTAAAATAACGTTTGCATTTTCCTTGTGTTTAAAAACTTCATCTGTGTGGTTTCTTCCAATTAATACAATTTCAGCATCGTTAATTTTGGCTAAATCTGTAACAAATCTCAAAATTTGCATACTTTTCGTTTCAATGGAAAATGGAAGTACGATTTTTTTTATTGCTTTAATTTCGCAATTTTCTTGAGCAACAATGAATGGTAAATTTGCATTTGTGATAATCTCTATGGCATTACTTCCAAAGATTTTTTGTTTCAAATCAACACCGTGAGTTCCCATCACAACAACACTTGCTTTTTGAAATTCTGCTATTTTTCCTATGTCAATAAAGAAATCTCCCACAAGAACTTGTGAAGAAACATTGATTTTTTTATCTAAATTAGCGGTTGAAAGATATTCCTTCATTAGAATTTCCTTGCCAGCAGAAAGTGATTTTTCTTCCACGAAATGAATGACAAGAATTTCACCACCAGATTTATTTGCGAGATTAATAGCATATGTTAAAGCATTTTTACTTACTTCTGTGAAATCAAAAGGAATTAAATATTTCATAATTTATGGTGTTAGTTGATACTGTTTTTGATGAAGTAAAGTTAAACTTTATCACAGTATAAATATATGATATAAATCAGGATATTGCAAGTTTTTTTTATTGGATGATCTAATCATTTATAACTCTCTACAAAATATGCCTCTCCTTTTTCTCCAAATAAATATCATCAATCGTAACTAGAATTCCTGTTTCTTCCACTCCACCAAAATCAGGGTTTACTGCTGTCCCAAAGGTTTTCATGGATGGCGAAAGGTGCATGTAAATATTTACTAATGGTGGAACATTTTCACCTCTTTCACGGACGTATGAATTTAAAACCTTAAATCCATCTTTGAAGTGCAAATCTGTCAATTGTTGGTTTACATAATTTACATCGTAATTTTGCTGCAAAGGATGAAATGGTGTCATTAATTTTTCTGTATCTGGAAAATAGCGATTCATGAAATGCAATAAAAAATCTCGCGCTTCAACATTGTAAGTTGGATACATCGTTACTTTCCCGAAAAAATATTTGTACGAGGGATTTTGAACAATTATTGCCCCCAAGCCATCCCAGATATTATCCAAAGCAAATAATCCTTTTCTTGGGTTTACACTTGGTTGAAAATTTGGTTGCACCCAACTTCTTCCCAATTCAATTGTTTTTGGTAGAAAATCTTTGATGAATTTCTCTGAAAAGTCAAAATAATGACTTGTTGACAATAAAATTTCTCCCGTTTTTTCGTTTATTGCTTTGTCGCATAAAATATAGCGATAACCACCAATAATTTCTTCTTCTTCAGGCGACCAAACTATTAATTGTTCGTAGCAAATTTCGTCTGTATCAAATTCATCTAAATCGCATGAAAGTCCTGTTCCTCCGCCAGAAGCGCGAAATGTGACCTCGCGCAAGCGTCCAATTTCAAGTAAAGTGTTTGGTGAATTATGTTGATTTACGCAATAAATTTCATTTCCACCTTTACGTGTATTTCTTAAAAAACGACTAGAATTTAATTCGGTTTTAATAATGTTTTTATCTATTGATTTTATTATATCTTGCATTGTGTTGAAATTGTTGAAATCCGTTTAGCAAAAGTTAAGCCAACCCGTAAAAATTTAGCATTCCATGATTCAAAGATACATTTTTTTTATTAAATTTTATTTTTTGGCAAATCATAAACTCTTTCTCTGATTTCATTCGCCCAATCTTTCATTTTTTTATTATCCGTTATTTCTTCCGAGAAAATTGGTTTACCAATCGTAAATTTCATCGTAACATTTTTTTGTCTGAACATTTCATCCGCTAAGTAAAGCATTTCTAAATTTGCTTTTATTCCAAAGAAAGTTCTTATTCTTGCTAAACGATAAAAAAAGTTAGATAATTTCCCTTCAATGTGAACTGGAATTATAGGAACATTATGTTTTTTTGACATCGAAACAAATGTTTTTTTCCAATCTAAATCTTTCACAATCCCATTTTTTTTCCGACTAACTAATCCAGCGGGGAAAATGCAAATCACTTGTCCAGAGGAAAATAAATCATCGATTTTTTGATGCGTTCCCTCTTTACTTTTTCCATGTTTATTGACACCGACGAATAATCCTTGAAGTGCTTCAATGTTTAAAAGTAAATCATTTACAATGAATTTAAAGTCTTTTCGATGTTCCTGAAATGAAGACAAAAGTGCAATTGCATCGATTCCACCAAGTGGATGATTCATGGCCAAAGTTGCTCCTCCAGATTTTGGAATGTT
Organism: Flavobacteriia bacterium; assembly: GCA_947490145.1. Lineage (GTDB taxonomy): Bacteria > Bacteroidota > Bacteroidia > Flavobacteriales_D > Crocinitomicaceae > M2408. The sequence goes on from CANLGD010000032.1 coordinate 15,003, forward strand.
TTCAAGACCTTCAATTTGAATGTTTATATTCAAATATTTAATGAACGAAGTACATAATTCTATATTGCGCTCATTTTCATGTTCTTTGATGAATCTATTCATTTCATTTTGGTGCAAAATTCGTTCAAGGTAGCGAATTAAAAATCCAGGTAACCATTTTAATAAGCTAGGATTTTTTGTTTCGATAACGCGTCTTACATCAATAAAATTTCCTTTTTCCATCAATTTTAACTTTGTTTTGCTACAAATTTAGCATCTTTGCAGAATATTTCTAATTTTAATTCGCATGAAAATTAACTTTTCATTATTTTTAATCATTTTTTTTGTGACATTCTCCGCTTTTACGCAAGAAAAAATTGAAAAAACATCGCGTAAAAACACTTTTTATGCATATTGGGGTTGGAATCGTGGATTTTACAGCACTTCTGACATTCATTTTCAAGGAAGGAATTACGATTTTACTTTAAGCAATGTTATTGCAAAAGATAGGCAATCGAAATTTGATTTTAAAACTTATTTTTCGCCAACAAAATTGAGTATTCCGCAGTATAATTTCAGATTAGGTTATTTTTTGAACGATAAATATTCGATTTCAATTGGTGCGGATCACATGAAATACGTCATGCAAAATTACAATGTTGTGAAAATTAATGGTTACATCGAAAATTCAAACACAGCTTATGACGGAGTATATGAAAACGATAACATTGAATTAAAAGATGATTTTTTGAAATTTGAACACACAGATGGATTAAATTATGAAAACATAGAATTGCGTAGTCACCATGAATTTTTCACTAAAAGGAATATTAACATTTCACTTTTTGAAGGTGCAGGAATAGGAGCTTTAGTGCCGCGAACAAATACAACTTTATTGGCCTACAAACGTTACGATGAATTTCATTTAGCTGGTTATGGAGTTGGAATTGTTGGTGGATTCAATTTTGAGTTTTTCAAATACTTCTTTCTTCAAACGGAATTTAAAGTAGGATTTATTCACATGCCAGATATTCGCACAACAGAGTTCAAAACAGACAAAGCGAGTCAGCATTTTTTCTTTTCACAATTTAATGGACTTTTTGGCGCGAGATTTAAATTTGGAGGAAGGAAATAGAATTAAGAATAGAGAATTAAGGTTTTATTTAGAAACAAATTTTTCATTTTTTATTCTACACTTTTCACTCTTAATTCTTCATTCTCCATTTGATTTAATTTCCCCAAACTTCATTCAAACTTGTTTGAAAATAAAATTTGTTTGGTCTAATTTCTTTTTTATTAAAAACAGGTTTTCCTTCAGCATTTAGTCTCGGATAATGTGGCGTATTTCTGTTATAAGATTTAGGCATGAAGATTAAATCGTGAGACAATTTATTTTGAAAAAAATGACGAATTTGCTCGCTGTCAATTCCTGTTTTTAGAGTTAAAACTTGATAATTGAACTTAAATTCATCTCTAAAAAACTGATTGAAGTTTGAGTTTATTCCAAAACTTAAAATCCCGTGACTGGTTTTTCCGTAAGGTAAATTTTCTAAACATCTATATCCATTTGGACAATTTGGAAGCGAATCTTTTGTCCAAACAGAATTTCTAGTTTCGCCAGTCCAAAGGAAAATATTGGTAAAAAACTTCACATTTTCAGTTCTGTAGCTCACTTGAATTGTTCCTGTCCTAAATTTATCTCTCGCCTGTCCTCCGAAAACATCATTTTCAAATAAAATAGAAACCTTTTTTGAATGAATAGACCATGCTCCAGACCTTTGTGAAGTATTTGCTTCATCGAAATACCACAAATAATTAAATCCTAAGCCGTAGTCAAAAGTTGTGTTGTGATTTAACGCATCTAATTGAAAATCAATTGTATTATTCTTTTTACCTCCGAGTAAAACGGTTCCTAAGGCGATTCTATTTTCAGTGAAAAATTTTCGTTTTCCATAACTGGAGAAATTGAATTTAGTTTGAGTCCCTAGGTTTACTTGGTAAAAATAATCGTGATAAAATAAATTTGCAGTAAAGCCAATATTATTAATGTGTGTTCCAAAATTTAGAGTTAAGCCAATTTGTGAACCAATTTTTTGAGAAATTTGCGCATGGAAATCACTTTGAATGGAAATCAAAAAGGTTACAATGCCAGCAACAAATTTCATTTTTTATTAAATTATTTTTTTCCATTCAAAACAAATATCAAGCCATCTATAAAACAAATGTAGATATTTCCAGTAAATTTTGTATTTTTGATTGAATTTGAAATTATGCAAACAACACGATTCTTATATTGGGGAGCTCAAATTGGTGGCTGGCTAGCTTACGGGATTTTGATTTTCTTAGCAACTTATTCAGATAATCCAACTAAATTAAACTTTGAATTAGTCATTTCTTTGAGTTTGTTTTTGATGTGTGGAATAGTTGTAACTCATATTATGCGAATCATTTTTATTCAATTGGGATTATTGGATTTAAAATTAGCCCCATTAATTCCAAGGATTATTTTGTTTTCAATCATTTCTGCCACAACAATGGCTTTTGTAAATCATTTTGTTAGTGTTTTCGTAGAAAAAGACACGACATTATCGATTCTTTCACTCCGTTTTTTAATCAATATTTTATCTTTATCCGTTCTGATTATTCTGTGGAATGCGATTTATTTCACGTATCATTTTTTTAGAAAAACGATTAAACAGGAATTGGAAGTGTTTCAGATTGAGGCTAGTCAAAATGAAATTGAGCTAAAAAGTTTACGATCACAAATTAATCCGCATTTTTTGTTTAATTCGTTAAATAGTATTCGTGCCCTAATTGACATTGAACCCAAATCTGCAAAGGAAAGTGTTACTAAATTATCCAACTTGTTGCGAAAATCTTTAGTCCAAGGTAAAAATGCCTATATTTCTGTTAGTGAAGAAATTGAATTGGTGAAGAATTATTTAGATTTGGAAAAAATTCGATTTGAAGAACGAATCAATGTATTTTGGAATGTCGATGAAGCAGTTTTATCAAAGGAAATTCCTCCATTTATTATTCATGCACAAGTTGAAAATGCCATTAAACATGGAATTTCAAAATTAGTTGCAGGAGGAGAAATAGAAATTAATATTCGCCAAGAAAATGGAAATTACATTGAAATTTTAATTAAAAATACTGGAAAAATAGAATTAAAAAATACTGATTCACTTCATTTAGAAACTGGAATTGGAATTGAAAACACAATTCGTCGCTTAGATTTACAGTATAAAGGAAAAGCAAAGTTTAAACTTTTTGAAGATGGAAATTACGTTTTTTGTAGTATTGTCATAAAAAGTTGAGAATAAAGAATTGAGAATGAAGAATATTTTGAACACTGAAAAACAACTATTAAATCTAAAAATCCAATAATCTAGCGATCCAAAGAGATGAAAACAATTATAATTGATGACGAAAGATTAGCAAGAGAAGAATTAAAATCTATGCTATTAAAATACGATTTTTTAGACATTATAGACGAAGCAAAGAATCCAGATGAAGGAATTCTAAAAATCCAAGAACATAAGCCAGAATTGATTTTCTTAGACATTCAAATGCCTGGAATGAATGGATTTGAAATGTTGCAAAAATTAGATGAAATTCCCAAAGTCATTTTCGTGACAGCTTACGATGAATTTGCATTAAAAGCTTTTGAAGTCAATGCATTAGATTATTTACTGAAGCCAATTGATCCCGAAAGATTAAATGAAACTTTGCAAAAATTGCAGCAGCCTGAAGATGAATTCACCACAGAATTAGTTGGAAATGAAGCGCGTAAGGAAAAAATTTTAACAAACGGGGATAAGATTTTCATTAAAGATGGAGATAAATGCTGGTATATTGATATAAATACTGTCAGAATGTTTGAATCAGATGGAAACTATGTAAAAGTTTATTTTGATGGGTTTCGTCCTCTGATTTTAAGGTCTTTAAATAGTTTGGAAGAAAAATTAGATTCAAGATTATTTTTCAGAGCAAATCGAAAATATATTATTAATTTAAATTGGATTTCATCCATTGAAAACTGGTTTAATGGCGGATTATTGGTTACTTTAAAAGAGGGTGAAAAAATTGAAATTTCTAGAAGACAAGCGATTCGATTCAAAGATCAAATGAGTTTGTAGATTTCTCCTGAACATATTTTGCTTCTAATTGTTTAAATAATATGTATCAATTAAAAAGCACTCAAATCGTTAAAACTGACATTAACACATGTTGGGATTTTTTTTCATCACCAAATAATTTAAAAATTATTACTCCTACTTACATGGGATTTAATACCTTAACAGAAGTTCCTGAAAAAATGTATGAAGGTTTAATGATTGAGTATAAAGTCACACCAATTTTAGGAATTCCTATGAGTTGGATAACAGAAATCAAAACAGTTAAAGAAAATCAATTTTTTGTTGACGAGCAACGCAAAGGACCATATAAAATTTGGCATCACGAACATCATTTCAAAGAAATTCCAGAAGGAGTTGAAATGACAGATATTGTATCTTATGAATTGCCATTGGGGTTTTTAGGTAAAATGGTGCACCCACTTTTAGTAAAATCCAAATTGAAAGAAATTTTTGATTACCGAACTAAAATGGTTGATGAGATTTTTAATAAAAAGTAAATTTTTTATTTTGAATTGATTTTTTCTTTTCTTATATTTTCTGGAAATAAATTCCAACATGGAAAGTTCTAAAATTATTTTTTATTAATTCTTGTTGCCTATATTTTTTGCTTGTTCAAATTCTAAAAATGCAGGTGACCAAAAAATAAATTTACTAGACTTAGATGCGCTTGCAAAATTTATTATTTCCGGGTTCTAATATTCAGATGAATTTTCGAAAAAGATAAAAATTAGTATAGGAATAAAAAAGAATGTTATTTAGCTGAAATAAAAATTAACGCGAAAAGATATTTTGACCAGATTGTTGAGTAAGATTCTTTACAAATAAGCGAATTTGATAAATTTATTGAAATCTTTTAAATCTGTCAAAAATTATCAATATCAAAAAACGGATATTGCGAGTGCTATTTTTTGTTTTACTTATACCCATAAGATAATTATTGATTTAAGAATTGAAAGATATTTGAGCGCAGAAAGTAAATCCTATTCTTGGGAGGAATTGAAAACTCGAGCAAGATCAGCTGTAAAAAAACAAGATGAGAAAATTCTAAAATACGCCTAAAACAAAAAGTGATTATATGGATATCTAATTTGAAAAATGCGTTTAACTTCTTCGTAAATAACCGATTTTAATTCTTCGATATTCTCCTTATCTGTCGCAGAAATAAAAATACATTTTGTATTATTTAATTTAGACATCCACGTTTTTTTCAAAGCTTCCAGACTTGTTCTTGATTCTTCAAAATGCTCTGAATCCAGGTCTTCGTTAACATCCACAAAAGCATCAATTTTGTTAAAAACAACAATTGTAGGTTTTTCCGTATTGTCAATTTCAGCCAAGGTTTCATTCACAACTCTAAATTGATCTTCAAATTTTTCGTGCGAAATATCCACAATGTGAATTAATAAATCCGCTTCACGAACCTCATCTAAAGTTGATTTGAAAGACTCCACCAATTGATGAGGTAATTTGCGAATAAAACCAACTGTATCAGTAAGTAAAAACGGTAAATTTTCAATGACAACTTTTCTAACAGTTGTATCTAAAGTCGCAAATAATTTATTTTCAGCAAAAACTTCGGATTTACTCAATAAATTCATCAAAGTACTTTTACCAACATTGGTGTAACCAACCAAAGCAACACGAACCAATTGACCACGATTTCCGCGTTGAATGGACATTTGCTTGTCAATTTCAATCAATTTCTCTTTCATCAGGGAAATTCGCATTTGAATGATTCGTCTGTCGGATTCAATTTGAGATTCTCCAGGTCCACGCATTCCAATTCCTCCTTTTTGTCTTTCAAGGTGAGTCCAAAGATGCGTTAATCTAGGTAACATGTATTGCAATTGAGCTAATTCTACTTGAGTCTTAGCATGAGAAGTTCTAGCGCGAGAAGCAAAAATGTCTAAAATCAAAATATTACGATCCAATACTTTACATTTTAATACACGCTCAATATTTCGCAATTGAGAAGGCGAAAGTTCATCATCAAAAATGACTAATTCCACCTCGTTTTCTTTGATATAATTTCTGATTTCTTCTAATTTCCCCTTTCCAACAAATGTTTTGGGGTTGGCAAAAGGCATTTTTTGCAAGAATTTCTTCTGAGTTATGGCTCCCGCTGTTAAAGCTAAAAATTCCAATTCATCTAAAAATTCACTCGCTATTTTTTCATTAATATCTGATGTAACTATCCCAATAAGAACACAGGTTTCTTCAACAGCATCAACAGTTACGTGTCCTTCTTGCATATAATGTTATTTATTGACTCTTAAGGCTTTAACATATTCTACGAGAGCATTTCGCTCAATTTTTGTAGCAATCAAATCTTTATATGGCATCATTCCTTTGTCGTTTCCATTTTCAATCACGTTCAAAATTTCTTTATCAGAAAATTTACTTACTGATAAATCTGCAGCTCCGGAAGTTCCTTTTTTACCATCTAAACCATGACAAGATTCACAGTGTAAAATGAAAAGTGATTTTGCATCAACTTCAACTTTTTCACTGGAAGTATCTTCAAAAGTTTGTGTTTTGTTTTCACTACAAGATGAGAATGAAAAACATATTACAATGAAAATTAAAGCTGAATATTTCATTTAAAACCAATTTTTTGAATAAAATTATAAAGTTTGAAAATAATATTAGAGTTCGAGGCGCTTTTAGAAGTTTAAAATTTTGAGTCCGCCATGGCGGATGATAAATTATAAGACTAAAAGCAACGAAGAAATCGAATATTATTTTAGACTTTACATCCAAGTTGTGATACCTAATGCCTGTCTAAAAGGCCAAGGAATAGCTAAGAAAATAATTACTAAACAAATCGTGTACCACATGAATATTTTTCTGTGTTTGTTATTTGGATTTGATTCTTTTTCTGCTTTTTTACGTCCAATTGTCAATAAAACTGCCGCTAAAATCATCATTGCGATGTGTTCCATCCCGAAAAAACGCAATTGAGGAGATTTCATCCATCCTTCTACGAAATTCACTCGTGGACTCTGAAAATACATGATTAATCCTAAAGTTACTTGAACGTGAATGAAAACCATCGCAAAAAGGTTAATCATTTTATCTTTTTTGACATAAATCCCTTTTGTTCTAGCACCTAAAGCGTTAACAATTGCAACTACTAAAAGAATTAAAGCAATCCATCTTAAACCTGAATGCGAGCGAACTAAAATATCGTACATAATTTTATTTTTTCTGCAAAAATAAGGAATCTTATCTGATTTATGCCTTATTTTCGCAAAAATTATTTAGCTTTACCAACTAAAACTATCTCTTTTTTAAATTATAAATGAAAATATTTTCAATTTTTTTTATTATTCTCGCTTTTTCATCTTTTTCGCAAGAAATCAATCCTTTGAATGGAGTTAAGCAATCAAAACCTAATTTTATTGCATTAAAAAATGCTACAATTCTGGTTTCTCCAACAAAAACGATTGAAAAAGGAACCATCTTAATTCAAGACGACAAAATTATCAATATTGGAATGATAGTTTTTATTCCGGATGATGCTTTAGTTATTGATTTACAAGAAAAAACGATTGTCCCTGCATTTATCGAAACAAATTCTTCGCTTGGTTTGCCTAAAATTTCTGGTCGTCATTCATTTTTCCCACAAATTGAAACTTCCAAAGAAGGTGCTTATTATTGGAATGAATCTATTCATCCAGAAGTTGCTGCTTCTGCAATTTATACTTTTGATGAAAAAGGAATTGAAGAATACATCAAAATGGGATTTGGAATTGTTTCTACACATCAAAATGATGGAATTTGTCAAGGAATTTCGGCAATATTTTCACTTGGGACAACAAATTATTCAAAACAATTAATTTCAGCAAGTGGAAATCCGTTTTTTTCTTTTTCTAAAGGAATTTCAAATCAAACTTATCCATCTTCTCAAATGGGAAGCATTTCTTTGCTAAGACAGACCTTGTATGATTTAAAATGGTACGAAAATGCTACTAAAAAGGAAAATAATCTCTCTTTAGATGCACTATCAAATCAAATTAAGAAAAATATTGTCTTTCAAACGGGCGATAAATTAGAAATTTTAAGAGCTCATAAAATTGCTTTAGAATTTAATTTAAACTTTACTTATTTGGGTTCTGGAAATGAATATGCAATTCTAGACGAGCTTTCTAAGTTAAAGTTAAATGTGATTTTACCTTTAAATTTCCCTTTAGCTTACGATGTAAAGGATCCTTATACTGCTAAGGAAATTTCCTTGAGTGATCTGAAACATTGGGAAAATGCTCCGCTAAATCCAGGTTTGTTATTCAAAAATCATGTTCCAGTTTCATTTACAAGTTTTGGTTTAACGTCTGCTAATTTTTGGAAAAATATTAAAATCGCACTTAAAAATGGTTTAAAAGAAAGTGAAGCTTTGGAAGCTTTGACTTTAAATCCAGCAAAAATATTAGGCATTGAAGCAAATTTCGGGACCTTAGAAGAAGGAAAAAAAGCTTCGTTTTCAATCTATGATTCAAATCCATTTTCTGAAGAGGCAATTTTACTTGAATCATGGATTTTGGGCGAACAAAAAATTCTTGCTTCAAGTCAAAAAATAGATATTCGAGGAAAATATAATTTAATTGTTGACAATGAATATTTGACTTTGGAAATTTCTGGAACAAAAGAAAAACCAAGTGCAATAATCAAAAAAAGAAATTCAAATACAGCAGGTAACTCAAAAATAAAAAAACGCAAGAGGAATCAAAAAACAGTTGAAATTGTAAAAGATACCTTGGAAATTCCTTGTTACATTAATTTAGTTGGAAATGATGTTACACTGCAATTTTCATCTGATGATTTGAAATGGGAGGGAAGTGTGAGTTTGCATGCCAAAGCGAATATGAAGTTTGGAGTTTTTGAAGGAGATGGTACAATTGCAGATGGAACTTGGGTGAAATGGAGCGCTATCAGAAATGAAACTGCTGAAAAAACTAAATCTTCGTCGGGCTCAGATTCCAAAAAAGATAAAGATGAATCTGAAGCAAGTTTTTGGTTTCCAAATATGGCTTATGGTTTCACTGAGAAACCAAAAACTGAAACAGTTGTCATAAAAAACGTCACACTTTGGACCAATGAAAAAGATGGAATAATTGATGATGCAACAATCGTTTTGGAAAACGGAAAAATTAAATTCGCAGGAAAAGGAAGTCCAACAACGCCAAATAATGCAAAAGTGATTGATGGAAAAGGAAAACATGTTACTTCAGGAATTATTGATGAACATTCACACATAGCAATTAGCAATGGAGTAAACGAAGGCGGTCAAGCAATTTCAGCTGAGGTAAATATTGGTGAAGTGGTGAATTCTGATGACATTGATATTTACCGACAATTATCAGGCGGAGTAACTGCTTCTCAATTGTTGCATGGTTCTGCAAATCCAATCGGAGGACAATCAGGACTGATAAAACTCAAATGGGGTCACACGCCAGAAGAAATGTTGATTCCGAATGCTCCCAAATTCATTAAATTTGCCTTAGGTGAAAATGTAAAACAAGCAAATTGGGGAGATTTTAATACTGTTCGTTTTCCACAAACTCGAATGGGAGTGGAGCAAATTATGTTTGATGCTTTTGAAAGAGCAAAAAAATATGAAAAAGAAAAAATCGCCAATCCAAATTCGTACAGAAAAGATTTAGAATTAGAAGTTTTACTAGAGATTTTAAAAAGTCAGCGCAATATTACCTGCCATTCTTATGTGCAATCTGAAATCAATATGTTGATGCATTTAGCTGATTCTATGGGCTTTAAAGTGAATACGTTTACGCATATTTTGGAAGGTTACAAGTTGGCCGACAAAATGAAAGCGCATGGAGCTGGAGCTTCAACTTTCGCCGATTGGTGGGCTTATAAGTACGAAGTGAATGATGCAATTCCGCAAAATGCTGCCATGTTGACAAAAATGGGAGTTGTAACAGCGATCAATTCTGATGACGCAGAAATGGGACGAAGATTAAATCAAGAAGCTGCAAAAACTGTAAAATATGGAGGAGCAACAGAAGAAGAAGCTTGGAAAATGATTACGCTAAATCCTGCAAAATTATTGCATTTAGATGACAGAATGGGAAGCTTGAAAGTTGGAAAAGATGCCGATATCGTTCTTTGGTCAACAAATCCTTTAAGCATTGAAGCAAAAGTCGAAATGACGATTATTGATGGTGAAGTTCTGTTTGATTCAAAAAAAGATCTTGAATTGAGAAAAATAAATCAAGCAGAAAAAGCAAGAATTATTTCTAAAATGTTAGCTGAAGCAGAAAAAGGAAGTGAAACAAAACCATTTGTCAAAAAGAAAGCAAAACATTTTCATTGTGGGACTATTGGCGAAGAAGGAAGCACAGAAAGTAATGAGCATTAGAAAAAGTTATGAGTTATGAATTATGAGTTATGAATTATGCTTACATATATCTAATCTCTTTTTCTCCGTATCTCCGTGGTGAAAAAATCATACATTGATAAAACACTTTCTCTTTTTCTCAAATAAAACATTAATACAAAAAAAATGAAACACTTAATATACATTTCAATCACTTTATTCTCAAGTATTTTTGCTCAGGAAAATCAGCGCATCTTACTTACAAATGGATTTTTACACGTTGGAAATGGCGAAATTGTAAGTAATTCAATTATTGGAATTAAAGAAGAAAAAATTCTTTTCGTTAAAAATGCATTGGCTTACACAATTCGTAAAAATGAATGGGACACAATTATTGACTTACAAGGACAACACGTTTATCCTGGATTGGTGGCACCAAATTCTACTTTAGGTTTGACGGAAATTGATGCAATCCGTGCAACGAATGATTTCAACGAAGTGGGCGATTTGAATCCACATATTCGTTCTTTAATTGCTTACAATGCAGAATCAAAAGTTATTTCAACAGTTCGCACAAATGGCGTTTTAATCGCGCAAGCAACTCCGCGTGGTGGAAGTATTTCTGGAAGTTCTAGTGTTTTACACTTAGCAGGATGGAACTGGGAAGACGCCGTTATTAAAACCGACGATGGTATTCATTTGGAATGGCCAAATAGTATTTCAAATGGAGAAACAAATCATGCGGATAAAAAGCGAAATGATAAATACGAAGAAAATAAAGCGAAAATTGTTCAATTTTTTGAATCAGCAAAAATTTATGCAAAAAATCCAGAAAAGCATTTGATGGATTTGCGCTTCAATTCCATGAAAGAATTGTTTACTGGAACAAAACGTTTGTATTTTCATGCAAATGACATTCAACAAATTTTGGATATCATCGATTTTTGTAAACAAGAAGAATTGAAATTTCCCGTAATAATTGGTGGCTACGATTCATATTTAGTGGCAGATCGCTTGCGTGATGCAAAAATCCCAGTGATGTTACCAAGATTACATTCTTTGCCTGAAAATGAAGATGATGCAGTTGATTTACCTTATAAATTGCCGTACTTACTTTTTCAAGGAGGCGTGAAATTCTGTTTGCAAAACGAAGGAGATATGGAAGCAATGAACGCCAGAAATATTCCTTTTTTAGCTGGAACAGCTGTAGCTTATGGTTTACCGATGGAAGAAGCATTAAAAAGTGTGTCACTAAATTCCTGCGAAATCATGGGAATAGAAAAAGAATATGGTTCGATTGAAGTTGGAAAAAAAGCAACTTTGTTTGTCTCCAAAGGTAATGCCTTAGACATGAGAACAAATGATGTAACGCTAATTCTTATTGATGGAGAAATACTTGAAGTTACAAATTCTCAAACAGATTTGTATAAGAGGTATAAGAAGAAGTTGGGTTTGTGAGGTTGTAATTAATAAAAGTTTACCTTTTTAAGTTTCTATAAAATAAAATTTAAACGGCAGGTGGAGCGGAATTGAAATGTAGCTCATAATTAAATCCAAGCAGCCGTGGATTTGCCTATCAATTCGCGCCCATCATTCAGTTATCTAATTGTGAATCAAAAAACTCGAATTCAACCTCAATGCAAATGCCTTTGATCTAAAGGAATATCTTCTTCCTTAACAGTTGGTTCATTTTTTGCTACCACTTTCTCTGCTTCATTTTCAGCAGGAGCTTTTGCTTTTTCAATTAAGGTTTCAACTGGATCTACTTTCAAATTCTTAGATTGATTTTCCGCTTCAGGTTGTTTGTTCAAAAAATAATTGCTTTGATTTTTAGAATCGAATTTGATGGATTCTTCTAAATCACTCGCATATTCTTCAAAAGGCTGTTCGATTTCTCTTCTAGTATCTTGAAAAAGTCCTTCTAGATTCAAATCACCTTTCATATCACCAGTTGATTTTTTGATTTCATCTTGCAAATCTTGCGAAGCATCCTTAATTTGGCGAATTGTTCTACCAAAAGTTTTGGCAATTCCCGGAATACTCTTTGAACCAAAAAAAATCAAAATGAATACTAAAATCAATAAGACCTCAGAACCAGCTACATCACTTAAAAATAATATCATTTTATCTATTAACTTTTGCAAAATTACGAAATAAAAAGATTAATTTTCTTGTTTTTTTTATCTTTTCACTTGTTAAATCTAAAAAAACTGCGTAAATTTGTGGCGGGGTAAGTCTTTTACGACCAGCTCCTTCAGACTCCTCCAGGACGGGAACGTAGCAAAGGTATGAAGTTGAGCGGTGCGATGAAAGTAGCTTACCCTATTTTTTATTTTAAATTTTCCAAAAATAATCCCAAACTAACTTAATTATTTAAACGATGAAATTTTTTATTGATACAGCTAATTTACAAGAAATTAAAGAAGCAAATGATTTAGGAATTTTAGATGGTGTCACTACAAATCCATCCTTAATGGCAAAAGAAGGAATCACCGGAACGGATAATATTTTAAAACATTACGTTGATATTTGTAAGATTGTTGATGGAGATGTGAGTGCAGAAGTTATTTCTGTAGATTTTGCAGGAATGGTTCGAGAAGGAGAAATGCTTGCTGATCTGCACGAAAATATCGTTGTGAAAATACCAATGACTTTAGAAGGAATCAAAGCAATCAAATATTTTCATGCAAAAGGAATTAGAACTAATTGTACATTAATATTTTCTGCTGGACAAGCTTTGTTAGCTGCAAAAGCTGGAGCAACATATATTTCTCCATTTATTGGTCGTTTAGATGATATTTCCTTCAATGGAATTGATTTAATCGCTCAAATTCGTGTAATTTTTGATAATTACGGTTTTGAAACTGAAATTTTAGCTGCATCTGTTCGTCACACAATTCACATTCTTCAATGTGCTGAAATTGGTGCTGATGTAATGACTGGACCTTTAAGTGCAATCAAAGCTTTAGCAAATCATCCTTTGACTGATTCGGGGTTGGAGAAGTTTTTAGCTGATTACGCAAAAGGAAACAAATAAGTTCATTTTAAATTTTGCAATTTCATCGTTGATTTTAACTTTTAAATTGTCATTTACTCAAGTAAATTTCCAATTTAAAATCATTAAAATCGCCTCGAACTTACAAACTTTAAAACGAACTTAAATTTAACTGACAATTTTAGATTTAATGAAAGTCACCCTAAAAACAGGAATTATATTTGCTTTAATTTGGATTATTTTCAAATTAACGTATCATTTGATTTTATCAGATACAACTGAATTAACAGTCAGTATTTTTGTAAACATGTTTTTATTGATTTCTGCCATTTCTTTTGGTTTGTATTTTCACAAGAAAAAAGAAGGCACAAAAGAAGGAAATGCTTTGAGCGATATAAAAGCTGCCATGTCAAGTGGAGTTCCTTATTCAGTTTTAGTTGCGATTTTTATGTTTTTATATTACAATAACATCAATCCGCAATTCATTGAAAATGTTCGTAAACCAAAAATTGAAGTTTTAAACAAAGAATTATCTTCTGAGAAGTACATTGCAAAATTAAAAAGGTTAAATCCTGAGTTAGAAACGAAAACGAGAGCTGAAATTTATCAAGCTGGTTTGAGTAACATAAATACCCAAGTTAGTCCAAAATCAACAGCAATTCTATCAATTTTAGGAATGATATTTTTATCAACAATCTATTCAATCTTGGTTACAGTAATTTTTAGAAAAATCTTGTTTAAGAGAGTGAATTAAACAATTTTAAAGTTCTAATTGAGCTAAAAAATTAAATGAACTTAACCTCCTTATATCTTTAAATTAACCAAAATTTAATAATTCAATCCTTCAAAACAATAATTCTTTCTTGTTTTGCTCCAATTTCAACAAAATAGATTCCTTCGGCTAAATCTTG
>CANLGD010000033.1 GCA_947490145.1 Flavobacteriia bacterium
AGTTTTGGAGAAAGTAGAATTTTTGACCTTAAACACAATCTTAGTGGAGAAAAATTAAAATTCAATTTAAATCATGGAAGTTTAATTATTATGGGTGGTGAATTGCAACATTTTTGGAAACATCAAATTGCAAAAACTAAAAAAATTGAAAAGCCAAGAATTAATTTAACTTTCAGGAAGATTATAAAGTAATATTTAAAATTATTCTAGCTGCTTAACTTCAATTTTCTCAAGTCCTTTTATATATCTTCTGCCTGATTTTAGATCTGCTGCAGAAACAAAATAAATTCTTTGATCTAAATCTTTCAGCTTTTTTCCTCCCATTTCTGTGATTATAAAAAAATTATTTCCTGAATCAGTATTATAAATTTCATTCCAAGAAAACACAACTTTATAGTTGTCTGTTGCGGTAAAAATAAAATAAAATTCATTTAAAGCCTTTGGCTTGTCATAGACAAATTCAATTGAAGAAAGTAATTTTTTCAGTGGAATGCCTTTCATTATTTTTAGTGTATCTTTAATTTCTCCCTTATGATTATAAATAATTTGTTCTGGTATTGCTATTTTTGAAAAAGTATCAAGTTCAGCTAAAGAAAATGTCTTCGCTTCTTTAATTTTTCCAAAAACCTTAATTGAATCTGTTGGAACAATTTCTCTTTGAGCAAGTAATGCAAAATTACCTAAAATGGTTGTTATTAGTAAAATGAGTATTTTCATTTTTTTACTTTATTAAAATCTTTTTGTAAATTTTGATTTAATTCAAACTAATCTCACAATAAAATTCGTTTTCTTCCCTTTCCCAATCAACAAAAACTTACCGTTAATTAAATGCTCTTTGCTAATTATAAAATCTTCACCAACTTTTTCTTTGTTAACAGAAATCGCATTTGCTTTTAATTCTCTTTTTGCTTCACCGTTTGAGCTTAAAAAATTTGTTTTTGCTGCTAAAACATCAATCATATTTAAACCGTTTTCAATATCAGAAAAAGAAATTTCTGCTTGTTGAACTCCATCAAAAATTTCTAAAAAAGTAGCATCATCCAAACTTTTTAAATCTTCTGAAGTCGCATTTCCAAATAAAATTCCAGATGCCTGAATGGCTTTTTGCAATTCTTCTGCTGAATGCACAAAAGATGTTACTTCATCAGCCAAACGTTTTTGTAATATACGCAAATGTGGAGCTTCATTGTGTTCTTTAATCAAGACATTGATCGTACTTTCATCTAAAAAAGTAAATATTTTGATGTATTTTTCGGCATCAGCATCAGAAGTGTTTAACCAAAATTGGTAAAATTTATAAACCGAAGTTTTGTCTGAGTCCAACCAAATATTTCCTCCTTCTGATTTCCCAAATTTTGAACCATCTGCTTTTGTAATCAAAGGACAAGTCATGGCGTAAGCTTTTGCTCCACCAACTACATCTGGGTTCATTCTCCTAACCAATTCTGTTCCTGTTGTGATATTTCCCCACTGATCTGAACCACCCATTTGCAACAAACAATTGTGTGTTTTGTATAAATGTTGAAAATCATATCCTTGAATTAATTGGTAAGTAAATTCCGTAAATGACATTCCATCACCTTCGCTATTGATTCGCTTTTTTACAGAATCTTTCGCCATCATGTAGTTGACAGTGATTCGTTTACCAACTTCTCTAGCAAAATCAATGAAGGAAAAATCTTTCATCCAATCGTAATTATTTACCAAAATTGGAGCATTTTTTTCCTTAGAATAAAAATCCAAAAAGCGCGATAAAACACTTTTTATTCCAGCAACATTTTTTTCTAGAGTCGCTTCGTCCAACAAATTACGTTCATCAGATTTTCCTGAAGGATCGCCAATCATTCCTGTTGCTCCGCCAACCAAGGCAATTGGTTTGTGACCAAATTTTCCAACATGAACCAACAAAATTATCGGAACTAGACTTCCAATGTGCAAAGAATCAGCCGTAGGATCAAAACCAACATAAGTTGTCGTCATTTCCTTTAATAATTGTTCTTCCGTTCCAGGCATAATATCCTGAACCATTCCTCTCCAGCTTAATTCTTTGATTAAATTTGTTGCCATTGTTTTAAATTTTGAACAAAAGTACGCTTTTGAGGAGCAAAAGTCAAATTTTTATCTGATTCTCAATTTTGATGGAAAAAGATAAGTTAATTGCATGAATTCAATGAAAATTTAAATCATTTAAATTCAAATAAACTTAAAGTCCACCCTCCTATTCAATTTCTTTCCTGCTTCCGTTTTATTGTTGTCAATTGGTTCAGATTCTCCCTTAAAATCAATTTGTAATTTTTTGAGTTCTAAACCATTTGCATTAAAAAAAACTTCAATTGATTTTGCTCTTCTACGTGATAAATCTTGATTGTAAATCTCCGAACCATCAGCATCCGTGTGACCCGTAACTTGGATTCTCAAGTCAGAATGACCGTTTACAACTCGTATCATTTCAAGTAAATAGGCTTGAAATTCTAATTTAATTTCAGTTTTGTCATGATCGAAATAAATCGGCTGAAATTTGAAGTTTTCTCTTTCTTTATCACGAATTTCCGGAGCTTTTCTACCGAATTTTAAATCCATTAAAAAAACATCTCTCCAAGCATGTCCCAAACTTGGAATCACCGTTTCAGAAAATTTTGTTTTGGAACGGTATAAAATGAATTTCCCTGCGACGCGTTTACAAGTAGAACTCTTGTAAGTTCCAGAAATATAGCCAGTCGAATCAACAAGTTCACCAATAAAATCCGACGAACACCAATTAATTTTTGAACTCGCTTTTTTGTCTATAATTACATTTTCTTTAAATTCAATTTTGTTATCAATTCGCGTTCCTTTTATTTTTTGAATGGCATAAAAATCTGAATTGTAGGATTCTTGCCTTGTTTTGCCAGAAATTTCTTTTCCTGAAAAAGTTAAATCAACATAAAAAATCAAAGATTCACTATCTTTCAGTCCATCACGAAAAAGCACACCTTGCCAAGTTCCCGACAAATTTGCTTGTGAGAAAACAGAAACAGTTACAATAAAACTAAAAAAAAAGATAAAACTTTTCACAGAAATAAAATTTACAACTTGTTAATCGTAAAATAGCTAAATTTGTTCCAAAAAATCAAAAATAAACTTTTTACAGAATCAAATGTTTATTTGTTATAATTTTAAATTCACCTTATGAAAATATTAATTTTTCTTTTTGCATCAATTTTTAGTCTACAGAAAATCTCCGCACAAACAATTTATGATTATAAAGCCCTTACAATTGATGGCGCCAAATTGGATTTCTCAACTTTAAAAGGGAAGAAAATTCTAATCGTAAATACAGCTTCAAAATGTGGTTTAACACCTCAATACGAAGAATTAGAAAAATTGAACAAAAAATACAAAGATCAAAATTTAGTGATAATTGGGTTTCCAGCAAATAATTTCATGTCACAAGAACCTGGAACAAACAATGAAATTGCAGAATTTTGCACCAAAAATTATGGAGTTAGCTTTCAAATGATGGCCAAAATCTCTGTAAACGGAAATGATATTTCTCCAGTCTACGAATTTCTTACACAAAAAGAAAAAAATGGTGTCGAAGATTCAAAAGTTAAATGGAATTTTCACAAATATTTAATTGATGAAAACGGAAAATTAGTAAAAAATATTGGCCCGAAACAAAGTCCAATGTGCGAAGAAATAATTCAGTGGATTGAAAATAAGTAATGCTTGATGAATTATGAACGATAAGTTATAAATGAAATTCAAAGTCAAGAATTTATCAAGCTACAAAAAACTCATAACTCAACATTCATAACTCATAACTCTTTTAAAAAAAGTTAATATTTTGTTGATAACTACTAACAATTTATAGCCAATCAAACTATTTTTCACGCTTTAAATTGCGTATATTTGTACCTTTACATTAAAAAAGATTTTCCAAAAGAAAAACTATGAGTGAAGATATAAAAAAAGACGATTATTCAGCGGATAATATTCAAGTGCTTGAAGGATTAGAAGCAGTTAGAAAAAGACCTGCGATGTACATCGGTGACATCGGAATTAAAGGTTTACATCATTTAGTTTACGAAGTTGTCGATAACTCAATCGATGAAGCTTTGGCTGGACATTGCGATACGATTGATGTATATATTAACCATGATAATTCTGTAACCGTTAGAGATAATGGTCGGGGAATTCCTACTGGTTTAACACAAAAAGAAAAAAAATCAGCTTTAGAAATTGTAATGACTGTTTTACACGCTGGTGGTAAATTCGATAAAGATACTTACAAAGTTTCTGGTGGTTTACACGGTGTTGGAGTTTCTTGTGTGAATGCTCTTTCAATTCATTTGAGTGCAATTGTTCACCGTGATGGAAAAATTTTCCAACAAGAGTACAGTATTGGTAAACCATTGTATGATGTAAAAGAAATCGGTGTTTCAGATAAACACGGAACAGAAGTTACTTTCAAACCAGATGGAACAATTTTTGAATATACAGAATACAATTACGACACACTTGCAGCTCGTATGCGTGAATTAGCTTTTTTGAATAAAGGAATTACGATTACGCTTACTGACAAAAGAAATGTTGATGATGAAGGAAAAGAATATTCTGTTGTTTTTCATTCTGAAGGTGGCTTAAGAGAATTTGCACAATATTTAGATAGAAACCGTGAATCTCTAATCCCAGATGTAATTTATTTTGAAGGAGAAAGAGAAGGAATTCCGGTAGAAGTTGCATTAACTTACAACACAACTTATACCGAAAACATTCAAGCTTATGTGAATAACATCAATACGCATGAAGGTGGAACTCATTTATCAGGATTCAGACGTGGATTGACAAATACTTTGAAAAAATACGCTACAGAAAGTGGTATGTTGGCCAAGGAAAAAATTGAGATTGATGGAGATGACTTCCGCGAAGGATTAACGGCTGTTGTTTCTGTCAAGGTGCAAGAACCACAATTTGAAGGACAAACAAAAACAAAATTAGGAAATAGAGAAGTTACAGCTCCAGTTTCTCAATCAGTTTCTGAGATGTTAACTATTTACCTAGAAGAGCATCCTGCAGAAGCAAAATTAATAGTTGAAAAAGTAATGCTTGCAGCAAGAGCAAGACACGCAGCTAGAAAAGCACGTGAAATGGTTCAACGTAAAACGGTTTTAACTGGTTCAGGCTTACCTGGAAAATTAGCAGATTGTTCGGAGAAAGATCCTGCAATGTGCGAGATTTACTTTGTCGAGGGAGATTCTGCGGGAGGAACAGCAAAACAAGGTCGAGACAGACACTTTCAAGCGATTATGCCTTTGAGAGGGAAAATCTTGAATGTTGAAAAAGCAATGCACCACAAAATATTTGAAAACGAAGAGATTAAAAATATTTACACTGCATTAGGAGTTAGAATTGGAACTGAAGAAGACTCAAAAGCCTTAAACTTAGAAAAACTAAGATACCACAAAATCATAATCATGTGTGATGCGGATGTCGATGGTTCGCATATCGAAACATTAATCTTAACTTTCTTATTCCGTTTCATGAAAGAATTGATTGAAAATGGATACGTTTACATTGCAACTCCACCTTTATATCAAGTGAAAAAAGGAGGAAAATCTGATTACGCTTGGAACGAAGATCAACGTGATAAATTAATCATGGATTTAAAAGGTGCAGGTTCTGAATCTTCTGTAAACGTTCAACGTTACAAAGGTTTGGGTGAGATGAACGCAGAACAACTTTGGGAAACAACAATGAATCCAGAAGGAAGAACTTTGCGTCAAATCACAATTGAAAATGCTGCTGAATGTGATCAAGTATTCTCTATGTTGATGGGCGACGAAGTTCCACCTAGAAGAGAATTTATTGAGCGAAATGCAAAATATGCAAAAATTGATGTTTGATTCCGAACTAGCGAAGAGCTAATTTTTGAGGAAATAGAAAAAGACTGTCAGAAATGATGGTCTTTTTTTTGACTTATAAATTTACACAGCCTTTTACAAAAGTATAAACCAAAGGATGAGGAATTTCTCTCGTGGATGAAATTTGAGGACAAAATCCGCAAACGAGAAAAAATTTTTGGGATTTTAAACTTATAATTTCTGGTTCTTCAAATTGATTGTAAGCTTCCACATCAACTTGACTTTCTTCCAAAAATTTTGTTAATTGCGGGTAAAGACTGTATCTCGAAGAACTTAACTCAATGTTATTGTGATTTTCATATAATTTGATTAAAGCTTTTGAATTTGGAATAATTTCCAATCGTTGAAACATTTCTCCAACAATTAAGTTTTCGGAAATTAATTTTTCTCCTTGAGCATTCAAATTGTTTTGCTGAATGATAACTTCAATTAGGGCTTTGAATCCTTCACCAGTAATAAAAGTAGGTATGTTTTGCTTTAAAACTAAATCTACGGTTCCTTGCAATAAAAATGGATTTTTAAATGGTCCTGGACTTATCCAAACTCCGTCATATTCTTGAAATTGCGATTGCTTAAACAAACTAGCTTCCGAAAGCCGAATCCAATAATAACTAATTTCAATATCCAAAAAATATGCTGCATGATCCAATGCTAGATTTGTAGCATGGTGTGTATTATAAGTAAAATTGTAATCTCCAATAATGGCTATTTTCAAACTTGTTTTACTCATTAAATACCAATTAGTTTAAAATTGATTTAAGGATTAACGCAAAAACCAACCTTCAAAATGTCCATTTTCAATTCTTATTGAATCTCTAGATGGTAAACCTAAAACAATTGTAGGTCTGTAAACATGACAAGAAAATTCTACTGTGAATTTGCAATAATCGCCTGTTGCATCGGAATCATTTTCAATTTTTGTAAATTCTGCTGATTGAATATTTACGCTCGCTTTATCTGAATTCCAAGTATTTCCAAATGCATCTTTATATTCAACTTCAAAACCGGAATCAGGATAAGATCCATAAAAAATAGGTGCAGGAGTTAACAAACTTGTAAAGAAAGTATTAAATTGTTCTAAAGATGGTTTTTCCAATGCGCCTGCATCCCAATCTAAACTTCCATAACCAACTTTGATTGAAGTGTTTATCAAATTTGATGTCATATCACAGTAATAAATAACTTTTGAAAGCGCAGGTGACGTAACGATGTGTTCAGATTGTGAATTTACTCCATTAAATCCATTTACGTCATCTGTATATTCAACATTTGTACCATTTATATTACCAGTAAAATACGGCTTAAGTGTTACTTGATCAATAGGTGCTGGAATGACTTCATGTTTCACACAAGCGAAAATTAAAACACTTAATAAGAGAGCTGAAAATGTTAATTTAATAGTTTTCATCTAGTTTTGACTTAAAATTTAATTTAAAAAAGTACTCAAATGTAAGTAAAATAATTACATTTTATAAGTTTTCAACGAAAAAAAATTAAAAAGGTTGGCTTTTTTTTAAAATATTATGCGACAATTTGCTTAAAATTAGACGTATTAAATAATTCTGGAATCCATGTATTTTGAATATTGTTTTTTTCTAAATCCAATGAATACATATAGGAATCATTATTTAAATTTATTTTTTCCAAAAAATCAAACAAGTTCAAATGATGATTTTGCGCTTGTAATTCTCCAAAAATTTTATTTAATTCAGTATGAGAAATCATGAAAAAAATTTGTACAACTTCCATGTTTTGCGTAATTTCACAAGATATTAAAACATCGCTGCTATCGGTTTGAAATTCGATTTTTTTCAGTTGAATAAAGTGATAAATTGTTCCCATAATTTCCTTGTTTTAATAATTATAGGACAAAGGTATGACGAGAAGAACGTAAAAATTTTACGTCCTTCTCGAAGAAATTAATTTTTGTTTCATTTTAATCAATTTAATTTAAGATTTAAAAATAAATAGTAATTTCAACCCAAAATTAAATTCCTTATGAAATACGACTTGATTTCCAAAAATTTATTCATCAAAAACCGTTCAAAATTTGCTGCAAAAATGCACAAAAACACCTTGGCTGTTTTTAATTCAAACGATATTTTTCCAATAAGTGCTGATAGCACAATGCCTTTTCAGCAACACCGAGATATTTTTTACCTTACAGGAGTAGATCAGGAAGAGAGTATTTTGGTGATTTTTCCGAATGCCTCAAATGAAAAACACCAAGAAATTTTGTTCCTAAAAGAAACAAGTGATTTAATTGCAATTTGGGAAGGTGAAAAATTAAATAAAGAACAAGCCTTTAATGTTTCTGGAATAAAAACTGTTTATTGGCTGAATCAATTTGCTACAATATGGAAACAACTTTTAGCTGAAGCAGAGGGTGTTTATTTAAATACAAACGAGCATCTGCGTGCAAACACAGAAGTTGAAACCAGAGAAGATCGCTTTATAAAAAAATTCAAAAACGAAAATCCTGCGCATCAAGTTCATCGAAGTGCATCAATTATGCACACCATTCGTTCAATAAAGGAGCAAGAAGAAATTGATTTAATACAAAAGGCTTGCAACATAACCGAAAAGGGTGTAAATCGCATTCTAAAATTCATTAAACCAGGTGTTTGGGAGCACGAAATTGAGGCTGAATTTGCTCACGAATTCCTCATGAATCGCTCAAAAGGATTTGCTTATACACCAATTGTTGCGTCAGGGAAAAATGCCTGTGTTTTGCACTATATTGAAAATAACAAACAATGTCGTGCTGGTGATATAATTTTATTAGATGTTGGAGCAGAATATGCTAATTATTCATCTGATTTAACACGTTGCATTCCAGTTTCTGGGAAATTTACACCACGTCAGAAAGAAGTTTACAATGCAGTTTTACATGTTAAAAATGAAGCTCAAAAACTCCTTATTCCAGGCACAATTATGGCTGATTATCACACAGAAGTTGGTAGAATAATGGAAAGCGAATTGATTAAATTAAAATTAATCGATTCAACCGACATCAAAAACCAAAAAGCAGATTGGCCAGCTTATAAAAAATATTTCATGCACGGAACATCTCATTTTATGGGCTTAGACACGCATGATGTTGGACTGTGGCATGAACCAATTCAAGCAGGAATGGTTTTCACATGTGAACCAGGCATTTACATTCCAGGAGAAAATTTAGGAATTCGTTTGGAAGATGATTTACTGGTTACAAACTCCGGAAAACCGTTCAATTTTATGGCAAATATTCCGCTTGAAGCAGATGAGATTGAGGATTTGATGAATTAAGGGACAAAAGACTTAAAGACAAAAGACTTTGATTTAATTAGAAACACAATTTATTTTTAGATAATTCGATTTTTGGATTTAACTCGCAGCTGCTTCGCGCTTTTAGACCTAATTTATTTAGAAACAAAATTGAATTAAAAACAAAAATCCCTTTGCTACTTTTTAACTTTGCAAGAAATTAAAAATGAAAACAATTTCTATCAATAAAGTAACTCTAGACGAAATTTTAGAATTACAAAAAATCAGTAAACAAACTTTTTATGAAACATTTTCTGAAAGTAATTCACCTGAAGATATGGCAAAATATTTAGTGTAGAAATTATCAACACAAAAATTGACTTCCGAGCTAAATGACGATAATTCTGAATTTTATTTTGCTGAAAATGAAAATACAATACTTGGATATTTGAAATTAAATTTTTCTAAAGTTCAAACAGAAATCAAAGATGAAAATTCTTTAGAAATTGAGCGCATTTACATATTAAAAGAGTTTCAAGGAAAAAAATTTGGTCAAATACTTTTTGATAAAGTCATTGAACTTGCTAAAGCGAAAAAGAAAAAGTTTATTTGGCTGGGAGTTTGGGGGGAAAATCGAAAAGCAATTAATTTCTATCAAAAAAATGGTTTCGTAGAATTTGGTAAGCACATTTTCAAATTAGGAAATGATGAACAAACTGATTTATTGATGAAATTTAATTTGTAAATATAATCATCACAATTTTCACTTCACAAAATAAACATTTCGTATATTTGTATTTCAAATGATGAATGTAAACGAAATATTAGCTCCGATAGAGAAAGAAATGCTTGAATTTGAGCTTAAATTTCAGGCAAATATGAAATCTAAAGTGGCGCTTTTAGATAAAATCACACATTACATCATCAAACGAAAAGGGAAGCAAGTTCGGCCGATGTTTTTGTTTTTGACAGCAAAAATGTTAGGTGAAATCAATGAAAAAACATACCAAGCAGCTACTCTTGTAGAACTTTTACACACAGCAACTTTGGTTCATGATGATGTAGTAGATGATGCAAATGAAAGACGTGGTTTTTTCTCTGTAAATGCGCTTTGGAAAAATAAAGTTGCCGTTTTAGTTGGTGATTTTATGCTCTCAAAAGTCCTACTTTTATCGGTTGAAAATAAAAATTACCGTTTGCTTGAAATAATTTCCAAAGCTGTTCAAGATATGAGCGAAGGTGAATTGTTACAAATTGAAAAAGCTAGAAAACTTGACATTACTGAAGAAATTTATTTTGAAATAATTCGTCAAAAAACAGGCTCATTAATAGCAACAGTTTGTGAAGTCGCTGCAGCTTCAGTTGATAGAGAAGATATAAGTGCTGATATGCAAAAATTCGGCGAACTTGTTGGTTTAGCATTTCAAATTAAGGATGATATTTTTGATTACGGAACGGAAAATGATATCGGAAAACCGACCGGATTGGATATTCGGGAACGAAAAATGACTTTGCCTTTAATTCATACCTTATCAGTATGCTCAAAAGAGGTAAAAAGAGAATTAATTTATATCGTAAAAAATAAAAATGAAGATACAAAATTCGTGAAACGTGCAGTAGAATTGGTTATTCAATCTGGTGGAATTAAATATGCAACAGAAAAAATGAATTCTATTATTCAAGAAGCATTAGCTCTTTTGAAAGATATTCCAAATTCTGAGGCAAAAAAATCCCTAATTGGTTTGGTTAATTATACCATTACAAGAACGAAATAAAAAAATAAAGGATTAAGAGCGAAAATTGAAAAGTTTAAAAATTACTTCTTAAGTTTTTATTACCATCTTGAAATCTCAATATCTAAAAAAATGAAAACAATATTATTTCTTACCCTAATTTTACTAACTTTCGCATGCACGGAAGATGAAAAAACGCAAAACCAAAAACCAGAATCATTGATTGAAATTAAAGATGGTATTTTTACAGAATATTATCCTGGCAAAAAAGCAATTAAATTTCAAGGTGCGCAAGACAAAGACAATGAACGTCACGGAAAATGGGCTTTTTTCGCTGAAAATGGAACTGAACTTTCAATCACTCATTATCTGAATGGTAAAAAAGATGGACACACAATCGTAAAATATCCAAATGGAGCAATTTATTATTACGGTGAATATAGAAATGATCAAAAAGTTGGAATTTGGAAGACTTATGATACAAAAGGTAAATTAGTGGAAGAAAAAAACTTTACATTAGACGAAGGACTTTAAGATAAAAGACTACAGGATTCAAAAGTCAAGACTGTCCTGACTTCTGAATCTTGCAGTCTAAAATTCCAAATCATAACTCATATTTATAACCCATAACTAAACTTCTTTGGCAAGAATCCCCGAAAATATAATTGAAAACATCATGCAAACTGCTCGAATAGAGGAAGTTATTGGGGAATTTGTGCTTTTAAAACGAAAAGGTGCAAACTACATGGGTTTGAGTCCTTTTACGGATGAAAAAACGCCATCTTTCTCAGTTTCAGTAGCTAAGCAGATTTTTAAATGTTTCTCTACGGGAAAAGGAGGTTCGGTTGTCACATTTTTGATGGAAAAAGAACATTATTCTTATCCAGAAGCTTTAAGATGGTTAGCTGAAAAATACAACATTGAGTTACCAAAAGAAGAAGAACAAACTCCAGAACAAATTGCTGCTTTTACCGAAAGAGAAAGTTTGCAAATAATCAACGAATTTGCCAAAAATCATTTCATGCACAATATACATGAAAATGATGAAGGTAAAGCAATTGGTTTAAGTTATTTCGTTGAAAGAGGTTACAGAAAAGACATAATTGAGAAATTTCAATTGGGATATTGCTTAAATTCTGGTCACGATTTTACGGATGCAGCCAAAGCAAAAGGCTATAAATTAGAATTTTGTGAAAAAGTTGGTTTGGTAAAATCAAAAGATGACAGAAATTTTGATTTTTTCCGTGGAAGGGTGATTTTTCCTATTCATTCCATCACTGGAAGGATTTTAGGATTTGGAGGTCGAACTTTAACAAACGATAAAAAGGTAGCCAAATATTTCAACTCGCCTGAAAGTATAATTTATAATAAAAGTGAAATACTTTATGGTTTATATTTTGCAAAAGGCGAAATCATAAAATATGATAATTGCTTTTTGGTTGAAGGTTACACCGATGTTATCAGTTTAAATCAAGCTGGATTGACAAATGTTGTTTCTTCTTCTGGAACATCTCTAACGAAGGATCAAATCAAATTAATTCGTCGTTACACGCAGAATATCACGATTTTATATGATGGCGATGCAGCAGGAATAAAAGCCTCTTTCCGTGGAATTGACTTGATTTTACAAGAGGGAATGAATGTGCGGGTGGTTTTATTTCCCGATGGCGATGATCCAGATTCCTATTCTAAGAAAGTAAGTACACATGAATTAGAAACGTACATCAAAGAAAATACTAAAGATTTCATCACTTTCAAAGCTGAATTACTTTTAAATGATGGAAATTCAGATCCTTTAGTTCGTGTAAAGTTAATTCATGATATTGTGAATACGATTTCTTTGATTCCTGATCAAATTAGTCGTTCGATTTATTCCAAAGAAATAGCAAATCGATTTGAAATTGATGAAAATATAATTGTTTTAGAGCTTTCAAAAATTCGTAAAAAAGAAGTTGGGAAACAATTTACAGAGCCAGAACAAAAAACAATTGAACAATTTAATCAAAATCTTGTTCCAGGACAAAAAAGCGTTCAATCTACTCAAGCCAGTAAGACTAAAATTGAATATTTCGAGGAATTTAATTTGATTCGTATTTTAGTGAAATATAGCGAATATTTGATTGAAATTGAACATCAAAATGAAAAAGGTGAAACAATTTTGGTCAGCACTTCAGCTTGTGAACTAATTTGTCACGAATTAAATTTGGATGAATTAAATTTTGAAAATGTAACTTTTGCCAAAATTTATGGTATAATTAACGAGGGAATTGCTGCAAAAAAAGTCTATAAATCCAGCTTTTTTATCAAACATGAAGATCAAGAAATCGTAAAATTTGTGTCTGGAATTGAAACAGATCAATATGAATTGAGTCATAATTGGCTTACAAAACACAACATTGAAACAAAAACGGAATTAGACAATTTAAAAACCTGTGTCTTAGATGCCATTTATTCCTTCAAAATGCGTAAAATTTTAAACAGAATAGAACAAATTGATTCTGAATTAATTAAATTAGAGGCATTAAACGAAACAGAACAAATTGATTTTAGCATAACTCAGGATTTAATCATGGAAAAAGTCACTCTATTGCACGTTAAAGCTGCTTTAGCAAAAGTCCTTTCGCGTATAATTTTACATTAAAAATCATTTAAAGTCTTTTAACTTATTTTAAAAATATTCATAACTCAACGATCATAATTTATAACTATTTAAATGAATTACGCACTTTTTAAACTAGGGCCTTACAATGTTTGCCTTTGGAATTTATTGGCACTCGGAATAATCTTTTTGTTTGCTGCTGTATTACGAAGAATAATTCACCGATCTTTAAAAAAATATTTGATTGGAAATAACATTCACTTGGAAGGAAATCGTACAACTTGGTTGCGACTTTTTAGTCAAAGTGTTTATGTTATAGCTATTTATATTGCCGTTTGGAGTTTTAACATCAACAACAACGAGGTATCATTTGGCGATTTTTTGAAATATAAAATTATAGATAATTCTTATTTTAAAGTAAGTTTCTACCAAATTATCGTTGTAGTTTTACTTTATTTCGGTGCAAAAATGTTGTTGAATTTTTTGAAGTTATATTTCAGCAAAAAATTCAGAAATAAAGAAGGATACAATCCAAGTACCGAATATATTTACGTTCAATTAAGTAAATACATCATTTATGTATTTGTTCTTTTGTTTTCATTAAGCACCTTAAACGTTGACTTAACAAATTTATTTATTGGTTCTGCAGCTTTACTTGTTGGACTAGGTTTAGGTTTACAAGATGTCTTCAAAGATATGTTTTCTGGTTTAATTCTACTTTTTGAAGGAAATATCAAAATTGGAGATGTAATTGAATTAAAAGATTCAAAGTTCAACGAAACAATTATTGCTAAAATCTTAAAAATAAGTGTTCGTACAACACAAATTGAAACCCGTGATGGAAATGTTTTGCTTATTCCAAATGCTAAATTAACGCAAGAGTATGTTGAAAATTGGAGTCATGGAAACACTCTTTCTCGCTTTTTAATTCCCGTAACTGTTGCTTATGGTTCAAATACTGAACAAATTAGTACCCTTCTAAAACAAGCTGCTTATGCGCATCCAAAAGTGAAAAAGTCTGAACCAGTAATGGTCCGATTAAAAGAATTTGGCGAAAATGGTTTACAATTAGAGCTAATTTTTTGGGCAGATCAAAGTTGGGATGTTAATTTTTATAAATCTGAAATTCGCTTTGAAATAGATCGCTTATTTAGAGAATATGGAATTTTAATACCTTATCCACAGCGAACTATGCATGTTAAAGAATCATCCAAGGCTGACTGATAATAGGAAATAAAATTAAAAAAACGCTCTCACCTCCATTCCACCAGAATGAATGGTTTTATTAGTTTCAGATTTTCTTCCAGTGTATTGAATTGAAATTTGCAAATTTTTGGAAACTGAACGCTGGTAACCGGCATTCCATTTAAAGTTATCTCCAGGTTTCAGTGATTCTAGCATTTCAAACCCTAAAGCTGAATTTTCTGCCCCAATGTATTTTATTGATAAGTATGAAAAGGTTGCTTGAAAACTCCCTTTATTTGCTTGATTATATTTCATCTGAAATCCAATTTCATTTACAAAACTTGTCTCACCATCAACATTTTTCTTCTCAGAATAGCGAGTATCAAGCGAAAAACGAAAGAAAGTTGAAGGTTGAATTATGAATGAAGGTTTTATTACAAAATAAGCTAAATCATAATTTCTACCAGAAGTATAATCCGCATTTACGGTTTTATTACCTATCTGTGAACTCGTTTCAATAGAGTATTTTCGTAGAATATTTAAGCGGAAATTAATCTCATGGTAAATTTGTGCTCTAGCATCAAAACCTGTAGCTAAGAGTGTTTTTGCTAATGAATTTTGATAGCCATAATCCATTGAAAAAATGGAACTTGTCCTATTAAAATATAAAGTATTGTGAATATTTGAACTCGAACTCAACAAACTAGTATCTCTTACATTTCCGTAAAATGGATTAAAAACTTCGTTTGATTTAAAGTTATTTGTTTTTCTATTTATCCTCAATCTGGATTGATTTGAAAAGCGCGAAATAAATTTTAACACTCCTGTTTTTGATACCCAAATTTTTTCTGGCTTAATAAAAAATCCTTGGTTAAATTCATTTGAAAATGTTTTTACATATTCATTACTAGGTGTGAAAACGCGAATATAACTCGCTTGGTCAACAAATTGAGCAATTTCAAATTCATTCAAATCTTTTATACCATCGGCATTGTAATCAATCCAAGTGTAAATGCCTTGCCCATCATTTACTTGAATGTACAAAAATTCTTTTTTTAATTCCAAACCGCTACCGATTTCATAAAATGTATTCCAATTCAATGCACCTTTCCATAATTTTCTGTCAAAATCAATTCTTCCCAAAAGCGTGTTTTCTGGTGTCTGTTGAATTAATTTTGTATTGGAAATTTCCAATTGACGATAATTGAGAACCAAATCCAACCGTTGATTTACATTGGTATTAATATTCAAGTTTAAACCCAAATTTTTAGCCTTTGCCGCATTTTGTAAACGCGAAGAATCCGAACGCTGGTCTAATCTTTCTCTGTAAAAAAACTTATAATTTACCGGAGAAGCACTTAGAGAATCTGCTTCATTTGTTTGTTTAAAATCTTTATTTGAAAGCGAAAATTCTTTGTCGTAAAATAAATAACTTTGTGTTTCTAAAAAGGATTGCTTGTGAAATGTATTTCTTTCAAAGTCATCTTTATAGCCAATTTTTACATTTTTAAATTCTTGCGCAACTGTAATTCTATGTCTTAAAAATTCATTTTTCTGATTTGTCTGAATTTTAGTTTTGGCATCAATTTGCGAACTCGAACTAGTTAAATAACTTCCATCCCAAATTGCACTAAAACCACTTTTTAACCACTTCCCAAATAAACGAGATTTATATGCTTCGTAATCTGAACCTATTGCATATTGAGCGAGTTCAACTCCTAGACTTCCATTTTTATGATGTTCAAATTCATTTACAAAAGAACTTGAAAGCTGATTTCCCTTGAAATTTTTGTTTCTTGTATTCCAATCTCGATCAAATTCGACTGCGCGATATTGTTCGATGGGACTGAAATTAGCATTTAATATTTCAAGTTCTGTCTTTGTTTTATAAGTCCATTTAAAAACAGAATCTGTTTTCGCAAAAGGTATAAGAGAAGTTAATTTTGTTCTATTACTATATCCTTCATCATCATTTGAATTTAATTTTGAAAAGGTATTCAAATCATTCATTGAGTATGCGACTTCACTTTCTATGGTGAGTTTTTTTCCAATTTTATATGAAAATCCTGCCGAAACAAACTTTTTTTGCTTTGGAGTAATGATGATCCGCGCAGCTTCATAATCACCTTGTGGAACTCCATTTTGAGGCAAAACAAATTTGTAAATTTTTCCCAAAGCATTTGAATTTAAAAAAATATAATTACCTTTATTTGCGCCAACAAAAGTGAAACTTGCGCGATAAAACGCTGAATCTTGATTTACAGAAAAAACCAAAACACTGTCAATCCCTAAAGAATCAATTAATTTATATAAATTTTGATTTTCTATAAAACCAACTGAATCAATTGATTGTGTTCTTGCTAAATATAAACTATCACCGATTGTAGAAAGTAACTTTTTTTGTGAAAGTGTTAAATCTTGTTGAATTGTCTGATTTTTAGCATCCTGTTCAGAATACGTATTTAACCAAAAATCAAATTTTTCGGAAGTATAACTTGTTCCTGCTTGAATCAAAGACCGAGCATAAGTTAAATCGGAATATTGAAATTCAACAACAATTCTCGAATCTTTTGTTATTAAATTTTTAGCTGTAAAAATTACTTCTGCTGTATTGTAATCAATGGTATAATCAAATTCTTGTCCTCGATTAATTAATTTTCCATCAATAAAAACCCGTTCTGTACCAGATAAAACAATTATAAATTGTTCATTTTCATTCCCTCGCAATCTATATGGCCCTTGATTTCCTTCAACTCCTTGAATAATTTGTCTAGCGAATTTTCCTTTCGATAAAGCCCCACTTCCTTGAATTTTCCAAAGTGTTTTTTCCTTTTTGGACCAAGAATAATCTCCGTAAAGCCCTTGTGCTCTTTTCTTATAATTTAAAAAATAGCCTTTGGGTTTTGAAATCCAAAAATCTCCCGCAATTAATTTGAAATTATCATTGTAAACTTGAATGAAAACTTGATCAAATTCTTGTAATTTACTCGTATTGCCTTGAGGTTGAATGGGTAAATTATCATCTGATACACTTGCCATTAACTTTAAATTGGGAGCAATTTCACCTGATAATTCCAAATTTAGTGTTGAATTGATTGATAAATCTTGGTTATTACCAAATGAAATACCTCGAGAAATACTTCCATTTTTTTTAATACCTGACGTACCAAAGATATCGGCATAACTATCTGTTGTTTGAATTAAAAATTTATCTCGATCACCTTTACTTTGATTATAAATTATCGAAGTATCACGCGATTGGTAATTTTTGCTTAAATTAATAGGAAAAACGCGGAATTTTATTTTGAGAGAATCCCCGCAAATTGAAAGTAATTTAAATGTTCCAAATGTATAATCAATGGAATAATCATTCAATGTTAATAAATCATTTCCACAAAATACTTTAACCGAATTTGGAAAGATAGTCAATGAATCCAATCTAATTTCTTTATTGGGGGATGCTATTTTAACTTCACGTAAATTTGACTCCTGAGAAAAAAGGAAAGATGCAAGTACAATGATAAATTGACTTAATAATAATATTTGTAAAAATTGTTTCAATAAAATATAACAGAACACTAAAATACATTTTATTAACGTTTAAAATGAAATTTTATTCAAAAAAAAAGGCTTGAAAATTAATCCAAGCCTTTCAAATATATTTTTATTATTATTTATTCAAAACCAAGTTGATTTCAAATGCGATTTTTGAATCTGTGTGTTGATCTTTTGGCGTTTCAGGCATTGCTTGAAAACCCATCATTTCTGTTGCTGCGAAATCAATTTCAAATTTACCTTTTGCAGTTAAACTTTTTTCATCTTTTTTGATTTTAACTGGCATAACAGTCTCAATTTTCTTACCTAAAACTGTTAAAGTTGCTTTGATTTCAGTTTTTGTAATTTCATTAATTTTTACATCAACATCAGCATTTTTTTCAATGTTAAAGAAGTACATTCCTTTCAAATGTTTTACTAAAGTGTCTTTCATAGGAGAAGGTAAATCTTTATCAACAATTGTATTTAAGTCAACTGTAAAATCTCCAGAAACTAATTCTTCACCTTTATAAACAACTGAACCTTCAGTTACATTAACTGTTCCAGAGTGTGTATGTCCATCTGCAACATATTTTCCAGTCCAATTCAAAGTTGTTGCTTTTGAATCTAATTTGTAGGTAACTTCTTTTTCTGCACAAGAAGTTAAAGCTAAAGTTGCAATTGAAAATATTGCAAAGATTGATTTTTTCATATTTTTTGTTTTAATTTTTGTCAAAGATAATATATTTTATTTACCGTGGTATATAAAACATAAAAATTAACAAAATTTGATGAAAAAATCTACAAAAAAGTAAAAATCCTAATTTTAGTCAGGAATTTCATTTGCAAAAAATACTATTTTACAACCATAATCGTTTGAACTGCATTGTTAATTTTTGCTTTAACTATGTGCAATGCTGAATTTAATTTTTTAATCTCTAAACTATTTATTCATTCAGTGCAGTTTATATTCAAAATATTTTTCTAATTTAAAGCACACAGCTAAATTTCAGCTTTCGATTCAGCAGCTATATTGAAATTTAATGCACCTTGAAATGGATTTGGCGAAACTGAAAGTAAAACTAATCCAGCATTTAAAGTTATAATTTCATTCGTTGAATTTCCTCGTTCGCTTGAATTAAGCGCAACCTTACCCAATAGACAAGTAATAATAAATTACAAAATATAACATTTAGGCTGAAAAAACTCAAAAAAAATAATTGATCGTCAAAAATCAACCATTGATGTAATTTTTACCTTAAGCGAAAAGTGCTTTTATAACCTCTGTAACTATTCCACAAGGAATAATTTTTATTGCATAATTTTTTTGCGAAACTCCTTTATTGTATTTTGAAATAATGATGGAGTCAAATCCTAATTTTTCGGCTTCAGAAATACGCTGTTCAATTCGGTTTACTGGTCTAATTTCGCCCGATAAACCGACTTCGGCAGCAAATGCAGTTTTTGCATGAATTGGTAAATCGGCATTGGAAGACATTATTGAAGCAACTACCGCTAAATCAATTGCGGGATCATCCACTTTTATTCCTCCAGCAATATTTAAAAAAACGTCTTTTGCTCCTAATTTAAAACCACATCTTTTTTCTAAAACCGCTAAAAGCATATTCAATCTTTTGGCATCAAAACCTGTACTTGAACGCTGTGGTGTTCCATAGGCTGCACTACTTACAAGTGCCTGAACCTCAATCAATAATGGTCTTGCTCCTTCTAAAGTTGAGGCTATTGCAATTCCACTTAAATCTGAATCTGTATTTGTTATTAAAATCTCCGATGGATTTTCAACTTGACGTAAACCAGAACCTTGCATTTCATAAATTCCAAGTTCATTGGTACTTCCAAAACGGTTTTTAATGGTTCTCAATAAGCGGTAAAAATGGTTTCGATCACCTTCAAATTGCAAAACAACATCAACCATATGTTCCAATACTTTTGGTCCTGCTAAAGCTCCTTCTTTTGTAATGTGACCAATTAAAAATACAGGAACATCAGATAATTTCGCATAACGCAAAAGTTGAGAAGTACATTCTCTTACTTGAGAAATACTTCCTGGTGAACTTTCAATTTGATTACTGTGCAGAGTTTGAATGGAATCTATAACCAATAATTGCGGCTGAATTTCTTCTGCTTGCAAAAAGATATTTTGTAGATTTGTTTCTGTCAAAATAAAGCAAGCATCATTTTGGTGACCAATTCTATCGGCACGCATCTTTATTTGCTGATCACTTTCTTCGCCAGAAACATATAAAACACGCAAATTTTTCTCTAAAATGGCTAATTGCAAGAGTAAGGTTGACTTACCAATTCCTGGTTCACCACCAAATAAAATCAAAGATCCTGGAACCATTCCATCACCTAAAACACGGTTTAATTCTTTGTCTTGCAACACAATACGTGTTTGCGCTGTCTGTTGAATTTCTTGTAAAACCTGAGATTTTGCCGTGCGACCTGTATTCGTTGAAAAAGCGACCAATTGAGATAAATTTTTCTCAACAATCTCTTCAACAAAGGTGTTCCATTCGGCACAAGAAGGACATTTTCCCAACCATTTTGGAGTTTGATAACCGCAATTTTGACAAAAAAAAGCCGATTTTACTTTAGCCATGATAAATCTTTTTGCAAAGATAGTTTATTTTTTTCCTAGTTTAAAATTCTGAAAAAGAGAACTTTAATTTTTTAACTTTTTCCAAAACCTTTTATCTTAAAAATTGTTCTAATTTTGAAAAAGGTTTATCGTGAAAAAAGCAATCGTTATTGGTTCTGGAATTGCAGGAATTGCTTCAGCTATTCGCATGGCTGTAAAAGGTTATGAAGTGTTGGTTTTTGAAGCAAATTCATACCCTGGAGGTAAATTGAGTTCTTTTAGATTGGGACAATACCGTTTTGATGCTGGACCTTCCCTATTTACAATGCCGCAGTTTGTAGAAGAATTATTTTTACTAGCTGAAAAAAATCCAAAAGATTATTTTTCGTACGTCAAAAATGAAACGGCTTGCCATTATTTTTTTGAAGACGGAACTTTTTTGCCTTTTAAATCTGATGTGACAGAAGTTTTGACTGAAGTTGAATCAACTTTAAAAGTAAGTTCAATACCGTTAAAAAAACATTTTGAAAAAAGTAAGTTTATTTACAACAAAACATACGAGGCTTTTTTAGAAAAATCATTACATAAGTTTAACACTTATTTTAGCAAAGCAGTTTTTAAATGTTTGTCAAATGCACATAAATTGCATTTATTTTCCACGATGCATCAAGTAAATCGCAAAGCGTTGAACCATCCGAAATTGGTGCAAATTTTTGATCGTTTTGCTACTTACAATGGATCAAATCCATATCAAGCTCCAGGAATTTTAAATATTATTCCGCATTTGGAACATGGTTTTGGAACATTTTTTCCTAAAGAAGGAATGCATTCCATCACGGAATCCTTAGTGCAGTTAGCAAAAGATTTGGGAGTGAAATTTATTTTAAATCAAAAAGTTACAGAAATTATTCACGACAAAAACACCGTTCTAGGAATCAAAAATGGAAGTGAAACTATTTTTGCTGACATTGTTTTTTGTAATTCAGATATTCGGCCTGCATATAAAAATTTATTGCCAAAACTCAAAATTCCGAAGCACGTTAATAAACAAGAAGCTTCAAGCTCGGCTCTTATTTTTTACTGGGGTATGAAGAAGCAATTCCACAATTTAGATTTACATAATATTTTTTTCTCAGAGAATTATGAAAAAGAATTTTCGCATATTTTTAAAGAAAAATCAGTTTATCATGACCCAACAATTTATGTGCATGTGAGTTCCAAGATTGTAAAAAATGATGCGCCCAAAAACTGTGAATCGTGGTTTATCATGGTGAATGTTCCATCAAATTCTGGCCAAGATTGGGAAGAAATTCGAAAAGAAATTAGAAAAAACGTATTAATAAAATTAAATAGAATTTTAAGTGAAAAGCTAGAGGATTTAATTGAAGTGGAAGAATATTTAGACCCAATTCGCATTGAAGAACGCACCTCATCTTTTGCAGGAGCTTTGTATGGTGCAAGTTCAAATGATCGCATGGCAGCGTTTTTTAGGCATCCAAATTTCTCAAAAATCAAAGGATTGTTTTTTGTTGGTGGAAGTGTTCATCCAGGTGGTGGAATTCCACTTTGTTTACTTTCCGCGAAAATTGCAACAAATTTTGTTAAATCAGAGTGATATTCCAGAAAATTACTTAATTTTGATGAAATAACTAAAAAAATAAAAATGATAAAATACATCTTTATAGCTTTATTGACAATTAGTTTTACTTCATGTGTAGTGAGTAAAAAGAAATTTGTTGCAATGAAAACTGAATTAGAAACTGCTAATGCAAGAGCAAATGAAGAATTAGCAACTTCTAAAAACAAGTTATATGCCTCTGAAAATCAGGCCTCTAAATTGAATAACGAGTTGATTTTGTCAAATAGTTCAATCATTGCCAAAACAGATCAAATTACCGATTTAAAAGAGCAATTAGAAGACTGTAAAAAACTGAGAGATAAACAATTAACAGCAGTTGGAGATTTAACAGTTTTAACACAAGCAGCAAACGATAATATTTCTGAAACTCTTTCTCAATTAAAATTAAAAGATAAATACATTAATTTATTGCAAGCTGCAAAAACAAAAGCAGATTCGATTAATTTAGCTTTAGCAGTAAATTTAAAAAGTGTTTTAAAAGAAGGATTAGACGATCAAGATGTAGAAATCAAAGTTGACAAAACGGTTGTATTCATCAATTTATCTGACAAAATGTTGTACAAATCAGGAAGTTCAGAATTAACTTCAAAAGCTGATGAAATTTTATCTAAAATAGCTACAATTATAGAATCAAGACCTAACTTTGAAGTTATGGTTGAAGGTTATACAGACAATGTTCCAATGAAGAGTTCATGTATGACTGACAATTGGGATTTAAGTGTGAAACGTGCAACTTCTGTAGTTCGCGCTCTGCAATTAAAATACAACATTAACCCAAATCGCTTAATTGCCTCGGGTAGAGGAGAATACAATACGTTGGTTGCAAATGATACTCCAGAAAATAAAGCAATAAATAGAAGAACTAGGATTATAATTATGCCCAAAATCAATGAGTTTTACGATTTGTTGAATCCAAAAAATGTTCCTCAATGAAAAATTGAACTTACAGCTCTCAAAGTCTTGCCAAATTTGGTGAGACTTTTTTTTGCGTAAATTTTTAAATTAAATAAATTTATGACATATTTTGTGTCTCAAATAGCTAATTTGTAGTATAATTTCGTCTTTTTGTTCTTCGATTCCTATGCGTAAAATTACGAAGAGGTTTTTCAAAAAAAGAATGCTGATAACTTTCATCTTAATTGTTATTCTAAGTGGAATTCTTATTTAATTTTGAAGAAAAAAATCATGTCAGCCATAGGAATATTTTGTGGAGGTTTTTCCTCTGAATTTGAAATCTCAATAAAAAGTGCAAAAACAATTTTGGAAAATTTTCCAGATGGGCATACTGTTTTTTTGGTTAAGATTGAAAAAAAGAAGGATTCTGAAGAAAAATGGACCGCAATTTTTAAGGATGAAGAATTTAATTTTGATCCTTGGAATTTAAATTTTCATCAGAATGGAAAGACTATTAATTTAGAAACTGCATTAATTTATATTCATGGAAATCCTGGAGAAAATGGTAAATTACAAGCCTATTTTGAAATGAAGAATATTCCTTTTATCAATTCTGGCGCTTTGGCTTCAGAACTTTCTTTTGATAAATGGTATTGCAATCAATTTTTGAATGGCTTTGATATTCCTGTTGCGAAGTCAATTTTATTGAAAAATGGATTTTTAAATTCAGAAAAAAGTATCATTGCAGAATTGGGCCTACCTTGTTTTGTGAAACCCGCTGATTCTGGCTCTAGTTATGGAATTTCAAAAGTTAAATCCGAGGCTGAATTAAAGCCTGCTTTAGTTAAAGCGTTTGCTGAAGGTCAAACAGTTGTGATAGAATCGTTCTTAAAAGGAACAGAAGTTACTTGCGGGGTTTATCGTTCTAAAAATGGAATTTATACTTTACCATTAACCGAAATTGCTACTGAAAATGATTTTTTTGATTACGAAGCAAAATATTTAGGGAAATCACAAGAAATTACGCCAGCAAGAGTTTCAGAAGAAGTAAAAAATCAAGTACAAGCAATAGCAAAAAATATTTATGATTTATTAAATTTACGTTCAATTGCTCGGGTAGATTTTATGGTAGTTGACGGAAAAGTATTTGTAATTGAAGTGAATACAACTCCAGGGTTTTCTCAAGCGAGTATTGTTCCGCAAATGATTAAATGCGATGGAAAAACAATTAAAGGTTTTTGGGAGGAAATTTTGGCTGTCGAAATGAAATAAGTTTGTTTCCTTTAATTATGTCTTCAACAGGCATTAAATTGCTAAGGTGCAATAATTCTCTGCTAAATTTGCCTCATATTCTGAAATTTTATTAAATCGTCCGGGTTATAATATGGAGTCTCCCTTTTAATTAATTATTTGAAAATAAAATGTTAAAATGAATCAATTTTTAACACCTTTCTTTTAACAAATGTTATTTAACAAAGTTTATCAAACAGATTCTGTTTATAACTTAAAGCGCTAAGTGGAAGATGAACGCTTTTTGATGCGAAATTTGTAAGAATAATTTTTTTACAAAAAAGCAAATCATGTTACAAAAATTCACACTTTTATATATCATAATTTCCCTTACTTTTTCATGTGTTCCAGCAAAAAAATACAATGAATTACTTGAAAGAGAAAAAGTAAATTCTGAAGAACTAACAAAATTTAAAAGCAGTTCGATTACAAATGAAGACAAAGCGAAAGAACTTTCAGCGCAATTGGCTTCAATTCAAAATGACATTCAAAATTTGAAGGAAGACACCGTTCGCTTAAGTGAACAATACCATCAAATTCAAATTCAATATGATAGAATGGTTTTGCAAAATTTAGAATTTGAGAAAAAACTGGAAAAAGATAAAACCACTAGAATCAAACAAACAGGTGCTCTTCAAAACGACTTGGATGCAAAAAATCTAGAGTTACAGCGTAAAGAAGATGCCTTAATCGCTTTAGAAACTGAACTAAAAACAAAACAACGTCTACTGATTGATCGCGAGAAAAAAGTTACAGAATTGGAAGAAGCTTTAAAACGAAAAGACGAAGGAATAAAATCCCTGAAAACGAAAGTAGCAACAGCACTTCGAGCATATGAAAATAAAGGTCTTACTGTCGTTGAAAAAAATGGTAAAATTTATGTCAGTTTAGATGCAAAATTATTATTTCAATCAGGAAGCACAGTTGTTGAAGAACAAGGAAAAAAAGCGGTGATAGATTTGGCTAAAGTACTAGAGAAAGAAAAAGATTTGGAAATAATTGTTGAAGGTCACACAGATAACGATAAATTGGAAAGTCTTTCTTTCCCTAAAAGTAACTGGGAATTATCTGTTTTAAGAGCGACTTCTGTCGTTGAAATTATGACTAAAAATTCAAAAATTAATCCTGCAATTTTAATGGCTGCAGGAAGATCTGAATTTGTGCCAGTTGACTCAAAAGATAAAGCCAAAAATAGAAGAATTGAAGTAATTATCGCTCCAAATTTAAATGCACTGTTTGAGATGATAAATAAAAATTAAAAGTGAAAAGAGTAGAATAAAAAATGTAAAATTAAGAGTGAAAACTGAAAAATAAAAGGTTAAAAGTGAGACATTTTATGTCTAAATCAAAGCTTAATTCTTAATTCTTAAAAACTATTTCAGTAGATTCACATGGCCAGTCAAAACGCGCTGTATATTTGATTCTTTTTCGGTGAAATTTATTTTCCAAACATAAATTCCTTCTTTGGCTAACTGATAATTATACGTTCCGTCCCAACCAATTTCAAAATCATAAGACTCAAAAACAATCTCCCCCCAACGGTCAAAAATCATCAGGTGATAAGTTTCCGTTAATACACCCTCTGTGATTATGGGCAAAAACTCATTGTTAAATATATTTCCATCGGGCGTAAACGAATTTGGAACATAGTAAATTAATTCACCTGGAATTTTAATTATTTTTAAAATTTGACTAGAACAATAATCATTTGAAGCTATAAGCAAAATCTCAATACTCGCGTCACTATTTAAATCAAAAACATATGTTATGTCTTCAATCTGAGAAGAATCTTTTTGATCAAAATACCAATTTAAATTTTGATAATTTATAGAATTATTAAAAAGAGCTAACTCGATCTCGTCGTCGGACGATGAAAGGATTTCGTATTCAAAATCTGCAGTTGGTCTGCTCAAAACATGGATTGCATCTTCAACGAATAATACATTTTCACATGAACCAAAAATTGAGGCGGTAATTGTTAAGTCATAAACACCAGCTAAAGTATAATTATGACTTGGATTTGCAACATTAAATACTATCGAGCCGTCCCCAAAATCCCATGAAAAACTGGTGTTTACTAAATCTGAAGTTGCCTCAAAATTTACCAAAAATGGATTGCATGAAATAGTGTCAAAATCCAAGAGATTTATTTGTGGAACTGCATTCTCCTGAATTTGAATTGAATCTCTAAACACACAATTTGATCCATTTGTTACTTCACACCAAAAAATTCCAGCGGTGTCAGCAGAAATGGAAGAATTAACCGAATTTGTATTCCATAAATAGGAAGTCCAAATACCCACAGCTGAAATTTGACTTATTTCTCCCGCACAAATTATAATATCTGGACCCAAATTAAATTGTGGGTTTGACATAAATAATAAATTGAATGTCGTGTCAACTTCACATGAAAAATTATCATTTGAAGTTATTTCAACTAAAATTTGAGCATTTGAACTGATGTGAACTGATGCCAAATTTTGATTCTGCGTAATTGTATTTCCAATTGCTGTCCACGAATAGGTGAAATTTTGCTGTCCATTTGACATTTCAGGATTTATTTCTAAATCATAATCAGTTTCTGTACAAGCAATTAAATCAATCTGAGGATTAAAAATAATTTCATTTACTGAAACAGTAACTTGATTTTGAACTAAACAAATGTCAGACAAAATAGATTCATAAATGTAAATTCCACCGGTATTTATGTTTGGATTAAAAGTCCCCAAATTTCCTCCACCTACTGGTGTCGGACCAGTCCAAAAACCATCACTTGGAATACCAGTAAATAAATCGAACAAGTTAAAAGAATTTGATTCTGAGCAAATTAAATGATTAATTGCTTCAGGAAACGGAATTATGCTTACATCAATATCCTCAAAATAAACATGATTATTTGAAACCACAGAAATTGTGTAGGTTCCTGATAAACTCGCATAAAAACTAGTATCAGTCAAAGGAATTCCCATGTCCAGATCCCAATGTTTTATGGTATCATTATTCTGATTTGTCCAAGTGTAAGATGTCAAATTATCATGATAAAAATGAAGTTGAACAGAATCAGTTTCACAAATAATATAATCAGGAATGTCAATTGAAATTTTCGGAAAACAAATTTGCTGTAAATTCGATAATCCACCAGTTGAAGCTGTAAAACCCCAAAATACTTTGGGATTTCCTCCAAAAACATTGTTTACAAGATCGTTAGTATATGAAAAACGTAAAAAACCATCAAAATACATAGAAATTTGCAACAAAACTGGATCCCAAACAATTCTCGATGTATGAAAATTATTATCCTCAATATTTGCATTGGAAGGTAGAAGTGAAATAGCTGAAACTGCAGGTGCATTTGCAACATTTCCATTTAAAACCAGTTGTGTATGATCATCTGAAATGTCAAAAAAATTTGAATTATAATAGGTATCAAATTCTATTGCAACAGATGGCTGAATTCCAGTAATTCCATTATCTGTTCCATAGCCTAATGCTCCGCCAGTCTGACCATAGTTTAGAGAGTTTGGACTTCTAAGAACAAAGGCAAAACCATCTGCACCAGAGTCATTTGCACCTATAAACATACAAAATGTTGCATCAAAAGCTTGTGATAAATCCATTGTGTCTAAATCCCAAACAGCTCCTTGTTGCCAAAGTGTGTTGGAAGTTAGTGCAAAACAAGTATCAACATCTGTGCAGGTTGCGTTAGAAACTGTTGCTACATCAAAAGCATTTCCAACAATTTCATAAGACTGTGAAAAATAATTGAAAGCAAAGAAGCAAACAAAAATGAATTGATAAAATAGTTTTTTTAGCATAAAATGTCTTTTTGACACTAAGTTTTCGAAACAAATATAAGATTAATTTGAATAAAAAAGAAAATTACACTCATTTGTTTTTATTTCTTACTTTTATACTTGTGAAAAAAAGCGTTTTATTTATTTTTATTTTTGCCTTGAATTTTTTTCAAGCGCAATTTTACTTAAAAGCAGATTCTTTGAATAAAAAACGAGTTTTGGGAACAACAGTTCTCACTTCAAGTGTTTTTTCGTCTAGCACAATTGGCCTCTCACAAATTTGGTACTCCGATTATGAAAAAACTAAATTTCACAGTTTTAATGATTCAAAGAATTGGTTACAAATGGATAAAGTCGGGCATTTTTATATAGCATATCATTTTAGTGAACAAATTTCAAAAGCATATCGTTGGTCGGGAGTAAATTATAAAAAATCAGCTATCATTGGAGCTTCAACAGCTTGGGCGTATCAATTTTCGATTGAAATGTTGGATGGAAAAAGTTCTGGCTGGGGGTTTTCTTGGAGTGATATTGCTGCAAATACTTTTGGTAGCAGTTTGTATTTAGGACAAGAATTAGCATTTAAAAAACAACTTTTTAAACTTAAATTTTCTTATTTTTCAAGCGATTTTGCACAATATCGACCAACTACTTTAGGTTCTACTTTTCCTGAAAAATTATTAAAGGATTACAATGCACAAAC
>CANLGD010000034.1 GCA_947490145.1 Flavobacteriia bacterium
TTAGGAAATATTGGTGTTGTTGAGGCTTATCAGCCATCTCAACCAATTGCCTTTCCACATGATATTCATACAGGAGTAAATGGAATTGATTGTAAATACTGTCATAATTCAGTTGCTAAATCGAAATCTGCAGGCTTGCCAACTGTTAATGTTTGTATGAATTGTCACAAACAAATTAACGGCAGAACTCCAGAGCAACAAGAACAGATTGCTAAAGTTTACAGTGCAGCTGGCTGGTCAACTGAAGGAGCAGGTTCATATACGGGAAAATCTAAGCCAATTAAATGGAATAAAGTACATGTTTTACCAGATCACGTTTATTTTAATCACTCTCAACACGTTGTTGTTGGACAAGTAGACTGTAAACAATGTCACGGCGATATGACGAAACAAAAAGA
The DNA here is from genome assembly GCA_947490145.1 of Flavobacteriia bacterium. Taxonomy (GTDB): domain Bacteria; phylum Bacteroidota; class Bacteroidia; order Flavobacteriales_D; family Crocinitomicaceae; genus M2408. The sequence continues at coordinate 399 of CANLGD010000034.1, forward strand.
AACTGCTCGTGTAGTTCCTGTTTCTGAGTTAAATAAGATTGAAGGCAATGTTGTTTTAACCAAACCAACGTTAACGATGGGATGGTGTATAGAATGTCACGGAGAAAAAGAAATCGCCGCTGGACCATTAGATACTAAAAAAGACGGTTACTATGACGAAATACACAGACGTTTGATGAACAACGACAAAAAATTATACAGTTCTTACCTAGAAGATGGTAAAGTGACTGTAAAAGAATTAGGTGGTTGGGAATGTGCAAAATGTCACTATTAAATTATCATTATTAATATTTACTTAGAAGGCTTAAAAGCATAATATGGAAATGAATAGAAAATATTGGAAAGGTATTGAAGAACTTAAAGAAACTCCTGAGTTTTTGCAGCAAAGAGACCAAGAATTTCCGCAATCTATGTCTGTTGATGAGTTTTTATCAGACGAAAATCTGAAAGAATCTTCAACTGCAAGAAGAGATTTCTTAAAATTTTTGGGATTTAGTGTCGCAGCAGCCACCCTTGCAGCCTGTGAGGCTCCTGTTACGAAAGTTATTCCTTACGTAAACAAACCGGAAAACGTGACTCCAGGTATGCCTACTTGGTATGCTTCAACTTATTATGATGGAGCTTCTTACGCTAGTATTTTAGTTAAAACACGTGAAGGTCGACCTATTTTTATTAAAGGAAACAAAGATTTTGGAATTACCAAGGGCGCAACTAATCCTCAAATTATTGCATCTGTATTACCGTTATATGATTCTGCTAGATTAACTTCTCCTATGATGAACGGAAAAGCTAAATCTTGGCAAGAAATAGATGGTGATATTAAATCTAAATTAAACGATATTATTGCAAAAAAAGGAAAAGTTGTTTTAGTTTCTAATACAATTATTTCGCCTTCTACCGGTGCAACAATTGAAATGTTTAAAGATAAAATTAATGGAACTGAGACGGGAACATCTTTTGAGCACATTCAATATGATGCTGTTTCTTATGCAGGTATGCGTCAAGCAAACAAAGAATCTTTTCCAGATCTAGCTTTTCATACTGACCGAGATGTTGCTGGATTTATTCCTGATTACGATTTCTCAAAAGCAAAAACAATTGTTTCCATTGGTGCTGATTTCTTAAGTTCATGGTTATTGGCTTCTGAATATCAAACTCAATACGCTTCAAGAAGAAATCCTGATGGAGAATGGATGTCAAAACATTTTCAATTCGAATCAAATTTATCAATTTCTGGATCTAATGCTGATTACAGAGGAATGATTAAACCTTCAGAACAAGGAAATGTTTTATCTTATATCTTAGGGAAATTTGGAGTTAGCACAGGAGTAAGTACAAAACTTTCTGAAAGTGCTTCCAAAGTTGCTGATTTAGCTGTTGCTTCTTTAAAAGCTTCAAAAGGTGAATCTTTAGTTGTTGCTGAATCAAATAACAAAGCTGTTCAAATTTTAGCGAATAAATTAAATTCTGTTCTGGGTTCTTACTCTAAGACAATTAATGTAAACAATCCTGTTGGACTTTTTGCTTCGGAAGATGCTAAAATGAACAAATTTGTTGCTGATATAATTGCTGGAAAAGGTGCTGATGCAGTTTTCTTTTACGGTGTGAATCCTGTTTACACTTTAGCAAATGGGGATAAATTTGGAAAAGCACTTAAAAATGTTGCTTTAACTGTTTCACTTGCTGGATATGCTGATGAAACTGCAACTTTATGTAAATTTATTGCTCCAGATCATCATGCTTTAGAATCTTGGAATGATTACAATCCAAAAATGAATCATTATGCAATTGCTCAACCAACTATCAGACCTTTACACAATACATCTCAAGCACAAGAAAGTTTCTTAGTTTGGGCTGGTAAAGCTTCTCGTGGTGGAAAAGATTCAAAAGTATATTACGATTTAATTAAAAGCAATTGGACAACAGCTGGTTTTTCAATGCAAACTGAATATACAGACGCTGACACATACTGGAATATGATGATTCATAACAGTTGTTCAGATATGGCTGTTGTTGCAAATACAAATCCTACTTTTAATGAGGCTGCTTTATCTGGGATTTCTTCTCAAATAAAAGCTGGTTCAGGTTTAGAAATAGCGCTTTATCAAAAAGCTGGTTTAGGAATCGGAGTTCAAGCAAATAATCCTTGGTTACAAGAATTACCAGACCCAGTTTCTAAAGTTACTTGGGATAATTACATTACTATGAACCCAACAGAAATGGGTGAAACTTACGTAAAAACTTTTGATCAAGAAAACGGTTTAAACGTTGCGACTGTAAAAGTTGGTGATGTTGAAATTAAGTTACCAGTTTATCCATCTCCAGGTCAAGCGCCAGGAACTATTGGAGTCGCTTTAGGATATGGGCGTGGTGCAAACAACGAAAATATCGGAAGTGCAGCTTTTCAAACAAAAGAGTACGGTGGTCATGCAGAAGACGAAAAAGGAAATAAATTGCCAATTGGTCAAAATGCTTTCCGTTTTGTTTCAACTGAAAATGGTACACTTTCTTTTCATGCAAATGGAACAATAACCAAGGTAGAAGGAGAAATTTACCCGATTGCTGCAACTCAAATTCACCACACGGTGATGGCAAGACGTTCAATCGTGCGTGAAACAACTTTAGATATTTATAACAAACAAGATAGAGAAGCATACAACCCTGTTTATACATTGAAAACAATGAATGAAAAAGGGGAACATGTAGAAGAACCAATGGCTAATTTTGATTTATGGGATGCTCATCCTGTTGAGAAAATTGGTCACCGTTGGGGAATGACAATCGATCTTTCATCTTGTATTGGTTGTGGCTCATGCCTTGTTGCTTGTCAATCTGAAAACAACGTTCCTGTTGTTGGAAAAGACGAGGTTAGAAGAGGTCGTGAAATGCACTGGTTAAGAATTGACCGTTATTATGCATCTGAAGAAGAAGCGGTTCCAGGTTTTAGAAAAGATAAAGATACTTTTAGTTTTTCAAAAGCAGAAATTGCTGCTGAAAACCCGAAAGTAATCCACATGCCAATGATGTGTCATCACTGTAATCACGCTCCATGTGAAACAGTTTGTCCAGTTGCGGCAACAACTCATAGCAATGAAGGTTTAAATCAAATGACTTACAACAGATGTATTGGTACTCGTTATTGTGCTAACAACTGTCCTTATAAAGTAAGAAGATTTAACTGGTTTAATTATCCATCATATAAGAAATTCACGCAAGTCAATCCTGCACAAGACGATTTAGGCCGTATGGTTTTAAATCCAGATGTTACGGTTAGAACGAGAGGGGTCATGGAAAAATGTTCATTCTGTGTACAAAAAATCCAAGCTGGAAAATTAACTGCTAAAAAAGAAGCAAGACCAGTTATTGATGGAGATGTGACGACAGCTTGCTCGGATGTTTGTCCAACAAATGCAATTACTGTAGGAGATTGGAATGACATTAAATCAATGGTTAGAAAAAGTTCAGAAGATAAAAGATCTTACCAAGCCTTAGAAGAAGTTGGTGTTAAACCAAATATCTGGTATAAAGTGAAAGTTCGTAATGAGAAAAATGATCTATTAAGCAAGTTACAAGTTGCAGAACATTCAGCTCATCATGATTCTGATAAAAAAGATAAAAAAGCTCATCATTAATAGAAATAAATAGGTCGAAATGCATAAGGAATCAGCAATAAGAGAACCTCTGATATTAGGTCATAAAACGTACCACCAAATTACGGAGGATGTTTGTAAACCAATTGAAGACAAAGCACCAAGAACTTGGTATGTTTTATTTGCCATCGCTTTAATTATCGGTATTTACGGGATAGGTTGTATCATGTACCTACTTGGAACTGGAATCGGTGTTTGGGGATTAAATAAAACTATCGGTTGGGCATGGGATATTACTAACTTCGTTTGGTGGGTTGGTATTGGTCACGCAGGAACATTGATTTCAGCAGTACTTTTACTCTTCCGTCAAAAGTGGAGAATGGCTATTAATCGTTCTGCGGAAGCCATGACAATTTTCGCCGTATTTATGGCTGGAACCTTTCCATTAATTCACATGGGTCGTTTGTGGTTAGGATATTGGGTTTTCCCTTTGCCTAATCAATTCGGGTCTTTATGGGTTAACTTTAATTCACCTTTACTTTGGGATGTATTCGCAATATCAACTTATCTTTCAGTATCATTAATTTTTTGGTATATTGGTTTGATTCCTGATTTTGCCACATTAAGAGATAGAGTAAAAAGACCTATACCAAAGAAAATGTATTCAATACTTTCATTTGGTTGGTCAGGTAGAGCTAAAAACTGGAACCGTTTTGAATTAGTTTCATTGGTTTTGGCAGGGGTTGCCACTCCACTCGTATTTTCTGTTCACTCGATTGTATCATTCGATTTCGCTACCTCTGTTATACCTGGATGGCATACTACAATTTTTCCTCCTTATTTCGTTGCAGGAGCTGTATTCTCAGGTTTCGCAATGGTTCAAACTTTGATGCTTGTAATGAGAAAAGCAATGCGTTTAGAAGCTTACATTCATACTAGACACGTTGAATACATGAATATTGTAATCATGGTTACTGGTTCCATTGTTGGTGTTGCTTATTTGACAGAATTATTCGTTTCTTGGTATTCAGGAGTTGAATATGAGGCTTATGCTTTCATTAACCGTGCAACAGGACCATATTGGTGGGCTTATGCTTCGATGATGACTTGTAACGTAATTTCTCCTCAATTGATGTGGATTCCTGCTTTGAGAAGAAGTTTATATTTTACATTCTTCATTTCGATTGTTGTAAATATTGGTATGTGGTTCGAGCGCTATGTAATTATCGTTTCTTCTATTCACCGTGATTATTTACCATCTTCTTGGAGTATGCATTACCCAAGTCATATTGATATTGGTGTGTATTTAGGGACAATTGGATTATTCTTTGTATTCTTCCTTTTGTTTGCCCGTTTCTTCCCAGTTTTACCAATTGCAGAGTTGAAAACAATCTTAAAATCTTCAGGTGAATACCAAAAAAACCTACCTGATACTCATCACGATAATTCTAATCATCATTAATAAAAATCATGGCAGAACAGATTATATATGCAATGTACGACGATGACGATGTGCTAAAAGATGGCGCAAAGAAATTGGTTGCAAAAGGAATTAAAGTAGCAGAAGTATTTTCTCCATTTCCAATACACGGTATAGATCCCATTATTGGAATCAAAAATACGCGATTAGGAATCATGGCTTTTTTATACGGAATCACTGGAACAATAATTGCCACTTTAGGTATGCGTTATTTTATGATTTCAGATTGGCCTATGAATATTGGGGGAAAACCAAACTTTTCATATCTCGATAATATTTTAGCATTCATTCCCGTAACTTTTGAATTTACAGTTTTATGTGCAGCTCACGGAATGGCAATCACCTATTTGTTGAGAAACAAAACCTTGCCAGGAATGATTGCTTCAAATCCTGATCCAAGAACTACAGACGATAAATTTGTAATGGAATTTAGAATGTCTGAAAATTCTAACTTTTCTTCTGAAGAATTACTTGATCTAATCAAAACAACAGGAGTTAGTGAAATAGATCAAAAAAGTGTTAAATAATTCGATAAGTAACTTTAACGAAAACAATAATTTATCCAAAAGATGAATAAAATTTTAAAAAAAATAGGAAAGGTATCAATGATTTTAATAGCAGGTTTTGTTATTGGATCATGTACTTCTAATCCTGATAGTTCGGGACTTGAATACATGCCTGATATGTATCGTTCTCCTGCAATAGAGGTTAATGTTGATTATGGTGAAGTTCGTGGCAGATATAATGAAAAACTTGCTACAAAGGAATCCTCTTTAACTCCACCAAGTAATGCGATTCCTTATTACGGAATTGAAAAAGAACATGTTATGATGATGTTGCCTTATAATAGACTTCCTTCTCCCGCTTTTGCTTCTACTCATGGCTTGTTCGTTTGGAACTATACTGCAAATGCAACGCTAGATTATGAATATAATCTTGCTGCAGGTGATAAAAATCCTCTAAAATTAACTGTGAAAAACTCGGAAGAAATTTTCAAAAAAGGGAAAGATTTATTTACGTCAATGTGCATGCATTGTCACGGAGAAAAAGGTGATGGAAATGGTCCAATGGTTTTAAGTGGAGCTTATGCAGGTGTTCCTAATTATGCTGACAGAGCTGCGTTGGGTGATGGACAGCTTTTTTATTCTATTTACTACGGTAAAGGCTCCATGGGAGCTCACGCATCTTTGATCAATAAAAAAGAAATTTGGACATTAGTTCATTACATTCGTAAATTTCAAAATGCTGAATATGGAACTTTCAGTGCTGATGGTATTGCAACAGTTGTTTCCAGTGATACAACAAAAACAGTTACAGCAGCTGTAGTTACTCCTAAAAAATAATTATAGAAACTTATAGAACAATGGAATTTAAAATTACAAAAAAAGCAAATCTGTTTACTATCTTTGTTATGATAGTTGGTTTGCTCTTTACTGGAATCGGTGTAGCTCTTGAATTTGGTCAAGATCATGGACATCATTTAGGACAGCGTGTTTTGGGAAATATGTTAATTAACAGTTTTTTCTTTTTTGCAATTGGTTTAGGTGCCCTTTTCTTCTTAGCCTTGCAATATGCAACTGAGACTGGTTGGTACGCATCTGTAAAAAGAATTATTGAAGCATTAACAGGATATTTGCCCGTTGGTATTATTATGATGGTTGTTACTTTATTGATCATTACTTTAATGGATGGTGCGCATATTTATATTTGGATGGATCCAGCATATACTACTCCAGGCTCTCACCATTACGATGCGATAATTGAAGGTAAATCTGCGTTTTTAAATAAGCCTTTTTTCTGGATAAGAACAATTGTATATTTAGGAACTTACTTTATCTTTTGGAGAGGTTTCAAAAAACGTTCCATGCTAGAAGATGTTGAAGGTGGAACAAAAATTCACTTTTTAAATTACAAAAAAGCTGCTATATTTTTAGTTTTCTTTGCCGTATTTAGCTCAACTTCTGCTTGGGATTGGATTATGTCAATTGATGTGCACTGGTTTTCTACATTATTCGGTTGGTATATTTTTGCTGGAATGTGGTGTTCTACAATGATTGTTTTAGTTACTTTAACTTTATATTTAAAAAAACAAGGTTATTTACCAAATGTAAACGAAAGTCATATTCATGACATAGGAAAATGGACATTTGCAACTTCTTTCTTATGGTCTTATTTGTGGTTTTCTCAGTTTATGTTGATTTGGTATGCAAATATTCCTGAGGAAACAACCTACCATTTAATGAGAATTGAAAATTTCAAATGGTTATACTTCGGAATGTTTTTGATTAATTTCTCTTTTCCAATGATTTTATTGATGTCAAGAGATGCTAAACGTCATGCGGGTATATTAACGTTTGTTGGTGTAGTTGTGTTATTAGGTCACTGGGTTGATGTCTATTTGATGATTATGGCTGGTTCTATGGGGCCAAACGCTTTTATCGGATTTATGGAAATTGGAATGATGCTTTTTGCTTTGGGTTTCTTTATTAGAGTTATTTTAATTAACTTAACTAAGGCTCCGCTTACGGTTAAAAATCACCCTTTTTTAGATGAAAGTATTCATCATGAAATTTAATAATAATTATTCATATTTAGATTAAAATAAAATGAGTTTTAAATTGATAACATTGGTCGTAATTGTTTTAGGTATACTTGCAATTGCCCAGCTAGTTAGAGTATATGAACTTTCATCAAAGTTAAGAAACCGACGTGAAGAAGATATTTCTAATAGAGATAATAAGATGAATGGTAATCTAATGATGCTATTTTCAATTATTCAGTACATAGGTTTTATTTGGTTGATGCTGAAGTACGGTTGGACTGGTCGAGGAGAAGCAGCTTCTGTTCATGGTCTTGAAACTGATTGGCTTCTTAATCTTAATTTTGTTATTATTTTGATTGCTTTTTTTGCTACAAATAGCTTGCTTTTTTATTTTTCTTTTAAATATGTAAGAAAACCAGGTGTTAAGGCTTACTATTTTACGCATGATAATAAATTAGAGTTAATCTGGACAGTTATACCTGCAATAGTTTTAGCTATTATCATTATTTTAGGTCTAAAAACTTGGAATAATATAACAGGAGAATCTGGTAAAGAGTCTATAAAAATCGAATTATTTTCAAAACAATTTGACTGGACTGCGAGATATTCGGGTGAAGATAATAAATTAGGATATTCTGATTATAAATTGACTACTCAGGAAAATGAATTAGGATTAATTACAACTGCTACTCTAGATTCTGCAATTCGCTTAATGGAAATAGGAAAATTAGATGGAACTGTTTTGGGAATTCAATTGCTAGAAGAAAAACTTAATAATCCAAAAAACATTTTCGTCCCAGAGGAATTGGTAAAAATGGAAAATGATTTAGACCGTAAAACACGTTTACTTCGTTTATTAGTTCAAATGCAAAAAAGACACAATAAAAAAATGGATGCTAGGGCTTTTGATGATATCATTCAAAAAGACACCTTGCATTTATGTGTAAATAAAGAATATGAAATGAGTTTTAGAGCGAAAGATGTTATCCACTCTGCATATTTTCCGCATTTTAGGGCTCAAATGAATGCTGTGCCTGGTTTGGTTACTCGTTTGAAAGTAATTCCAAATATGACAACTCAAGAAATGAGAATAAAAAAGAAAAATCCAAAATTTAATTACGTTTTAATGTGTAATAAAATTTGTGGAGGTGCTCATTATAAAATGAAAATGATTGTTGTTGTTGATACTCCTGCTCAATACAAAGCATGGATGAAAACAAAAACTAATTTTAAAGATGTATTTTTAGCCAAACCAGTTGTTACTCCTGCCACTCCAGTGGATGGGGCAGTTGTTGCTGATACATCTATGATGGCAGTTAAATAAGGTTTCGCTATTGCGAATAATAATCGTTTGATTTATTTCAGACCAACTAGTATTAATAAAAACAAATAAACTAATATAAATGGGAGCTTTAGCACACGAAGCACACGGACATCACGGAGCGCATGATCACCACGAACATCATGATGAAGGTTTTGTATCGAAGTACATTTTCAGCATGGATCACAAAATGATAAGCAAGCAATATTTAATGACTGCTGTTTTCATGGGTTTGGTTGCTATGCTTTTATCAATCTTATTTAGAATCCAACTTGCATGGCCGGGTGAAAGTTCTGATTTTTTGACGCTGTTTTTAGGAGAAACTTGGGCGCCAGGTGGTGTTTTAAAAGAAAATATGTATCTAGGTTTGGTTACCATTCATGGAACTATTATGGTTTTCTTTCTTTTGACAGGAGGTTTATCTGGAACTTTCTCTAACCTATTGATTCCATTTCAAATTGGTGCACGGGATATGGCTTCTGGATTCTTAAATATGCTTTCATACTGGATGTTCTTTTTGTCTTCTACAATCATGATGATTTCTTTGTTTATTGAAACAGGTCCAGCAATGGCAGGATGGACGATTTACCCTCCTTTATCTGCCCTTCCTCAAGCAATTGAAGGATCGGGCTTAGGTATGACGTTGTGGTTAACTTCGATGTCAATCTTTATTGCTTCTTCATTATTGGGGTCATTAAACTATATTGTTACTGTTTTAAATTTAAGAACAAAGGGAATGAAAATGACTCGTTTACCTTTAACGATTTGGGCATTTTTTGTAACTGCGATTTTAGGAGTATTGTCTTTCCCAGTATTATTGTCTGCTGCACTCTTACTTTTGATGGATAGATCAGCAGGAACGAGTTTCTATTTATCTGACATCATTGTTGGTGGAGAAATGCTGGAAAATCATGGAGGTTCACCTTTATTATACCAACATTTATTTTGGTTCTTGGGTCATCCTGAAGTTTACATAGTACTTTTACCGGCCCTTGGTTTGTCATCAGAAATTATTGCAACAAATTCTAGAAAACCGATTTTTGGTTATAGAGCCATGATTGGTTCTATTTTAGCAATTGGTTTCCTTTCATTTATTGTATGGGGTCATCACATGTTTATAACTGGTATGAATCCGTTCATCGGAAGCGTTTTTGTATTTACAACTTTATTAATTGCTATTCCATCTGCTGTGAAAGTATTTAATTACTTAACAACCTTATGGAGAGGAAGTTTGATATTAACACCTGCTATGCTATTTGCAATAGGATTAGTTTCAACTTTTATTTCGGGTGGTGTTACAGGAATTATTCTAGCCGATTCTGCATTGGACATCGCTGTTCATGATACCTATTTTGTTGTTGCTCACTTTCACGTTGTAATGGGTATGTCTGCTGTATTTGGTATGTTTGCTGGTGTTTATCATTGGTTTCCAAAAATGTATGGAAAAATGTTAAATACTCGTTTAGGATATGCTCATTTCTGGGTTACGTTGATAGGTGCCTATGGAGTCTTTTTCCCAATGCATTTTGTTGGTCTTGCTGGTGCTCCTAGAAGGTACTATGATTACTCTGTTTATGGTGAATTTGATACAAATTCTTATGAGATGATTATGGATTTGAATGTTGTTATTACTGTTTTTGCAATTATTGCTGCGATTGGTCAAGGTTTTTTTCTATTCAATTTTTTCTACAGTATTGCTAGAGGTCCTAAAACAGTTATGAATCCATGGAGATCAACAACTTTAGAGTGGACAACTCCGGTTGAACATATACACGGTAACTGGCCAGGTGCTTTACCGGAAGTTCATAGATGGCCTTATGATTATTCAAAGCCAGGACAAGAAGAGGATTTTGTTTCTCAAATTGTACCTTTAGCTGAGGGAGAAGAAGAAGCTCATTAATTTTGTGTTGAGCGACTTCTTGTAAAATCCAAAAAAAACGGGTTAAAGAATGCGTTGATTGCTAATTTGGCCAGCTCACCAGAAAGTGGTGGATAATTCTTTGAACACTTTTGTCATGTATAATTAAAAGTAATAAAATTAATCGAATTAAGATAAATTAAGACACAATAGAGGAGTGTTTCCTTTATTGATAAATTTGACATCAATTTCTTATCTAACTACTATGCTGAAAAACTATAAAAACTACATTGAAACAGTATTTGAAGAGTGGCAAACAAATGGTTTTTGTTTTGCTGCGGTAAAATTAAATACTGCGATTGGTAGTGAATATTTTGATACTTGTAATCCACATTTTTATACAGGAGATATTGATGCTAAACTAGTAATGGTGCAGTTGAATCCCAAAAGAGAATTAAAGGATTTCAATCAAAAATCAACAAGTACGCAAGCTCAATATTTTGATTTTTACTCCAATTATGGAAAACATCTTTATGGAAAATAAAGTTTAAAGAAATGGAAATCTAAATTCGACCAAAAATTAATTCGATTTCTGAGACCACTGAATTTGTTAGAATTGAATTCCATCGATATTTTTAAGAACTTAGAAAATGTTGTTGATCAAAAACTTCAAGTTGAATTAATTCCTTTTGGCTCGACATCTTTTGATTATACAAAAATTCCTCCACATTTATTTTCTGAATATATTGAATTGATTTTGGAGCTAATTACTTCTACTGAAAGAAACTGTGTGATTTTTGGTGGCCGAGTATTTTCACAAATTCTTTATTCATATATCACAAGTAAAGAGGTTTTTAGATTTAAACTTCAAAAAGTGAACGGAGATTTAACTAAAAATGAGTACGAAATTGAAAAATTGACCATTTGTTATGAAGGGAAATCTTTTAATGCATTTATTACCCCTCAATTTGCGCAACAAGGAATGCCTGTGGAAGCATATGGAAAAAAGTTAGCTGAGATTATTAAGAACTTAAATTAAAAAATATGAAATATTTGATCCTATCACTTTCAATTATTTTTTCACTAAATTACGGGTTTTCTCAATGTTTTATTAATAAGGGAATTGGCGGTGTTTATGACGATCAAGCCAATTCTATTGCTGTTGATAATAACGGTAATATATTTATTACAGGTAGTTTTCAAGGAACTGTCGATTTTAATCCGGGCGCAGGAACTTATAATTTAACCTCGTTAAATAACTCTCAAAATCAACCAACTAAAGCCGGATTTCTTTGCAAATTCGATTCTAATAACAACTTTATATGGGCTAAGAAAACTGATACATGGTCTTCTTCTCCTTTTCTTGGCACTTTTATCAATACTACTGGTTCTAATGGCAGTTGTGAGCCAAAAAGTCTTGCAATCGATAATTTAGGGAATCTGTGCATAACTGGTAATTATTCAGGTAATGTTGCATTCAATGCCCCTCAAACTACAAGTGGGCTTATTAGCGGCGGAGGTAGTTTTGTGTGGAAACTTGACAATAATGGAAACTTTATTTTTGTTAAAGAATGGGTTGTTGGTCTCTCTTCTGCTGGTACCGCTTCTTCTATTTCGGCAAATTCTATTTGCACTGATAATTCAAATAACATATGGGTTACTGGTGTTTTTAATGGTACGATTGATATTTATCCTGGAACTTTGACCGTCTATTTAAGCTCATATAATGGCGCAGTAGGTGGCGCGTTTATTATCAAGTTAACTAGCAGTGGCGATCTTACTACTTTTCGCCCGACTATTGGAGGAGCTATTGGAGAATCAATTGCCGTTGATTTATCAGGAAATATACTAGTGACTGGCAGTTTTGTGGGTACAGTAGATTTTGATCCTGTACCACCAAACACATTACCAAGCACATTCAATTTAACAGCTAACGGTGGATCAGGTTCAGCAGATATATTCGTACTTAAATTAGCCAGTAATGGGGCTCTTGTAAAAGCAATTTCCATTGGTGGAGCCAATAACGACAGCGGAAAATCAATTGCAGTTGATTTATCAGGAAATGTATACACTACAGGATATTTTGCCTATCCTACAAGTGGCTCATTGACAACAATAGATTTTGATCCAGGAACTAGTGTCTATTGGCTAGCACCAGCTGGTACTCGGCCTGTTTATGTAAATAAATTTGATTCAAATTTGAATTTTATGTGGGCCAAACAAGCTGCTGGGAATGGAGTTGCTTTTGCAGGTTTGAGTTTGGCTCTAGACAATTTAGGAAATGTATACACGACAGGATTTCATTCCGGTACAGGAGATTTTGATCCAGGAGTAAATATTTCGAATTTAAATACTGTATTGCCTCCTGCCGGCTCTGCACCTGCCAGTTATCAAGATATTTTTATTTGGAAATTAGACAATAGCGGAAATTTTGTTTGGGCATATTCTTACGGAGGGAATGGTGAAGATACAGGTCTGGATATTTGCACAGACAGTCAAGGGAATTTATATTCTGTAGGTTATTTCTCTAATACTGCTGATTTCGATCCTACTGGTAATGTTTCAAATTTAGTTTCAAATGGCTCAAAAGATATTTATTTTCAAAAGATACAACCTGATATTATACCTACAATTTCCGCAAATGGTCCCACATCTTTCTGTCCAGGAGGGTCGGTTACTTTAACATCAAGTAGCACAACTGGAAATACTTGGAGCACAGGCGCAACCACTCAATCAATTATAGTAAATTCAGCGGGTAATTATTCAGTTGCTTATTCAAATGGTACTTGTGTTACGAATTCAAGTCCAGTAAACGTAAGTTTGTTGACCGCTCCTTCCCTGCCAATCATTAACCCAGATGCACCAACAACATTTTGCTCTGGAGGAAATGTCACATTAACATCAAGTAGTGCATCGGGAAATACTTGGTCAAATGGTTTAACAACGCAAGCTATAACGGTAAACTCAAGCGGAAATTACACGGTAACCGTTTCAAATGGTACATGTTCCAGTACATCTACTGCTGAGATAGTAAGTGTAATTTCTTATCCTTCAATACCAACGATAACTGCAAATGGCCCCACATCTTTTTGTCCAGGAGGTTCGGTTACCTTAACATCAAATAGTGCTGATGGTAATATTTGGAGCAATGGAGCAACCACACAATCAATTATTATGAATTCTCAAGGTTCTTATACAGTTTCAAATTCCAATGGTTCATGTGTTTCAAATTCAATTCCAGTTACAATTTCTATTCTCAATGCACCCACATTACCAACTATAACTGCAAGTGGATTAACTACATTTTGTCAGGGAGATTCAGTAGTTTTAACGTCAAGTAGTGTAATAGGAAATCTTTGGAGCAATGGTGCAACCACTCAATCAATTGTTGCAAATTCAACGGTAGCTTATGATGTTACAGTTTCTAATGGAACATGCTCAACGTCATCACTCCCAATCCAAGTAAATGTTATTTCCTATCCAACAGCGCCTATAATTGCAGCAAATGGACCAACAACTTTCTGCGAAGGAGAGTCTGTTTTACTTGATGCAGGCCCTATTTATTCTTCTTACTTATGGAGCACTGGTCAAACAACACAATCAATTGTTGTAAATATGTCTGGAAACTATGATGTTATAGTTTCTAATGGTACATGCTCAACTTTGTCAAATCCTTTTGAAGTTATTGTTGTTCCTTATCCATCAATTCCAATAATTACAGCAAATGGACCAACAACTTTCTGCGAAGGAGGGTCTGTTTTACTTGAGGCAGGCCCTATTTATTCTTCTTACATATGGAGCACTGGTCAAACAACACAATCAATTGTTGTAAATATGTCTGGAAACTATGATGTTATAGTTTCTAATGGTACATGCACAACTTTATCAAATCCTTTTGAAGTTATTGTTGTTCCTTATCCATCAATTCCAATAATTACAGCAAATGGACCAACAACATTTTGTCTAGGTGATTCGGTAGTACTTTCATCTACTGCAACATCTGGAAATTCATGGAGTAATGGATCTAATAATCAGTCAATAACAGTTTTTGCGAGTGATACTTATTTTGTTTCCGTATCAAATGGAAGTTGTGTTTCAAATTCGGATTTAATATCAGTAACAACAAATCCTTCCCCCATCATAAACACACAACCAACCAATACCCAAGTAAATATCGGCAACCAAGCACTCTTTTCAGTAGCCTCAAATGGAGATTCTTACCAATGGCAAGTAAATAGTGGTTCAGGATTTCAAAATATTTTCAACGGTGGTCAATTTAGCGGTGCGACCTCCAATAACCTGACTGTTTCTAATACTACTTTGTCAAATGATAACAATCAATTTCGATGTGAAATAACAGCTAATAATTGTTCTACGACTTCAAATTCTGCAATCTTAACAGTTGTAAATAATGTGGGTATAAATGCCTTTGAAAACAAAAATATTTTTGAGCTTTATCCTAATCCTAGTGGTGATTTTGTTAATTTAAAATCAAATCTAAGCTTAATAGGAAGCAAATACGAAATTATAGACAACGCTGGCAGAATCGTTTTATCAGGAGTTTTACAAAACGATAATCAATCCATAGACGTAAGCAAACTGTCTAGTGGAATATACAACCTCAACGTAATAGGAACCAATTCAAAAACAATGAAATTGGTGAAAGATTAAAGTATTTAATTTCATTAATAATTATCTAAAATCAATTAAAATTTAACAATTCACACTTAAAAACAACTTATGAAAATCATATTATTTTTTACTTTATTTTTTCTCCATGTGCAATTAGTGCATTCAGGTTGCCCTGGAACCGTTTATTATTATGGATTTAATCCTTACACTCAAGCGTATGAGAATCTAAATCCCGCCGGATCATCATCAGATACTTATAATTCATTCGACACTGAATTTGATGTTATCGCTTGCGCATCATTCACACATGTTAAAATTATTTTTAATTTTCCGAACCCGAATGGTGTTGGTGTTATTGTAAATTTTGGAGAATCCTACACGTGGACATCTAATTGTACAGGGCAGCCATTTTCTTTGACTTGGCATGTCATTTCAACTCCGTCTTTACAGCTTAATGTTCCTTCATCATTGTATTTTCCTGCTTGTGGTAATTCGGGCTATCAGATAAATGGGATTTCAACTTCCGGTGGAAATGGACAAATTTACTATTCCTATAATTTTATTACGGGAAATGGAAATGTAACAGGTAGTCCGAACGGTCAACCTATAGTAAGCGAATTGTATTCAAATTCACAATTAAACGTAACCGTACACGATTCATTTTGTACTGTAAATGATACAATTGAAATAATATCTGCACTAACTGAACCAATGTACGCAGAAGTTTGTTTGCTAACGATTGATTCAACAAACAGTCACAACCTAGTCACCTGGGAAAAGAACCCCAGCATGGGAATCGTTTCATATCGTATTCATAAACAAAGTGCATTAACAAGTCAGTATGAAATGATACATGAACAAGCATATACTGTCCTTAGTGAATATGTTGATTTAAGTTCAAACCCGAACCAAGAAATTGCTAGATATAAAATAAGTGCTTTAGATAGCTGCGGTAATGAAAGTACAATAAGTCCAAATCATACAGCGATTCTGTTAAGCAGCAATTTAGGTGCAAGTTCGGTTAATTTATCATGGAATCCATACGAAGGATTTTCTTACCCCAATTTTGAAATCTGGAGAAGTTTAAATGGAGGTGTTTCATATAATTTATTAGCGAATGTTGCAAACAACACTTTTGCATACATCGATAATAATGCTCCGCAGCAAGCTTATTATCAAGTCAGAATTAACAATGGAATAGGATGTACAACAACTAAAAGTTCCTTTAACCAAATTAAGAGTAATATTGTTGACCAAGCAGGCAATAGCGCTGCGATTGTTGAAGTTAATTCAGGTGATGATTTTTCAATTTTCCCCAACCCAACAAACGATATCTTTTTTTTAAAATCAAACCAATCCCAAATTGGAAATAAATTTGAATTAGTGGATAATTCGGGTCGAATTGTTTTATCAGGAGTTTTACAAAGCGATAATCAATCCATCGACGTGGCCAAACTATCACGCGGAATTTACAACCTTAACATGCTAGGATCCCATTTAAAAACAATGAAATTGGTGAAAAATTAGTCCCATTTCTAGCTCAACCGAAAAACCCCTCTCTTAGATAAGAGTGGGGTTTTTCGGTTTTAATCTGCATTTCAATGTCAGCAAATATTGGTCTTTTATTCATCACGATGACCATAAGTTTGACGCGTTTTGTTAGCTGCCGAATATCAGTATTATTTTGTAAAGACTTTAGGGATTTAGTTGAAAGTTTGATTTATTTCAACAATTCGAACACCCAAGAATGGTATGTTTTCTTGGCATAGGAACGAATATTATTACCTTCATATTCTCAGAACGAAGGTGATCGGGATCTATTTGTTTGGGGCAAAGTGAAAGACATCAATTTTTAAAAACCATCACTTTTTAAAAAGCCTTTCATTGTTTAGTGAAAGGCTTTTTGTATTTTTGAACTTTAATAGTAAATTAAATAAGTACATTTTGGAGGAGGAAGAATCATTTGACTACAGAAAAGAGGTAGAACAAAATTCAGATAAGGAATATGACAAAGTTCTTCGTCCAAAAATGTTATTGGATTTTGCTGGGCAAGAAAAAGTTGTTGAAAATTTAGAAATTTTTGTGCAAGCTGCTAAACAAAGAGGTGAACCTTTAGATCATGTTTTATTGCATGGTCCTCCAGGATTAGGGAAAACAACTTTGGCTAATATAATTGCAAGTGAGTTAGGTGTTGGAATTAAAATTACTTCAGGACCTGTTTTAGACAAACCTGGGGATTTAGCAGGTTTGCTTACTAATCTTGAAAAAGGTGATGTTTTGTTCATTGATGAAATTCATCGTTTAAGTCCTGTAATTGAAGAATATTTGTATTCTGCAATGGAAGATTATGTGATTGATATTTTGATTGATAGCGGGCCAAATGCACGAACAATACAAATTGCTCTAAATCCATTTACACTTATAGGAGCAACTACTAGGTCTGGAATGTTGACTTCTCCTTTGAGAGCAAGATTTGGAATTAATTCTCGCCTACAGTATTATGATTCAAAAACCTTAACTTTAATTGTTCAACGTTCTGCAGAATTAATGGATATTCCAATTGATGACGAAGCTGCTTATTCTATTGCAAGTAGAAGCAGGGGTACACCAAGAATTGCTAATTCACTCTTGCGCAGGGTTAGAGATTTCGCCCAAATAAAAGGTGATGGAACGATTACTTTGGCAATTACAAATTTTGGTTTGGAAGCCTTGAATGTTGATACTTATGGTTTAGACGAAATGGATAACCGTATTTTAAGAACAATCATTGAAAAATTTTCTGGAGGACCTGTTGGTTTAACAACTATTGCAACGGCCATTGGAGAAAATGCGGGGACGATGGAAGAAGTATATGAGCCGTTTTTAATTCAAGAAGGTTTTTTGATGCGTACTCAACGTGGCCGAAAAGCTACAGAAAAAGCATATACGCATTTAGGTTTTAATCTAGGTTTTTCGCAAGGTGGGTTATTCTAATATTTTACTGTATTTTAATCCTAAATTAAACAAAAAATGAAATTTTTCTTTTTTTTAACACTACTTTTTTTAAGTTTATTTTCCCTTTCTCAAAAAAAAATAATTGATCATACGGCCTACAATGCATGGAAAAAAATTGGTGAAATAGCGATTTCTAACGATGGTAAATTTTCTGTGTATTCCATAAAACCGCATCGTGGTGATGGATTTTTGTATTTAGTAAATAACGATGATTTAACAATTGATTCTTTTCCAAGAGCGGTAAGTCCAAAATTTACGAATGATTCAAAGGGCTTACTTTTTAAAATAAATCCTGGTTTTGATACGCTGAGGAAATGCGAATTAAACAAAGTAAAAAAAGACAAATGGCCAAAAGATTCACTTGGAATATTTTATATTCAAAAAGATACTTTAGTGAAAATAGCAAATGTGAAGGAATTTTCTGTTACAGAATCAGCTTTTTCCGATGGAAGATTTGCCTATTTATTGAATGAAAATAAAATTCCAAAAGAATTTCAGCTTGTTAAAAAAGAAAAGAAACGCAGATTTCTGCAAGCGCAGCGAAATAAGAAAAAAAGTAAAAAAGAACAAGAGGTTGAATCTGAAGGTAAAATTTTAGTTATCAAAAACATTGAAAATCAAGATTATTTATTTTTTAGCGGTGTAACAGAATTCAAGTTTTCTAAAAATGGACAAAAAATTGCATTTCTAACGCATTTTAAAAATAAAGTCGATTCAACAAAAATTTCTTACTTAGATTTTAATGAAACAGCAAAATTAAACGAGAAATCAAATCATCTTTTACCAACAAAAAATGGAAGTCATTTTAATCCAACTTTTACCAGTGTTGTTCATTTCGAGTTTGATAGATCAGGAAATCAATTAGCTTTTGTTGCGTCTCAAGATACAATTGCAGAAAGCAAGGTTTATCAATTACGTCATTTTGATTATTTTTCTTCTAAATCAAGTCTTCTAATTGATACAATTCAATCTGATTTGCCACTTAACAAGAGTGTTACGGAGCATGAAGCCCCATATTTTTCTTTAGATGGAAATAAAATATTTTTTGGAATTGGCGATAAACCAATAAAACAATCTAAAGATTCTTTATTAGAAACTGAAAAAGCTAAATTAGATGTTTGGAATTGGAAAGACGATCGTTTGCAAGCACAACAATTGGTCGAGGTAAACAAGGATAAAAAAGAGTCACTTTTGAGTGTATATAATTTACAAACAAAGTCATTTTTGATGTTGGAAAATGATAGCATCGAAACTAATCACAATTCAAACAATCCAAGTAAATTTGTTTTGGCTTATAATTCAAATCCGTATGCGACAAAATATAACTGGGAATTTCCGAATAAACAAGATTATTATCGTTTAAATTTAGAAGATAATTCGCTTGTTTTGCTTGAAAAAGCTTCTATACATGGAGTAAATTTATCACCTTCAGGAAAGTACTTTACCTATTTTTCTGTCAAAAACTCAGAACAATATGTGAAGGAAATTGAAACAAATAAAGAAAAGTGCATTACTTGTGGCACAAAGGATTTGTGGTTAGAAGACTTAAATGGAATGCCCTATATTGCTGGCCCAATTGGAAATATTTCTTGGGAAAAAGGGGAAGATAATTTATTCATTTCATCCAAAAATCAACTTTATATTTTTTCGATTTCAACAAATCTTTTGAAACCAGTTATCTCGCAAGAAAATAAGGATGAAAAAAACCGCTATTCCATTAACAAATGGGAAATAGATAGTTTGTATTTGGATTTTGATAATGCATACATATCCGTTTTTCACGAGAAAGATAAATCAGAAAGTTTTTGCCTTCCAAAATGGCATGATGCTCATTTAGATTTAATCGAAAAAGCACATTCAAATCATACCTACTCAGGTTTTATAAAAGCTAAAAATGCGGATAAAATTGTTTTTCAAAAAACGAATTTGCAAGATTACCCAGATTTATACGCTACGACTTGGAATGTAAATGCGGAAATAAAAAAACTTTCCACCACAAATCCGCAGCAAAATGAATATAATTGGGCTACTGTTGATTTAATTTCTTGGAAAAGTTATGCCGGTATTCCTTTGGAAGGTTTACTTTACAAACCTGAGGATTATGATTCTACCAAAAAATATCCATTGCTAGTTTATTTCTATGAAATGTACAGCGATGAATTGCACAAACATTATGCGCCAAAACCGACCGCTTCAATTATTTTTCCAACGGAATATGCATCCGCAGGATATTTAGTTTTGATTCCAGATATCCGCTATAAATCAGGTTTTCCCGCTCGTGGAGCATTTGATTGCATTATGAGCGGAACGGATTACGTACTTAAGAGATACAAATCTACCGATTCAACAAGAATGGGCCTTCAAGGACAATCCTGGGGTGGTTATCAAACAGCACAGTTAATTACGATGACCGCGCGTTATAAAGCCGCTATGGCAGGAGCACCCGTTGGAAATATGTTTTCTGCATACGGCGGAATCCGCTGGGGAAGTGGTTTGAATCGTCAATTTCAGTATGAACATACGCAAAGTAGAATTGGAAAAACAATTTGGGAAGCGCCAGAATTATACGTGGAGAACTCTCCGCTATTTCATCTGCCAAAAGTGCAAACTCCTTTATTGATTATGCACAACGATGGCGATGGAGCAGTTCCATGGTACCAAGGGATTGAGTTGTTTACAGGCTTAAAAAGACTTGAAAAACCAGTATGGATGTTAAATTACAATGGAGATGATCATAATTTATTGAAAAATGCCAATAGAATTGATTTGTCAATTAGAATGAGACAGTTTTTTGATTACTATTTACTGAATAAACCAGCACCAGTTTGGTTAATTGACGGTGTTCCTGCAATTGATAAAGGCAGAAAATATGGTTTGGATTTGAAGAAATAAATTCCAATTTTATAGCACTTTTAATAATGGTTCCCAAAGAATTTATTTATTTTTTATAATCCATAGATTTTCATTAACTTTGTAAGCAAATTTTTATAAATATTTAGTATGAGTTTATTAACTGTAGGAAGCGTTGCCTTTGATGCAATCGAAACTCCATTCGGAAAAACAGACAAGATAATTGGTGGTGCTGGAACATATATTGCAATCTCAGCATCTTTTTTTGAAAAAAATCAAAATATTGTTGCTGTCGTTGGTGACGATTTTCCGCAAAGCATGTTAGATTTATTGTCAAAAAGAAATGTTGATTTGACAGGTTTGCAAATCAAACAGGGAGAAAAATCTTTCTTTTGGTCAGGAAAATATCACAATGACATGAATTCTCGTGATACTTTAATTACAGAATTGAATGTTTTGGAGCATTTTGATCCAATTATTCCAGCGGCTTACCAAGGAGTTGATTACCTAATGTTAGGAAATTTAACACCACAAGTTCAAAAATTAGTTGTAGAAAGATTGGAAACTCGTCCAAAATTAGTTGCAATGGATACAATGAATTTTTGGATGGACATCGCAATGGATGACTTAAAAGAGACCTTGAAAGTAATTGATTTATTAATCGTTAACGACGAAGAAGCAAGACAATTATCTGGAGAGAATTCTTTATTGAAAGCTTCAAAAGTGATTCGCAACATGGGTCCAAAATATTTGATAATCAAAAAAGGAGAACACGGAGCTTTATTATTTCACGGAGACAATATTTTCTCTGCGCCAGGTTTACCATTAGAAGAAGTTTTTGATCCGACAGGAGCAGGAGACACTTTCGCAGGAGGATTTATGGGATATTTATCAAATACAGATGATATTTCTTTCGAAAATATGAAAAGAGCAGTTGTTGCTGGTTCAGCATTAGCATCTTTTTGTGTTGAAAAATTTGGAACAGAACGATTAACTGAAATTAACCAAACAGATGTAGAAAATCGTATCGAACAATTTATTGCTTTGGCGGATTTTGAAATGACCCTTCAAGTAGGATAATAATGGAAAAAATACAATTTCTTGAACGCATAAAAACACTTGCAGCAAACGAAGATGTTATGTCTGTGAATACTGAAATTAATGAATTAAAATCAAAATTTCAAGATTTTTTAATTGAAGAAGAACGCAAATTTCAAGTTGCTTCGCTTGAAAAGCAGCTTGTTTCGGAAGATGATTCAATACCGGAAGTAATTCATGTTGAATTTGAAAATTCTTATGAGGAAATAGATCCAATTAAAGAAGAATTTTATGCTATTTATTCGGAATTTAGAAATAAAAAAGCGGCTTTTGCTTCTGCTCAAAAATTAGAACAAGAGGCAAATTTGCGGGTCAAACAAAATCTGATTGAAAAATTAAGAAGTTTAATTAAACATGAAGAAAACATCGGCGTTGCAGTTTCTTCTTACAAAGAGATTCACGAAGCTTGGAAAAATGTGGGCGATATCCCCCGTGAAAAACGCCAAGATATTCAAAATGAATATTCAAAATTACTAGAATCATTTTTCTTTAATTTGAAGATTTATAGAGAATTAAAAGACCATGATTTAAGAAGAAATTCTCAGTTAAAGAAAGAATTAATTGAGAAAATAAAGACACTTTTTTCGGTAGAATCCATTAAAGAAATTGAAACGGCAATCAAAGCATTTCAAAATGAGTTTGATGAAATTGGTCCAGTTGTAAATGACGAATGGGAACATATAAAAACAAGCTATTGGGATGCTGTAAAAGCAATTTATGCTCGAATTCATGAGTTTTATGAGGGAAAACGGGAAGAATTGAAATTGAATGTTGAGAAAAAGGCTCGTTTACTGGAAGAAGTTAAAACTTTTATTTCATCACTTGAATCTTACAATTCTACCAAAGAATGGGAAGATAAGACCCATGAATTGTTAGCTTTTCAAAATACTTGGAAAGAAATTGGTTTCGGAACCAAAAAGGAAAATGAAGAATTGTGGACATCTTTCAGAGAATTATGCAATGAATTTTTTGACAAAAAGAAATTATTTTACGAAGGTTTAAAAGCTGAAAATGAAAAAATAGCTTTTGTAAAAAGAGCTTTAATCGAAAAAGCATCGAAATTAAAAGAATCAAAAGATTGGAAAGAAACGACTCAAATCTTGGTAAAGATGCAACAAGAGTGGAAAGAGTTAGGAAATGCTGGGCAGAAGATGGAACAAGCTCTTTGGAGAGAATTTCGTGGCGCTTGTGATTCTTTTTTCAATACAAAACAAAAACATTTCGAAGAAGCGGATAAAAATAACGAACAAAATTTGACTTTAAAATTAGATTTAATTTCAAAAATTGAAAGTTACTTTCCAACTGAAGATAAAAGAAAAACCTTAAATGATTTAAGAGATTTTTCAGCAGCTTTTAGTGCCATTGGAAATGTTCCTTTTAAAGAAAAGGACAAAGTTTATTCGACGTACAAAGCCGCGATTGATATGCATTATTCTAAATTAAAATTAGAAGGAGCAGAGCGCGATAAAGTTCAATTTCAATCAAAAATTGATTCTTTGAAAGCGAATCCGAATAGTGAAAAACTGATCGACAGAGAAAAGAGAGACATGCAAAATCAAATTGCAACTTTGAAGCAAGAAATCAATTTATTTGAAAATAATTTAGGCTTTTTTGCAAATTCGAAGGGCGCAGATGCTTTGAAAAAAGATGTTGAAACTAAGATTAAATCTGCGAAGAGGAAGATTGAAGATTTGCAAAAGAAAATAAAGTTAATGTAAAAACCAACCCCTTCAGGGTGCCCACCCTGAAGGGGTTGGTTTTGTGTCAATTAGAAAAATTAATAACAATGAACAAATTCATCAACATTTTATTACTGTTAATACTTTTTCCAGTAATTTCATTTACAATTATTGTTGGATTTGATATTCCATTGGAATTTTTGAAAATTTCTGGTGCGAATATGCCATATATAAATGAAGTATTTTACGTTTTTGCAATTTTAATTTTTCTAATTGGAGTTAGAAGATCTTTGAAAAGGTGGCTGGGAATCAGAATGGTAAATCAAACAGTTCGTTTTCAATGGACAGCACCAATGGGTGAGAATCGTTACAAACAAAGCACGCTTTATCTATTTTTGGAGGCGATTTTGCACTTTTTTATGGCCACAGCCTTATATCAGATTTCTGATTACTCTTTACCTGTCGTTTTTGTTTTAGTTGTTTTAGCTTTAGATCATGTGTTTTTTGCTATCATTACAAAATCTAAAAACTTATACAGAGTTGGGATTACATCAAAAGCTATCGTGATTGCTGATAGAGATGTAAAAGTAGTTTATTTTTCTGGTTTAAGAAAAGTGGATAAGCAGCAGCAAAGTTTGTTTTTTGATTACATCAAAGATTTACAAATTTCTTTTCCAACAGATTGTATTAACGAAAGTTTTAGAGCAGAGTTTAAAGAAAAATTAGCTTCAAAGTTAGATCGAGATAGTATTTTCTTTTCTGAAAGTTTTAAATCTTTTTAAAAGTGAATCCCAGAAAGCTAAACATACTAAATAAATTCAAACATGCTTTTGAAGGAATTTTTTACTTAGTCAAAAAGGATAAAAATTTTAAAATTCACCTTTTTTTGTTCTTAATTGTAGTTTTATTTGGCTCTATTTGTGAAATTTCCAATTCAGAATGGATTACTATATTAATTTGTTCAGCTTTTGTTTTGAGTTTGGAAGCATTAAATTCAGCAGTAGAAAAATTAGCTGATTTAGTTCACAAAGAAATTCATCCTGAGATAAAAATAATTAAAGATGTCTGTGCAGGGTCAGTTTTAATCTCTGCAATTTTTTCAATTGCTGTTGCTCTAATTATTTTTATCCCTAAAATTTTAAGTTTTTTCGTTTAGTTTTTAAAGAAAAAACGACATATTCTTCAAAATTACTATCTTCGCATCAATGTTACGTTTATTTTTAGGAAATCACCTTTTTGTACTTTTTTTAATACCATTTTTGGTGTTTGCTTACTTGTTTTGCAATCACTCGATTGGTTATTTTGAATATACTACAAGTTTAGATTTAGGTTTTTGGGGACTGGTAAAAGTAAAAGCAATTGCTAATTATTTACCTTGGTTGAGCGGAATCTTGGTTTGTTTGAACGCCTATATTTTAAATTATTTTTTTAATTCCAATGGCTTTTATGAAAAAAATAGCTACATCGTTTCTCTCTTGTATGTTATTTTGCTTAGTTATTATAGATCATTTTATTACGTTGATGGATTATTGTTGGCGCATACATTTATCTTATTGACGATCATGCTGATTTTTAAATTGGAATATAATTCTGACGGAAGAAAAATATCATTTAATTTTGGTTTTTTCATTGGTGTTGCTGTCACATTTCATCCATCTTTAATTTTTATTTTACCTTTTTTGTGGCTGATGATGACTCGCATTAGACCTTTCGTTTTTCGTGAAGTCATTTTAGTTATTATCGGTTTGATAATTCCAATCTTATATTCTCTTTTATTAGCTTTTTATGTGAACAAAGAAATCAACTTTAATTTTATTGAATCGACAAAAAGATATTCACAAAAAGAATTAATATTTTTGGTTTCTCTTATACTTTTTGCCTTACTTTTATTAAGTTCTTGGTTTGGAATTAGAAATAAAACGGCTAAAAGTTCTATTCGCTTCAGAAAAAACACACAAGTTTTATATCTGTTTTTTTGGTTCTCATTCGCTTTGGGAATAATTGATTGGTTTTTTTATCAGCAATATGAATGGTTTTGCTATAGTGTTATTCCAATAGCACTTTTTCTCCCATTCTCTTATTTAAATGTAAAGTCAAAATTTATTCCACATTTGCTTTTTTATTCGATTTTTATTTTTTCTGTTATTAAGTTTTTTATCTAAAATCTATTTACTGCTTTAATTTTACTTATTTTTGTGAGCAATTATTGAAAGTTAATTAACATGAAATTTGGAGTTGTAACCTTTCCCGGTTCAAATTGTGACCAAGACATGATATATGTTTTGGAAACTAAATTAGGTCAAAAAGTTGAAAAATTATGGCACAAAGATTCAGATCTAAAAGGTGCTGATTTTATTGTTCTTCCAGGTGGTTTTTCTTATGGTGATTACTTACGTTCTGGTGCAATTGCTAAACTTTCGCCTATTATGATGGAAGTTATTAAGCATGCAAACAAAGGAGGTTATGTTATGGGAATTTGTAATGGATTTCAAATCTTAACAGAATCTGGACTTTTAGAAGGTGCTCTTTTGCACAATAATACACAAAAATTTATTTGTAAAAACATTCATTTAAAAGCGGCGAGTAATTCGAATGCAATAACAAAGGGATTGAGTTTAGAAAGGTCTTTTAAGATTCCAATTGCTCATGGGGAAGGAAGATTTTACGCTCCAAAGAATACAATTGATTCTATATTAGAAAACGACCAAGTTTTATTCAGATATGTATCTGAAGATGGTTTAATTTCAGAAGAATTTAACCCAAATGGATCAATCAATAATATTGCGGGAATTTGCAACAAAGGACGAAATGTTTTTGGTATGATGCCTCATCCTGAAAGAGCTTCTGACTCAGAAGTAAACAATGAAGATGGTACTTTGATTTTTGATTCACTATTGAAATACTGCTAAGAAGCAAAAAATATGAAAATTTTATTACTAGGTTCTGGAGGAAGAGAACACGCACTTTCTTGGAAAATAAGTCAAAGCTCGCAATTAGATAAATTATTTATTGCACCAGGAAATGCTGGAACAAAAGCTTATGGAACAAATGTTGATTTATCGATTTTAGATTTCCCAGCGATAAAGTTTTTTTGTTTGGAAAATGAAATTTCAATGGTTGTTGTTGGACCAGAAGATCCTTTAGTGGAAGGAATTTACGATTTTTTTCAATCTGATGTTGAATTGTCAGGTGTTTCATTGATCGGCCCTTCAAAAGAAGCAGCTCGGTTGGAGGGAAGTAAAGATTTTGCAAAAAAATTCATGTTTAAACATGGAATTCCAACCGCTAAATACGCTACCTTTACAAAAGATACCTTAAAAAAGGGCTATGATTTTTTAGAATCTATGAAAGCTCCATACGTGTTGAAAGCAGATGGTTTGGCTGCAGGAAAGGGTGTTTTGATTTTAGATAATTTGGCCGATGCAAAAAAGGAATTAAAATCAATGCTTTTTGATGGGAAATTTGGAAAAGCTGGTAATCAAGTTGTTATTGAGCAATTTTTGAAAGGAATTGAACTTTCTGTTTTTGTTATTACGGATGGTGATTCATATAAAATCTTACCAGAAGCCAAAGATTACAAAAGAATTGGTGAAGGAGATACAGGTTTAAATACAGGTGGAATGGGAGCAATTTCTCCAGTTCCATTTGCTAATAGTACTTTGAAGGAAAAGATTGAAAATCAAATTATTATCCCAACTATTAAGGGTTTAAAGGCTGATGGATTAGTTTATAAAGGTTTTATTTTCTTTGGAATTATTATGGTAAAAGGTGAACCTTATGTGATTGAATACAATTGTAGAATGGGAGATCCTGAAACTGAAGTTGTTATTCCCCGCTTAAAGTCTGATATTTTAGATTTATTTGAAGGTGTTGCCTCAAATACTTTATCTGAAAGAGATATTCAATTTGACGAGAGAAGTGCCGCGACCGTTATGATGGTTTCTGGAGGTTATCCCGAAGATTATGAAATAGGAAAAGTTATTTTTGGATTAAATGCAATAACTGGAAGTATGGTTTTTCATGCGGGAACAAGTTCTGATGGACCAACAGTTTTATCAAATGGTGGCAGAGTTATAGCTGTTACGTCACTTGGAAAAACACTTGAAATAGCATTGGAAAAATCATATAACAACATTGAAAATATTGAATTTGAAGGCTCATATTTTAGAAAAGATATAGGAAAAGACGTACTTTTGATTAAAAATTAAATATTGAGTAAAAAAATTATTTGTGATTTTTTACTACTTAAAAACTTGGAGTACTTAGATTGAATACTTTTTAATTTCTAGTATGGTAAATTTATATTTTGATTCATGTTTAATTCACAATAAATTTTATACCTTTATCCTGT
>CANLGD010000035.1 GCA_947490145.1 Flavobacteriia bacterium
TTTTAGCGTAATTTGTTGCAGCGGCACATTTGTGTGTTTGTGCTTGAAGATTGAAACTAGCGAAACTAATTCCAACTAAAAATAAAGAGTAAAGGTTTTTTTTCATATTTGTTTTGATTTAAGTTTTCCTACTCGTAAAGCTTTTCGGACTCGCTTTAAATTTCTTGAAATTCAATTTTATTTGTACTAACAGTTCCGAATTGCCATTTATTATTTACAATTCGGAAAAATTTCTGGTTTTCTTTTAGGGTTGTTTTGTAAATTGTTTCAGTTTCTTTATCTAAAATCAAACTTCCTTGTGGAGTAAAAATTTCAACTTGATTTTTATCTGTTGAAAAAATAGCACTTGTCATTTGTGTTTTATCGGCATTATAAAGTTTCATGTTTAATTCAAAAACTCTTAAACATTCTTTTTTTATAATGCTCCAAGTATATCCAGCTGAAGGTCTACAACCATGTTCATCAGAATCATTTCCATTTATTTCTGATTCATATACAGAATTTCCTTTTTCATTGTTCCCATAAGGAATGACATCCTTAGAATTGTCTATAGGTGGTTTCGATTCATAAATGATTGCATCTTTCGAAGTTCCGCAACTTGCCATTATTAAATACAAGGGTAAAAAAAGCGTGATTTTAGAAATTTTCATGTCATGTTACTTATTTGAAGACAAATATAAACTTTTTAGATCACAAAAAAGGTCTCTGAAAAGAATCTGAATGTTGTAGACTAATTTCAAAAACTTTATGAAAGAATCTAAAGTGAAAAATCATTGAGATTTGGTGATTTGGTGATCATAATTTGTCCTTTAGTTATTATCAGAAACAGATTACTTACATTTAAATAGGTCTGTATGTTTATTTCAATAAACACTTTAATTGAAAAAAAGTGGATAATAATCTGATTAATGCTCGTTTATTTTCTATGTAAATTTAATAACAACAATATATTAAATTATCCTTTGGTAATTAATACAAACATAATAAATTCTTAACTTATCCAGAAAATAGTTTAGGTAATTTTGCAAAGATTTTAAGGTTTTTAATTTTTTACAAACATAATTGTTCTATTTAAACGATAATTTAATTGTTAAAATAACGATGAAAAAATATTTCTTTTTGACAATCTTCGTTGGGAAATCTATCTTATTCCAGGCTCAAAATGGTTTGGAGAAAATCATTGTAGAAAAATACTATATATCAAGTAAAAGCGATACTGCTGCGAATTGTTACGCTGGCGAATTACCAATTGGTTCCGTTACTTATAGAATTTTTACAGACTTACTCCCTGGCTATAGATTCCAAGCGGCATATGGTTCTTCTAAGCATGAATTGAAAATCTCCACTTCGACTACATTTTTTAACAACGAAGAAATAGGGAATGTAATCCCTAATGTGATTCCTCGCAGAAACCTAAAAAAAAATACCACCATGTTAGACTCATGGTTGTCGGTTGGGACTGCTGGAGAAAATTATTATGGTATACTAAAGCAAGATGATGATTCTGTTGAAAATATTCAAAATGAAATTGGCTTTCTTAAAAGCATAAACAAAAAAGCAGGAATTCCAATTTTTGAGAAAGATGGTTTGATTTCTGGTGAAAATATTCCAAGACCAACTTTTTTTGGAATTGACAGTGCAGTTATTGTTTTTAATAATAAAAGCAGCGGCTCGATTTTTTGTATTCATAATGGCGCATGGGCTTGTTTAGGTAAAGGATCTGTAGGTGCAGATTCTTTGACAAACAATAGGGTTTTAATTGCTCAAATAACTACAGATGGAGAATTTGAATTTGAATTAAATCTACAAATTGGCACTCCAGTGGGGACTTCTGAAAATTATGTCGCTAGAAATCCAACTGGTAAAGAAATTTCTATACCCTCGCTTATTTATAACAGTAGTAAAAAGAAAAAATTAAAAAGAGTAAATAATAGAAAAAGTTTATTAACAAAATAAGTAAATTGATTATGAAAAAAATTACACTTACAATAGGATTGTTTATTGCTGCAAGTTTTGCACAAGCACAAAATGGTTTAGATAGTATTTTAGTAGAAATGTACTATGTTTCTGATGAAGCTGATTCTGTAAATGCAGCTGATAACGGCGCAACAAGTCCATTGAGAGTTGGCTCTATTACCTATAGAGTGTTTGCTGATTTAGAACCAGGATACAAATTCATACAAATGTTTGGTTCGCCAACACATGATTTTAAAGTTAACACAACTACAGATTTTTATAACGACCCAAACAATGGTTCTACATTTCCACAGGGGAATAGCGTAATTAACACACGTAAGAATACTACTTTAATTGATTCTTGGTTTGCTGTTGGAGGAATTGCTTCAGGTAAAATGGGTGTTTTAAAATCAGAAGATACGGATGGTTCCATTGGAAATGCACACAATGTATTACAAAATAATGCTCTTTTTGCAGGAATCCAAATTAATGGTACAAATGCACAGGACGGATTAATGGATGGAACACCTATTTCTCCTAATGTTTTAGGTATTTCAAATGAACTTGATATTTTTGATCAAACTCCAGGAAATAGTTTTTTATCAAATAATTGCGCAATTGCAGCACTTGGAGGTGTTTCAGGTATTACAGGAAGCAATATGGTTCTGTTAGGACAATTTACAACAAATGGAGACTTAAGTTTTGAATTAAACATTCAACTCGCAACACCAAGCCAGGGAGGAAGCGTAACACATGTGGCTAAAAATCCTACAGGTGATGAAATTCAAGATAGCACTTTAATATATAATTCACATCAAAATAATTCAACCGCATCAGTGATAGAATCAAAAATTTCAAAATCTTTGTTTTCAATTTATCCTAACCCCGCTGCAGATGAATTTACTTTTTTTGTATCAAATTGCTCAGGAAAAAAAACCAATTCATATATAATTGCTGATGTTTTAGGAAATGTTATGTTGCAAGATAATTTTGCAGAAGTAAGTGGGAATTTGGCTAAAAAAGTAAATATTTCAGCATATCCTGATGGGATCTACTTCGTGACTATTTCTCTTGACGATGAAGTTTCGACTTTAAAATTGATTAAAAAATAATTAAATACTTGATTTAAATCTTCTGTAATGAAAATTTCGTTTTTGTTTTTATTTTTTTTATTCTTTGGACCAACTGCAGTTCTAAGTCAGGGAATTATTAGAGGGAAAATTACTGATGAAAAAGGGGAAACAATGATAGGTGTTCGAATTTTTTTAAAGGAAAACAAAACTTATGGCGTGGTGTCTGATTTAGATGGCAATTATTCAATTAAGATTCTTCAGAGAACACCTCAAACTATAATAATTTCCTACAATACTTATGAAATTATAGAAGAAATTGTAAATCCTTTAGGTAATGAAGTCCTTATAAAGGACTTCAATATGAAGCCATTTACTAATACCATACAAGAAGTTAAGGTTTCTGCCAAACAAATAAAAGGTAAGGATTCTTATGTAGAAAGACTTAAAATTAATTCTGCCACCTCTATAGATTATATTTCTTCTGAAATAATGAAGAAAACTGGTGATCCTAATGTCACAGCAGCTGTATCTAGAGTTTCTGGCGTGTCTACAAATGGTGGTTTGATTACAGTTAGAGGCATAGGTGATCGATACGTAAAAACCACATTGAATGGTTTAAGAATTCCTACTCTTGATCCATTGACAAATAATATTAAGTTGGATATTTTCCCTGCAAGTTTGGTGGATAATATTATAATAACCAAGACAGCCAGTCCAGATTTACCAGGTGATTGGTCTGGAGCATATATTTCTGTAGAAACAAAAGACTACCCGGGAAAACTGGAAGTAAATGTTGAATCACAATTTGGATATAATGAGCAAACAACTTTTAAAGAAGTATTAAGTACACAGAGGAGTTCTACCGATTGGCTAGGTTTCGACAATGGCCTCAGAAATAGTAAAGATGCAAAGATTGAAAGTGCTATTTTGGCACCAACAACTTATCAAGAAATGGTTGCTTTAGGACTAGAACCTTATTATAAAAGCTTAGGAGTTTCTGGTTGGATTGATGGTAGTAGTGAGGGAAATACTTATTTTAAGTTGGGATTAGTGGAATTAGGAATTCTTCCAAAAGCACTTTTTGATGATGCTACTGCTATTACCGTTGCAACAAATGAATACAACGCAACTTATAAATCCAAAGCTTTCAACCAAATAAATCCTGAAGGAAAAGATTTCAATAATGGTTTTGCAAATAATTGGAATTCATTAAAAAGAAAAGCACCAATTAATTTTAGTCAAAGTTTCAGTTTGGGTAACCAAGTTATGTTGTTCGGAAAACCATTAGGCTATTTAATTGGATTTAGATATGGAAGTTCAGTAAGATACGATCCAAATGGGATTTCTCAAAGAGTTGGAGCGGAGGAAACAGGTTATATTTTTGACATCAGAGACAATGCACAGATAAGTAGAGAAACTAATTCTTGGAGCGCTTTATGCAATTTAGCTTATAAATTCAATGAGTATAATAAAATTTCCATTTTATACATGCCTAATTTTTCTGGGACAAATGATGTTGCAGATTTTATTACAAAAGATGACAATTCAAATTCTCAGGAAAAACGAGTTCAAAAAAATCAATTTTATGAACAGCGAAATCAACAAATATATCAATTAAAATCAGAACACTTCATTCCTAAGAAAAAGATAAAAATTGAATTCAATTCTTCTTATACTAGAGGAAAAAGTATAGCACCAGATTTTAAAGTTTTAGAATATAATTACATTGATGAAGATTCTGTGGCTGTTAATTATCAGTTTTCTCCAAGTGCAGGTGATGGAATCAGAAGGTATTTTAGAAATTTGTCTGAAAACATTTTTGACTCAAAAATTAATATGGAAATACCCCTAGGGACTACTGAGTCAAAACTTGCTAGAAAACTGAAGTTTGGTTCTGCTTTCCAAAAAATGAATAGAAAATCAGATATGGAAGAATTTCTATTAAGAGACGGTAATGTAATTGTGCAAGATCAATTGACAAATGATGATATTGATACCTATTTGAATCCTAATAAATTTATCGTTTCAAATCAATTGCTTAATTTTTACTACTTACAAAATAATTTTGCAAGAGACCATACATTTGGATCAAGCAGTGTTTTGGCTGGATTTGGTATGTTAGATTTTGAAATAACAAAATTTTTACGTTTTTCAAGTGGATTAAGAGTAGAACAAGGAAAGATTTTTTCAGATGTTGACGAATATGATGAAAAAGGTTATGCTAATGGCGATTTAAGAAGAGTAAATTTAGGAGGATTTGCGTCAGTAAATGCTGCAGATATAAACGAAACAAATTTTTTACCTAGTATTAACATTATTTTGAAATCAAATATATTTGATTCTGCACAAACTAATTTTAGACTTAATTACAGTCAAACTGTAGCTCGTCCCAGTATCAGAGAATTAAATGACGCAGCAATCTATGATAATGAATTCAGAACATTAATCTATGGAAATTCGGATCTTAAAATTGTTCACATAAAAAATTATGATTTTAGAACAGAATCATACTTTAAAAGTGGAGATAATTTATCACTAAGTTTCTTTTATAAAGATTTTAAAAATCACATCGAAATGGGCTTTGGTAGTAGTGGTGTAACCTGGCAAAATATAGACAAATCATCTGTTATAGGAATAGAGCTTGAAGGAAAAAAAATAATTTCCAAATATTTTGAAATGCGTGTAAATGCAACCTTTGTAAAATCAAATTCAACATTTATTAGACAAGACATGGAAGTCATAAATGGCGTTAAAACTTTTACCCCACTTGACACAATTAACCGCCAAATGTTTGGGCAAGCTCCTTATATTTTGAATGGAATATTTTCGTATAATTCCGACAAAAAAGGTTTGACTTTAACAACAAGCTATAACGTCCAAGGACCACGACTGGTGATAACGGGTGTTGTTAAAGGTAGACCAGATGTTTATGAGATTCCAAGGCATTCAATTGATTTTAAAGTAAGTAAAACTTTGGGGAAATTTTTTAAAACTAGTTTAACAATTCGAGATATTTTAAATGCTCCTGTCAGACGAGCATATATTTTACCTGAGGGATATGTTGATTTTGACCGATTTAGATACGGCACAAACTTCATATTAGGTATCTCTTATAAGTTATAGAATTCGTAACTCATTTGAAAACAATATAATTCATTTATGAAACATCTTTATTTTTTTATATTTTTGACTTTATTCTATTTTCCCCTATCAATAAATGGGCAACTTGAAAAAGTAATCGTCGAGACTTACTATATTTCAAATGAGGAAGATCATACGGATACCACAGGTGGTCGTTTGGACATTGGCTCAACGACCTATAGAATTTATGTTGATTTAAAACCTGGAAATAAACTTAAAAAAATATATGGTGATGTTAACCATGAGTTAAAAATTTCTAGTACTGAAGTTTTCTACAATCATAAGACAGAAGGTCAAAGTTTCGCCAAAGATTTCATTAAGGGGAGATATGGTGAGAGCACCGTTGCGCTAGACTCTTGGTTAACACTTGGGCAAACAACTAAAAAACAAGGAATTACAGCTCATTCTGGTGTTCTGAAAACACAAGATATTAATGGTTCTTTTATTGGTGGATTGAATAATGATGGAGGGTCGGAACCAGTTTCTTTGGGATTACTTACTAATAATTCACCTTCAATTGGTATTCCATTAATAACTTCAGATGGAATGTCAATTATGTCTTCCATACCAAACTCATGGAATGATGTCGGATTTAAAGATTTTTTGACTGGCAATGATAGCACAATCTTTGGGTCTTTTGTACCAAAAACAAATTTTTCTTCTAATAACTGTTCTCTTGAAAATTCAGGGGTATTAGGAACCATTGGTGATAGTAATCAGATTTTAATAGCACAATTAACCACAAAGGGTGAACTTTCATTTAACCTAAATATAGAAACAGAAGAGATAATTAACGGTGATACAATCACAGTTAAATACGTTTCAAATAATGAGATTTTACTCCCAGGAGAAAAATATAATCCCTACTTGTCTTATCCTTTTGATTGTGGATGTAATGACCCTGATTTCCTTGAATATGATTCCAAATATGTTTGTTATTTAGAAAATTCTTGCCTTACACCTCTTGTTTTTGGTTGTAATGATACCATGGCTTGTAATTATGATCCAAATGTAAATTTTTTAGTAAAAAACTTATGCTGTTATCCAGGTTCGTGTCAAGATAGAGATATTTCAATAGTATGCCCTTCTTTAGGAGTTGACTCCTTTGAGTTTAGTATTTATCCAAATCCAGCAGAAAATAGTCTTTTTTTAGAAGGTTTAAATACGTTACTTTTTGAGGTAAAATATACGATATATGATTCATATGGTTTAAAAATCCTTGAGAAAAATATAGGGAATAATAATCCTGTGATATTTGAAGAAATTAATATCTCAAGCTTTGATAAGGGATTATACCTGCTTAGAGTTGAATCTGAGAATAATTATGTAAACAAACAGTTTATAAAATTTTAAAACATTATTTGAACAAATTATGAAAATAAAGGCAACAACAAATACAGTAGTTTTACTTTTCGTTTTAATTTCAATTAGTTGCAAAAAAGAAATTCCTGTTGAGATTCAAAATGAACAAGGAACGGTAACTGACGTAGATGGTAATATTTATAAAACTGTTAAAATTGGTGAACAATGGTGGATGGCTGAAAATCTAAATGTGAAATCATATAATGATGGCACTCCTATACTTGAAGTTTCACCATTAGAAAATGACTCCACTTGGTCTGCAAATACGGAGGGTGCAATGTGTCGAAATGACATTCGCTATGGATTATTATATAATTGGTTTGCAATCACTAGTACTAAAAAAATAGCGCCAATTGGTTGGCATATACCTACTGACGATGAATGGAAAACATTGGAAAGGGAACTTGGTATGAGTGAAAGTGAAAGTGATAAAACGGCATGGCGTGGATCGGATGAGGCTGAACAATTAATTATAAAATCATCAGTTGGCTGGCCTTCAGAATCAGCTGCTTTCGGAACAAATAAAAGTGGATTTACTGCTTTACCGGGAGGTTGTCGTCTATTCAATGGCTCTAGTAATACTAATTCTAATACTGCATTTTGGTGGACTTCAACAGAAATGGATGGAAATGGATGGTACAGGTATTTGGATTATAAAAAGAAAACAGTTTTTAGAAGTAAAACTTTTAAAAATTATGGATTAAGTATACGTTGTGTTAAAGATTAAATTATGAAAATTTCTGCAGTTTTACTTTTAGTTATCCTTCCTCTATTAGCGTTTACACAAAAAAGCGATTCTTTAAAGGGTTCTAAATTAGATTTTGGTTTTACTTTTTCACCAGAATATTGCAATAGTATATTGAAATCGACAGATGATCGTCAATTTCTAATTAATATTTTAGATACACTTGAAACTTCAAAATACGGCTATACTATAGGAACAGATATATCATTTAAGTTAACAGATAAAATTTCTTTTGCTTCTGGAATTTTGTTTTCAAATTGGGGAGAAAATGTTAAAACTGTAGATGCAACTGCTCTAAAAGGAATTACGAATCATTATTATTATTTGAATTTACCTTTGAAATTAAACTACTATGCATGGAGCAGAAGAGAAAAGATAAAATTTTTCATGTCTGGAGGTCTAAGTGCAAATCTATTTTTGACCCACAAAGTAAGCACCCAATATACTAATTCATCAATGAAAGGCAATGCAGCTGGTAATAACAATCTTTCAAAACTTAATTTTTCTGCAAATGTTGGCATTGGATTTGACTACATAGTATCTGATAATTGTTATTTTAAGTTTGAAACAATCTATCAACAAAATTTTACTCCAATATTGAATTCTCCAATAAAAAGATTCCTATTTTCCATTGGTCCAAACATCGGATTTTATTTTCATTTTTAATTTATGCCTAAGTTTGATTAATTATTTTTAATTATCGAAGTTACTTTTTAATGAATACTAAATTTTTCTTTTCTCTTTAAGACAGTCTAAATAATTTGATTGTAAAAATAACTTTCAAATTTACCGCTTTATAAAACAACGATTTTTCTTAAAAAAACATCTAACAACAACTTTTATCTAAAAAGAATCCTTTTAGTTTTAAAGTTTAAAAATTCTTTTTAAAAAATCATCTTCTTCTAAAACCTCGGAGTAATTTATTTTAGTAATCAATTTTTTAAATAAAGAAAGAAAAAATTGAATTTCAAAAAAGTCTGAATTTCTTGAATTGATAAAGTTTAAAAATTTAAGATTATAGTAATTTTAACTTAATGTTAATTTTATTGAAAATTTATTAAAAATTTATTAATTACATTGCTTATTTTGTTAATATAGTGATAAAATGTTAAGCTAAAAATTGTTTTATTATTAATATATTTTTAACTACTTACCAATAAAAGTACACGAACTTTGTTGTGAAAATTGAGAATTTAATTCTTCTCGTTAAAAAAATGGAAAATTAATTGTAAACAAAGCAAAAAAGATGAAAACAAAAAAAAGAATTTCAAAATTAGTAGCAACTTCAGTAATTGCTGTCGCTGCGATTGCACCAAGTTTTGGTCAATCAAACAATGGAGTAGCTTGTGGTTGTCCACCTGTTGCATCTAGGCCAACTGTATTATTGACATCACTACCAGGTTATACGGCAATTTCTGGCACATATGGAGGCGAATTATTAAATGGGGCGGTTCTTACTTGTGATAAAACGTATATTATTGATAAAAAAATATACATTCCTTCAGGACAAACTATTACTATTAATCCAGGAACAGTGCTTAAAGGGAGAGTTAACGCTGTACCAGCAGAAGCAACTGCTCTTGTAATAGAAAGAGGTGGGAAAATAATGGCTGACGGATCTTCTGATTGCCAAATCATATTTACTGCTGAAGCTGATCCAGTAGATGGATCATTTGCTATTTCTAACAAAGGTCTTTGGGGTGGAGTTGTCGTTTTAGGCAAAGCTACAAACAATTTAACATTAGCATTGAATGGACCTTTCGTTGCAGGCGGTTCAGGAAAATTAGCTGTTGCTGACGGATTAGGAACAATTGAAGGGTTTGCAACTTCAAATACACAAGATCAATACGGAGTAAATCTTTCACTAGGAGAAACATTTAATGACAATGATAATTCTGGTATCCTTAAATATGTTTCAATCAGACATTCAGGAGCTATCCTAGCTGTTGGTGCTGAAATCAATGGACTTACTTTAGGTTCTGTAGGTAGAGGAACATCAATAGAGCATGTAGAAATTGTTTCTTGCGCAGATGATAATATCGAATTATTTGGAGGAACAGTAAATTTGAGATATATATCTACTTTATTTGGAAATGATGATATGTATGATTACGATTTAGGCTGGTCTGGTAAAGCTCAGTTTTTATTTGGAATGAAAACAGACAATACAGCAAGTATTGATTCTGATAACGGATTTGAAGCGGATTCAGATGATAATAAAGCTAGTAATAACTCTCCAAAATCTCATCCAATTATTTATAATGTTACCTTGATGGGTAATTCAAAAGCAACAACTACATCAGATAATAGCTCAATTGCTGCAATAAATGCAAAAGAATTAACTGAAGGTGAAATTTATAATTCCGTTTTCGCATACTTCAAAAATGGTTTTAATATGGTAAAATCATTGGGAACAAGGACGCTTGGTACTTCTGAAGCATATCATAATTGGGCTAATGTTGGTGGAAATAGTTTAAATACCTTGAAAGTAAAATGTAACACATTTGTTGGATGCACTAATCCTCTGACAATTGGTTCATCTGCAGGAAATGTTGTTGCAACTGACAACACTCAATTTACAACTACTGATTTAAATGTCATTGTTGCTGGTAATACACTTCCTGGCTTTAGTTATAATTTTACAGTTGATAATAGTACAAACGTATTTGCTGTAAAAAATGATGTGGTTCCAAATCCTTCGTTATCAACAGTTGGATGTCCTGTTGCACCAGCTGATGGGTTTTTTAGAGCTGCCAATTACAGGGGTGCTTTTGCATCTACTGGAGAAAATTGGTTAACAGATTGGTCTTACGCACAAGTTTTAGGGGTAACTTCTGGCTTAGTTGCTTGTCCTACAGACATGAATGGTGACGGAATAACGGATGTTTCTGATTTCTTGATTTTCGCACCAGCTTTCGGTACCTCATGTAATTAATTTAAAAATTATTTATTGACAATATTCTTTTGTCCATTATTTGAAGTGACAGAATTGTTTAGCTTCTGGTTTTAATCGTTTTTTAGCCAAAATAATCTAACAAAAATATCTTTAAACACAACTTTTAATTAATCGACAAAAGAATATCGTTAATAGATTACTAACGAAAAATAAATAAAAAATGAAAACAAACTCAAAAAAAATAGTCATCAGTTTGGCAATATCCTTGATAGGATGTTTTGCGCAAGCTCAGGGATTGCAAGGAATTGTTGTTGAAAAATATTATCAAACAAATGCAGCAGATGCAGCAAATGCGCTTGCTCAATCTGCTGTAACAACATTAAATCCTGGAAGTACAGTTTATCGTGTTTATGTAGATATGGCTGCAGGATATAAATTTTCTCAAATTTTCGGTACAGCAGCAAATCCTCTTAAAGTAACTACAACAACAGATTTTTATAATGACCCAAATTCTGGATCAACTACGAATCCATCAGCTATAAGTACAACTAACGTGAGAAAAAATACTGCGCTTATCGATTCTTGGTTTACGACTGGTGGGGTTGCAAGTGGAAAAGTTGGTGTTTTGAAATCAGAGGATACTGATGGTTCTCCTGGTAATCAGCAAGGTATTTTAGCAAATAATCCTGGAGGTGTTTTTGGTTTACCAATCAATATTGGCACTACAACTAGTGTGTCTGCAGCAGATGGAATGATTTCAGGTACTGTTGTTGCGCCAAATGTTCTTGGTATTACTGCTGGTCAATTAAACCTATTTGATCAAGTTGCTGGAAACATCTTTAGTGCAAATAACGGTGCTATTGCTGCTTTAGGCGGAATAGTTGGTCCAACCTCATCTAATATGGTTTTAATTGGCCAATTTACTACTGATGGAGTATTTGGCTTTGAATTGAATGTTCAGCTTGTAAACATTGCTACTGGACTTCCTGAGAATTATGTATCTAGTAACCCTACTGGTACTGATTTAACAAATGCAACTCTTATACTTGCTCCAAATAATCCTCCAACGGTAAGTATTACAGCTCCATCAAATGGTGCAAATATTATTACTGGTTCTTCTGTATCTATAACTGCAAATTCATCAGATATAGATGGTACTGTTTCGCAAGTTGAATTTTTAGTTGATGGTGTATCAGTAGGAATTGATGTAACCTCTCCATACACAGCTACTTATACTGCAGTTACTGGAACACATACAATTACAGCAAAATCTACGGATAATGATGGCGATTTTACAATCTCTTCTTTAGTTACTATCTCTGTTAACCCTAACCAAGCTCCAGTAGTTTCTATTTCTGCAACACCAAATACAGGAGTAATTGCTGGTGATGTTGTTGCTCTTGGATCTACAGCTACAGATGCTGATGGTACAGTTTCTCAAGTAGAATTTTTTGTTGACAATGTGTCTATCGGAATAGATAATACATCACCTTATAATATGAACTGGACTTCTACTTCTGGTACACATCTTTTTAAAGCTACAGCAACAGATAACTTAGGTTTATCAAATACATCTTCAACTCTTAGTGTATTGGTTGCTGTCAATAATCCACCTACAGCTTCGATAACTTCACCACTTTCAACTGCTTCTTTTATTTCACCAGCTGTTGTAACAATCGACGCTGCAGCAACAGATTCTGATGGAACTATTTCACAAGTTGAGTTTTTTGTAAATAATGTTTCAATTGGTACAGATCTTACTAGTCCTTATTCTTTGAATTGGAATAGTGTTATTGGAATTGCGAGCATTACAGTTAAATCAACTGATAATAGAGGTGCAATAACAACATCGTCTATATTATCTTTAACAATAGCTGATCCATTTGCTTTGCCATATGAAGTTAAAACTACATCACAAACTTGTAATTTACCAACATTTTGTATGCCAATTGCAGTGGCAGTAGCGAGTCCAATTAACGATGTTATTGGTTTTGACCTTGTCGTTGATTTTGATCAAACAAAAATTACTCCAACAGGAAATATTACGATAGCAAATAATTTAATTAGTTCTGCACTTGTCGAAACAGTAAATTCTATTGATTTAGCAAATGGTAAGATGAATATTGCTGTTTCATTTAAAAGTTCTGCACCTGCAAATTCTAGATTTGCCGGAGTTGGAGATATATTATGTGTAGAGTTTGCTAAAACAATCAACTTCCTTTCAGTTGATACATCAACAGTATCCGTTTCATTTTTACAAGAAAGTTACATTTCTGGGGTAGCAACAAAATCAGTGAAATCAGGTGACGCAATTACTTACACGGATCAAAACTATCCGGTATCTTTGAGGTTTTGGTCAGATAACAGCCCAATAAAGTATGACGTTGCTTTTCCTAACGCATTTTTAAATACAAAAGTTTTTGGAGCCAATCCTACAACTTTAGTAAATAATCCAAATTTGATTTCTGTTTCTCCAAGTTTGACTGGAAACTTAACTTACAATTTGTTGAATGGATTAGGAATCAATATTGATCGAGATGTTGACAACTCGACAGCAGTTCAACCAATTGTAAATGCAGCGGATGCTACTATGGTAAAAGACCTTCTTTTGAACAACCCAATTTCTCCTAGTGTTTATCAAGTAATTTCTTTAGACGTAAATATGGATGGAGTTATTAGTGCTGGTGATTATTCTCAAATTAAACAAAGAGCAGTCGATAATATTTCTGAATTTCAACAAGCTTGGAATTATACAAATGGAGGTGTTTCAAATGGTCAAGCTTCAAAAGATTGGATTTTTGTTGATTCTGTGAGAATCCAAACTGATCCAGCATATCAAATTTCAGCAACTTTCCCTGCAAACGATAATTTAGGTTATTCAAAAGCGAAAGTTCCAGTTACACCTTTCGTTTTACCAGTAACAGTATTAGATTACCTTAACTGTCCAGTTATTACTGGTGAAACTTTTAAAGGAATTATGTTAGGTGATGCTGATGGCAGTTATGCTGCATATGTAGCTGACGGTCAATTAAAAAGTAAGGGGGATAAAGTTATTTTTGACTTGACAAAAGCTAGAAAAAATGGTAATTCTTTGGATGTTCCATTATCTATCATTTCCTCAACACCAGTAAGAGCGCTTGATTTTGCAATAAAATTCGATCAAAGTAAATTAATCTACGATACGGTAATTAGTAATTCATCTGATATCGATGGACTAAGCTTTTACAATTTGGGTAAACAAACATTGCGATACACAGCAAATGATATGACTAATTTTGACATGAATCAAGAGTTAGTATCAATTCGTTTTGATATTTCGGAAGGTGAAATTGAAGCAAAAGATTTCAATTCAACATTAGGACTTTTAAACGGTTTGCCAGTGGAGGTTGTTTTTGAAGGATTATCATCTCTTGAATTAGAATCATTCAATGAGTTAAATAATGTTAGTGTTTATCCTAATCCTACAGCAGGAATTATAAATGTTATTTCAAAAGAAAATTCAACTGTTGAATTGTTTGATGTCACAGGAACACAAGTTCTTTTTCAAACATCTTTATTTGCAAATGAAAAACAAGAAATTAACTTAGGTGAACTTTCAAATGGAATTTACC
The DNA here is from genome assembly GCA_947490145.1 of Flavobacteriia bacterium. Classification (GTDB taxonomy): domain Bacteria; phylum Bacteroidota; class Bacteroidia; order Flavobacteriales_D; family Crocinitomicaceae; genus M2408. The sequence continues at coordinate 14,785 of CANLGD010000035.1, forward strand.
TTCTTAAAGTTTCTAATAATAATTTCAACACAATAAAAAGAGTTGTTGTTGGTAAATAAATCCTAACTTTAGGTACAAAATAGAGGCTGAGATTATTGATTTCAGCCTCTTTTCTTTAACTTGTTTTTTTGTCTAACTTAACTTAAATTTAATTTTTGATTTATTAGCTAATATAAATTTAAAGTTAAGATAACTTACAATTCTTAATATAAGACACCTAATTAAGTAATTTTGTAACACAAAAATTGCATGAAATTTTTCTAAATATTACGTGATTTTTAAATTAATATTAATTATGTTTTGAATTAAAATGAAGTTTTTTTTATATTTAATTACGTTTGTATCTTGCATGAATTTATCTGCAAAAAATAGTTTTTCTACAAATTTCAAAAGTCCACCAGTTCCGCCAATAGATGCATCAAATGATACAATTTTTTTTGACTTAGCAAATGCTATAATCACTTCATCTCAGGGTTTAAATTTCATAGATTTACCAATATTTATTAAAACAGATGAGTCAGTTAGCTCTTTCGATTTTTGGTTCAAATTTAACGAGACTAAAATGACCTATTTTTCGACAATTTCTTATGACCCTCAACTTGATCCTTTTACGTACTTCAATCCGAATACTAACTATTTAAGAAATACCACTCCAAGTCCGTCTAACTCGTACGTGATTGCCAACAATACAACACTCTTAATTATTCGTTTCCAACTGGCAGCAGCGTGCACCGCTGTTGATACTTCAGATTTTAATTCTGTAAATACACTTTTAAACGGCTCGATTTCCCAATATGCATTTTTGTCACCTTCTCAAAGTCCATCTGCCTTCAATAGTTTAGTTTGCACCAGTTCTAGCGTACCTTTTAATTATCCATCTACAATTTCTGGCAGAACGATAAATACATGGAATTGGGACTTTGGTAATGGAATTACATCGAGCTTGCAAAATGCTAGTACTTTATATCCAACTCCAGGGCTTTATACAACTTCATTGGACATTTCAACAACTGATGGTTGTAACTATACTTTTGTCAATCAAATTCCAGTTTTTGAAACTCCAATTTCTGATTTTTCTTATAATTTTGATTTTATAGAAGATTCTGTCAATTTTTTAAATAATGTACCACCAACGCCTGATAGTGTAACTTATTTATGGGATTTTGGAGATTTACAATCTAGCGTTTTACAAAATCCAGCTCATCGGTACAATATTGGTGGAAATTTTTTAGTTTCATTGACTTCCACAGTTCCTTCTGGCTGCAGTAATACACAAACACAAATAATCAATGTTGATAAACCAACAGCTGATTTTACATGCATTGAAAATAAGTGTGTTGGTTCTACTCTTAATTTTGATGACATTTCAACTTTTGCAAATGGAACATTGGTTTCTTGGAATTGGGATTTTGGAGATGGATTTACAAGTACTTTACAAAACCCATCTCATATTTTTGCATTAACTGGAGTTTATACAGTCAACCTTATCGTAACCAGTAATTTGGGGTCTTTTGGAACTGCTTCGCAAACATTTATTATTAATAGCAAACCTGTCGTGCAATTTAGTGCCAATATAGTCAATGGCTGCTCACCTTTATTGATAAATTTCACTGATTTATCCAATACTCAAGTTGGTTCTACCTATTTCTGGGAATTTGGAGATGAGATTATTTCAGCGTCACAGAATCCAACGCATACATATTTGTATAACGGTGCTTTCGATGTCAAAGAGGTTGTTACTGCTCCTGGAGGTTGTAAAGATTCACTAATAAAAACGGCATACATAAATGTTTTAGGAACTCCTGTAGCGAATTTTAGCTCTTCTGGTGGGTGTGTCAACGCATTCGTTGATTTTACAGATAATTCAACAATAGATTTTGGAAATATTATATCCTGGAATTGGGATTTTGGTGACGGTGATATAAGTATTCTACAAAACCCAAATCATATTTATGCAAATGTTGGTAGTTACACAGTAACTCTTGTCGTTACAAATAATTTAGGATGTTCAGGTGTAATCAATAAAACTATAATCATAAATAACAAACCTTTGGTTCAATTTAATACCGTGAATTTATCGGGTTGCTCGCCACTATCTGTTAACTTAGGCAATTTATCTATTTCGCCAAATGGCTCTTCCTACCTATGGGATTTTGGAGATAATTCATTTTCAAATTTACAATTTCCTACTCACATCTATAATTCCCAGGGAGATTTTTCAATTACACTTACCGTAACAGCACCTGGAGGTTGCAGTGACTCACTTACAAAACTGGATTATATAAATGTTTTCAATGCAATAACTGCAGGTTTTTCAGCAACTGATAGATGCTCAAATTCGCCAACTATATTTACTGACAGCTCTGTTGTTTCTTCTGGATCAATTGTTTCTTGGAATTGGGATTTCGGCAATAATAATTATTCTACAAGTCAAAATCCAACTTATATCTACATTGACTCCGGAACCTATATTGTCAAATTAATGGTTGTTAATGATGAGGGTTGCGAAAGTACATTTTCAAATATTATCAATATTGATAATAAACCAGTGGTCGATTTTACTGTGAATAATTTTAGTGGATGCGCTCCTCTTGCAGTAGACTTTCAGAATTTATCAATAGCTCCAAACAATTCAAGTTATTTTTGGACTTTTGGAAACGGCAATACTTCGGTAATGAAAGACCCTAGCGTCATTTATGATTCGATTGGTTTTTATGCAGTGAAACAAGTTATTACAACAACACAGGGCTGCAGTGATTCACTTACAAAAGATAATTTCATTTCTCTACAAAATGGGCCCGTGGCCTTGTTCAGTGCTTCCTCTGAAAAAGCAATTGTTCCGCTTGCAAATATTTCATTTATGGATCTTTCAGAAAACAATTCTAATCCATATTGGATATTTGGGGATGGCTATTATTCTGATTTAAATAATCCAGAACATACTTATTTGGATACTGGAAATTTTGAAGTTTGCCTAATAGCATCCAGTTCTTATGGGTGCAAAGATACCTCATGCATAGAAGTTTATATTTCTGGGTCTAACGAAATTGCTCTTCCCTCTGCATTTTCACCAAACGGCGATAACAATAATGATATTTTCATGATTCTTGGCGGCCCATTTTTAGAAATTGAACTAAAAATTTATAATGAATGGGGAAATCAAATTTTTATAAGCAGCAGTCAGGAAGTAGGATGGGATGGAACATTCGAAGGAACAATTCAACCAATTGGGGCATACGAATACACAATAAAAGGAAAATCTCTAGACAATCAAGAAATTAATCTTTATGGAGTAGTAAATCTTACTCGATAACATATACATTGCAGTATGAAAAAAATATTTTATATAATACTAACACCTTTTTTTTTATTAAAAATTAGTTTAGCTCAAGATTTTCATCTCTCCCAATTTGATGCAAATCCGCTAAATATCAACCCTGCTTTAACTGGAGAAAGATTAAGTGGCAAAAATGGAATTAAGTTAAATATTAATTACAGGGATCAAATAGCTAAATATTCAAATGCAAACGGTTCCTTTAGGACTATCGCTGGAGCGATAGATATACCATTAAATAGGAGATTTTCACTAGGTCAATACATCGGAAATAATCAGAGTGTTAATGGTATTTTCACTACAAATAATCTTATGTTATCAACTGCTTATAATATCATAAATCCTGCCTTAGATAGCTCTCAAAGGCAAAATTTATCAGTTGGCTTGCAATGTGGCTTGGTGAACATAAATGTTAATCCACAAAATAATACCTATGGTTCACAATATTCTCCAACTGCTCAAAATGGTTTTGATAGTAATATTGAAAGCGGAGAAAACTTAATTAGAGCAAATGTTTATAAATTTAATGTAAATTTTGGTATTTATTATCGTACTAAATTTCGTAATGATAAGCACACAGCCTACTCAGGTTTCTCCTTGTATAATATAACAAAACCTAATCAATCTTTAATAAATGGAGTAATCAGTACCTTACCAATACGGTATAATTTCCATGGTGGAGCAATTTACAAAGTTGATGATAGAATTTCTTTAAATCCTGAATTTCTATATATGAATCAAGCAAAAGCAAACGAGTTAAATATGCGTTTACTTTTGTTGTACAAATTAAATAAACAGTATGAAGCAAGCTTTGGTATTGGACATAGAAAAAAAAATGCAACTATATTATATTTAGGACTTAAAGTAAATGGAAGTGTTTTTAGAGCAAGTTATTGCATAGTAACAGGATATTTATACGAATACAGTAATAGAGGACTGGAATTCTCAGTTATTCATTTGATTAATAAAAAATAACTTTCTTATCTACTTACAAAAGGTTTTATCCAATTTTAGATGATTTGTTTTCGCAAATTAACACTTCAAACTTTTACAAAATAAGAAATTTATAATTGAAATATAATTTCATTACACGTATATGTTTTTATGAAATTTCCTAAGTAACAGAATTCATTACGTAAAATTTTACTGAGCTAACTATGGAATTGAAGTATAAATAATTGTTCAATAAATTTTTTGTAATTTTTTGTAAGCAATAGCTATCTTTGTAAACAATTTATTCAAAATTATATATGAACTATTTTTCAATTCTTTTAAGTTTTATTATAAGCGGAAATATTCTTTCTCAAACATATTGGCAACAAGAAGTCAATTACAAAATCGAAGTCAAATTAAACGATATTGACAACGCAATTTCAGCTTTTGAAAGTTTTGAATATCTGAATAATTCGCCTAATTCGCTTGATATTATTTATGTTCACCTATGGGCAAATGCATACAGAAATGGAAAAACTGCTCTTGGAAAACAATTGTATAAAAGCAATGAGACTTTACTTCAATTTGGAAAAGAAATTGATAAAGGTGGAGTTGATTCACTTGATTTTAAGATAAATGGAGAAAAAGTGAAATGGGAAATCAATCCTCAGAATATTGATATTTGTAAAATTTATTTGTCCAAACCTTTGCTTTCTGGAGAAAGAATTACCGTTTCAACTCCTTTTAAAGTAAAACTGCCAAGTGGAGAAATTTCTCGTATGGGACATGTTGGACAATCCTATCAAATTACACAATGGTACCCAAAACCAGCAGTTTACGATAAAAATGGCTGGAATCAAATACCGTATTTGAATCAAGGAGAATTTTATTCAGAATATGGTTCTTTTGAGGTTTCAATCACACTACCAAAAAATTACGTTGTTGGAGCAACGGGAGATCTACAAACCGACAGTGAAATAGATTTTTTGAATGATTTATCTCAAAAAACACTTGAAAATTATAAAAACGGAAAATTTCAAGCAACAAAAGGAAAAAAGAAAGCGAGTGAATTTCCTGCAAGCGATTCTGAATATAAAACGATTCGATATACCCAAAAAAATGTCCATGATTTTGCTTGGTTTGCAGACAAACGTTTTCATGTTTTAAAAGGGGAAGTTGAGATGCCAAACTCAAAGCGAAAAGTAACAACATGGGCAATGTTTACAGAGCAAAATGCCGTTTTATGGGAAAAAGCAATTGAATATATTAACGATGGGGCATTTTATTATTCAAAATGGAATGGCGATTATCCCTATAATCAAATCACTGCAGTTGATGGAACAATAAGCGCAGGTGGCGGAATGGAATATCCAAATGTTACGGTAATTGGAAATACGCCAAATGCAATGCAGCTTGAAATTGTGATTCTGCACGAAGTAGGACACAATTGGTTTTATGGCATTTTGGGTTCAAATGAACGAATGCACGGTTGGATGGACGAAGGTTTAAATACCTTAAATGAAATTCGATACGTTCAAACAAAATATCCAAATAACACAGAAATGTCTGATATGGTTTTAAATGGTCGCTTTCACATGAATGATTTAGATCACCAGGATTCGGGAGATATTTCTTACAGAATGATGGCAATTTTAGGTGAAGATCAACCAATTGAAACTCCATCAGCTGATTTTACTTCTGGAAATTATGGATTTATCATGTACCAAAAAACAGGTCTGGTTTTTCACTATTTGAAAGAATTTTTAGGAGAAAACCAATTTGATAAATCGATGCAATTGTATTTTGATTCATGGAAATTTAAACATCCACAACCTGAAGATATTCGTACTGTTTTAGAAAAAACTTCAGGTAAAAATTTAAATTGGCTTTTTGATGATTTGATTCAAACAACAAATTACATTGATTATAAAATCAAAAAAGTAAAAGTAAAAGATGGAAAAACGACGGTCAAAGTAAAAAATAAAGGTCATGTAAACGGACCAATTCCTGTTACTTTGAGTTTTGAAAATAAAATGGAAACGAAATGGACTTCTCCTTCGGATAAAAAATTGAGTAATTTAGTTTTTGGAACGCAAAAGCCTGACAGCGCTGTAATTGATTTGAATAGACAAATACCAGAACTTTTCAGGACAAATAATTCCTGGAATAAATCTTGGTTGTTCAACAAAAAAGAACCCTTGAAATACGAATTTTTCTTGGGAGACAGCGAGCGAAATAAATCCAATAATTTTTGGTCACCAATTTTTGCAGTAAATACAGTTGATAAATTTGCCTTAGGATTAGTTTCACATAATATGGGAATTCCATTCAAACGTTTTCAATATGTGCTTGCGCCTATGTATTCCCTTGGTAGAAAAAACATTGCTGGAGTAGCTGAATTTTCTTATACATTCTTGCCTACAACTGCAATTAAATTAACAAGAATTGGAACTTCTGTAAAATCGTTTGGATATGAAAATACTAAATGTTTTTATGTTGGAATTTCCCCTTATATTTATTTAAAACTTGGAAACAGAGGAAAAGCAAGTGCAATAAGTCAAAATTTATTATTGCAAGGAATTTATAAATACGAACAAAATTATTATGATGGCCCAGCTCTTGCTATTTTTCCTAGTCCCTCCAGAACAACTTTTTCAAATTATGGTGGTGCATTTTTGAAGTACAATTTTCTCTTCAAAAAACCAGATTTTCAAATTGATGCTGCAGCTAGAACAGATTATTTTGCTGATTTGAATTCTTCTTCAAACTTTGTTCGTTCAAATATAGAATCAACTTTTAGATACAAGTATTTGAAAAACAAAAAGAAAACGTGGATTGAATTGCGTTTATTTGCGGGAAAATATTGGGACTTCGATCCATTTAGTAATAATTATGGAGTAACAAACTATTCCTACTCTTTAGCAGGAAATTCAGGAAGTCAAGATGTGTTTTTAGAAGAATATTATTTTGATAGAACCAACAATTATAAAAACACATTTCGTCAAGAAAATATTGGAGGTTTTAAAAGTACCTCAAACTTCGGTACAACAAGTACTTGGTTAACTGCAGCAAATTTGTATGTTGAATTACCCATAAAACCATTTGGTATCTTTGCTGATTTTGGAACGTTTAATGAAAATTCCGTGAATACCTTTGTCTACAATGCTGGACTTGCGATTCGTTTAGGGAAGGTTTTTGGAATGTATTTCCCTCTTGTAATGAGTAGTAACTTGGAAAAGGCTAGTTACTTTGACAGTTATTCTCAGAAAATTAGATTAACACTTAAGTTAAATATTGTAAACAAACCATTGACTATAAATGGTTTGTTTTAAATGACTAAATTAAATTTCTAGTTTTATTTTAGACTTTTCAATATCTAGTTTATTTAATAAAAGAATTAAATTTTCAAATACGCTGTGAAATCCATATTGGCTCTCTAATAATTCTTTTATTGCTGCTTCCTTGGTCCAGTTTTCAAATAGAATTCTATAGGCAGCAATGACCGTTCCTGTTCTATCAGAACCATGAACACAATGAATCAAAACAGGTTTTTCAGCATTCTTCAACAAGGATAAAGCATTCAATAATTGATTTTCAGTCATTGTCCAAGCATTAATTCTTTCCTGAAAATAGAACAAATTTGAATGCCTAATAATCCAATGATCATTTTTGATATTTCTGAGATTAAGAATTGATTTTATGCCAAGTTTTTCGAGTTCTTTAATTCCAATTTTACTCGGTTGTTCAGAACGATAAATTACATTATTTACTTGAAACAAATTCTCAAAATAAATGTTTTTCCCATTTTGAATTGAATCTAATTTTTGGGAGAATAGTAAAAAATTAAACAGAAAAAATAGTAAGAAAAACTTAATTTTCAATGAGCAAAGAAACAAGTCTTTTCTCTTTTGTCTATGATCTATCAATCTTCTTATTAATCATTCAACTTCAAAACTGCCATAAATGCTTCCTGCGGAACTTCAACTCTACCGATTTGTCTCATACGTTTTTTACCTTCTTTTTGCTTTTCAAGTAATTTACGTTTACGAGAAATATCACCACCGTAACATTTTGCTGTAACATCTTTTCTCAAGGCTTTAATTGTTTCTCGAGCAATAATTTTTGCTCCAATTGCAGCTTGAATAGGAATTTCAAATTGTTGACGAGGAATTAATTCTTTTAATTTTTCGCAAATTCTTTTTCCTAAATGATAAGCATTACTTCTGTGAACCAAGGCTGAAAGTGCATCAATTTGTTCTGCATTCAGTAACAGATCCATTTTAATTAAATCCGAAGTTTTGTAACCAATTGGATGATAATCGAATGATGCGTAACCTCTCGAAACAGATTTCAATCGATCATAAAAATCAAAAACGATTTCTGCCAAAGGCATTTCAAAGGTAATTTCCACGCGATCTTGCGTTAAATAAACTTGATTTTTTAGTTCGCCACGTTTGTCAATACACAAACTCATAACTTGTCCTGTATATTCTGATTTCGTGATGATTTGCGCTTTAATATAAGGTTCTTCGATGTGGTCAATTCCTGCAGGATCTGGCAATTCAGAAGGGTTATTTACAATAATTACTTTTTCTGGTTCACGGCGGTTGTAGCAATAGTATGAAACGTTAGGTACGGTTGTAATAACGGTCATATTAAATTCACGTTCCAATCTTTCTTGAATGATTTCCATGTGAAGCATTCCTAAGAAGCCACAACGGAAACCAAAACCCAAAGCAGCTGAAGATTCTGGTTCAAAAACCAAAGAAGAATCATTCAACTGCAATTTTTCCATTGAATAACGTAATTCTTCGTATTCATCTGTTTCTACTGGATAAATTCCGGCAAAAACCATTGGTTTAACATCTTCAAAACCGTGAATTGCCTCCAAACAAGGATTACTTGCCAATGTAATTGTATCACCAACTTTTACTTCTTTTGCTGTTTTAATTCCCGAAATGATGTAACCAACATCACCGGCTTTTACCTCATTTTTGGGACTTAAATCCATTTTCAAAATCCCAATCTCATCAGCGTTATATGTTTTTCCAGTGTTGAAAAATTGAACTTTATCCCCTTTTTTAATAACACCATTTCTAATTCTAAAATAAGCAATAATCCCTCTAAATGAATTAAATACTGAATCAAAAATCATTGCTTGAAGCGGAGCAGATTCATCTCCAGTTGGAGCAGGAACTCTTTTGATTACGGCATCTAAAATTGCATCCACACCTAAACCTGTTTTGCCTGAAGCTTGAATAATATCTTCAATATCGCAACCTAACAACTCAATGATTTGATCAGAAACTTCTTCTGGCATTGCTCCAGGAAGATCCATTTTATTTAAAATTGGAATAATTTCTAAATTATGTTCTAGAGCCAAATATAAGTTTGAAATTGTTTGCGCTTCAATCCCTTGAGAAGCATCAACAATCAACAAAGCACCTTCACAAGCAGCAATTGAACGAGAAACCTCGTAAGAGAAATCAACATGCCCCGGAGTATCTATTAAATTCAAGACATAATCAACACCATCTTTTTTATAATTCATTTGGATGGCATGACTTTTAATCGTAATTCCACGTTCGCGTTCCAAATCCATGTTGTCTAAGGCTTGAGCTTGCATGTCTCGATCTGAAATCGTTCCTGTTGTCTGTAATAAACGGTCAGCCAAAGTACTTTTTCCGTGGTCGATATGAGCAATGATGCAGAAATTACGAATGTTTTTCATGAAATATTTTAATGTTTGAAACTACTTTTGATTTTAACAAAGTACAAATTTACTCTAAAAAGTTAGCATTAAGAAATTAATGAGATGGGAAAATGACTTAAAACAAAAAAGGTAGGACTAAATTTTCCACCTTTTAAAATATTTTTAAAGAAAATGTAGTTATTTTCTGTTGTGAAATCTCCATTAAGTGCCGTAACTTCCGTCAGCTTTTATGGTATGCACGATAACATAATCTAAATCTCTTTAGTAATCAACTACAAAACTTTTGTTTTTTTCGTCTTTTACATTGAGAATAAAACCACCATCTTCTGTGTCATCAAAATCAAAAGAGTCATTACCTATGAAGTTATTCCATTTACATCTTTAGATAAAAACGGAAGGTCTAAAACTTGTGTAATTGCCAAATTGTATCTGACCATAACTGAAAATACTGATTCGTAACAGACACAAAATAATCTTTTGCACTTGCTGAAGATGAAACTTCCATTGCTATGCCAAACATTAGTGTTTTATTTTTTAAACAGCAAAAAACAATTAAAAAATGGCATACTTAATCCTAAATCATCTTTTTGGTATAATAATCTTCAGATTTTTACTCAAATATTTCTTCGACAGAATTTTTTATTTTACTTGCAATTTCGTCAACAGGTAAATCATTATCATCTGTTCCAAAAGGATCTTCTATTTCTTCGGCTAAAACTTCCATACTTACTAAGATATAAAACACAAAGGTTGCAATTAAAGCCGAAAAATACCCAAAAATAGTAACAAATGCCAAAGGTAAAGTTACCACATAGATGAAAATAAACTTTTTCAAGAAAATACTATAAGAGTATGGAATTGGTGTGTTTTTAATTCGTTCACAAGCTCCACAAGAGTCCATCAAACTATTTAGGTTTTTATCTAAGATGATAAATTCTTCTCCAGAAATTTCATTCTTATCATATAAATGTTTTATTTTTTGATACAAAAGTTTCACAATTGAAAGTGGGACGTGTGACTTATTTTCTAAAATCAGCTTTTCAATTTCCGTTATATTTAGCTCTTCCCAAATAATACCTTTTCTCAAATGTTCTTTCATTCCAAATACAAAATTTGGAATCATCCGAGCAAAAAAATCCTTATCTTCTTGATTCTTGGTTATTAGATTTAATTTTACCGCTATATTTCGTGTGTCATTTACAACTTCCCCCCATTTTTTTCGTCCTTCCCACCAACGGTCATAAGCAGTATTTGTTCTAAATACCAATAAAAGAGAAATTACAAATCCGACTAAGGAATAAACAGAAATTAATTTTTCTAACGAATGAGCTTTAGGGAAAAAAGTTAGCACAAAAAAATTAATTAGTAAGGTAAAAAGTCCCATGTAGATAAGTTCTTTCCACAACATTCTCAATGTATCACTTTTGTGAATTGTAAAAATTAAAATTAACCAAGATTTAGGATTGTAATTTACCATTTTTAAGATTTAGAATTCAAAATTACTCATAATTCTTCTTCTTAGAATACTATTCAAATTCAAAATAAAATTTTAATTTTGTATGAAACAATTTTTACACTTTTAACTCAAGCAAAACAATCAAAAATGAAATTCAACAATTCAGCGATTCTAATTTACGTAGAAACAAATTCCACAATTGACACACGTAGAAAAGTGAATGATTCGCAAGTTGAAAGAATTGATTTTTTTGAAAGTCATTTGGAAGCCAAAGTTTTAGGGACTAAAAAATATATAGTAAAAGTTTTTTACGACTCGAAACATATTCTAAAAAGTTCTTGCAGCTGTCCATATTCTTATTCTGGAATTTGTAAACACATTATTAATGCACTATTAAAGGCTGATGAAAAAATTATTTTCCCAATAACGCAGCAGAATAGTACTGAAGGTCAAATCATAATCTTAAACAAGGAAAAAAAAGCTAAATTAGAAATTATGAAGGACTTGGCTCAAAATACTGAATTTGAAGAAATCCCATTTGATGATTTACCCCAAAAATTTCATACAATAAGTCCAAATTTAAGACATCCACAGCCAACACTTTTTGTTTTTGAGAATTTTTCTTTCGACGAATTAAATGATGAATTGATTGAAACTTTTTCTACTGAAAAGCCACAAGATATTATTCGAAGATATTCCTGTGATAGTTATGATTTAGAAATTAACCATGGAATTTTTTACAACATCACTTCACATTGGGACAGCACAAAAGTAAAAGCAGACTATTTTCCTGAAAATGAAACGCTGCATTTAGAATGCAATTGTAAAAGTATCAAGCGGAAAATGTGCAAACACATTACCTCATTTTTATATATTCTTAAAAAAAATGACGAAATTGGTTTTTATTTTATTCCTCGAATAAGAAATGAAAAATTTAAAATTCAAGCTAAAGCCTACGGCTTAGAGAATTTGGAAAATTTAGATGATTATTTTACGGTAGAAAAGAAGTACGGAAGTGTTTACGTAGTTCCAAAAAAGAAGGAATTAATAGCTTTAAATGAAGATAGTTTTCGTTCTTTAGATTTAAAATTACTTCCAGAAAAAGCTTCAATAAAAGATGAATTATCAAAAAACATCCAATTAATTTGCGAAAAAGGATTGGTTTTTACTCAATCACGTTACACAGACAATTTTTTTATTTACTTTTTTGAAGCGAAAATATCCAAAGAAGGAAAAATTAAAAATCCTTTAACTGAAATAAATGCCATTGGAGAATTAGAAAATTACGAAGATATTGATTCCATTCGTTTTTTAAGTGCACTTTCATATTTTAAAGACCAATATGAAAATAAAATTTCTAATCCTGAAAAAATAAAAGCTCTCAAAACCATTGCTAAAAACCCCTTGGGTTTAAAATTTTATTACCACGACACAAAAATTTCAGACAACATTACTTCTAGTTCAGTCAAGGAAATACAAATCGTTATTCCAGATTTCTCAAACTTATCTTTCAGCGTAAAACAAAATGAATCGATGTATGAGATTTTGTCATATATTCATATAAATAACCAAAAAATAAATTTACGAACAGTTAAATTACGTTACCAATTTATCTTTTTACACGAGAGTAAATTTTACCTTATCGACAACGCATATTATTTAAAAATCTATCAATTTTTCAAAGAACACAATTTTAAAATTATCATTCACGAAAGTAAATTTGATGAATTTAAAGAAAAATACTTGAATAATATTGAAAATAAAGTTGAAATAAATTATGCTTTTATCAAAACGGCGAGCAAACAACAATTAATTCAAAAAGGTTTTGAAACTGAAATCAAAAAAATGATTTATTTGACTGAATCAGAAAATTACATTTTAATTACGCCCACCATAAAATATGGAAATCTTGAAATTCCGATTTTAAGTTTAAAACAAATTCACGAGAGAGATGACGATGATCAATGGTTTACTGTTGAAAGAGATAAATTGGAGGAAAATAAATTTGCTGGATTATTACTGCGTCAGCACCTAGAATTTGAAGAACAGTTAGGTCAATTTGAATATTTGTATTTACATAAAAAGAAATTCTTAGATTCTGGTTGGTTTATCGATGCGTTTGAAACTTGGAAAAATCATGACATTGAAATCCTTGGTTTCAATAAATTGAATACAAAAATCAGCATGACTAAAATGAAAGTCGCAGTTGCGGTGAGTAGTGGTTTGGATTGGTTTGATACTTCGCTCAAAATTAAATTTGGAGAGGAAGATATTTCATTAAAGCAAATTCAAAAAGCAATTAAAAACGCCAATCGATTTGTAACTTTAGGTGACGGAACTTTGGGTTTAATGCCTGAAGAATGGATTGAAAAATTCTCAAAATATTTCCGCTCGGGTGATGTATCAGAAGGAAATATTCG